>JAEWEK010000002.1 GCA_023389425.1 Pseudomonadota bacterium | reverse complement strand
GTCGAGCATGTACTGGGCCAGCGCACGGTGCAGGCGCGCGATGCCGCCTTTCATCACCGAGAAGCGCGAGCCGGTCAGCTTGGTCGCGCTGTCGAAGTCCAGGCCCAGCTTGTCGCCGATGTCGACGTGGTCCTTGACCTCGAAATCGAAGCTGGTCGGCGTGCCGAATTTGCGTACCTCGACGTTGCCGGTTTCGTCGTGGCCCACCGGCACCGATTCGTGCGGCAGGTTCGGGATGTTTTCCATGAAGCGCGCGACTTTTTCCTGCACTTCGGCAAGGCGCACTTCGTTGGCTTTCAGTTCATCGCCCAGGCCGGCCACTTCCGCCATCACGGCCGTGGTGTCTTCGCCTTTGCCCTTGAGCATGCCGATTTGCTTGGACAGCGCGTTGCGCTTGCCCTGCAGCTCTTCGGTACGGGTCTGGATGGCCTTGCGCTCGGCTTCCAGGGCATTGAACCCTGCGACGTCCAGCTGGAACTTGCGGGTGGCAAGGCGGGCTGCGACGTTGTCGATGTCTTTGCGGAGAAGTTGAATGTCGATCATTGTCGGGTTGGCGGGTCTGTGTCGAAACCGCAATTGTACCAAGCCGACGGAAAAACTCAGGCGAGAATCGACAAGGGCTAGCTCCCTGTCCCTCGCTCGACCTGCACTCAGTTCAGGGCGAGCTTCTCGGCGGCGCTCAGGCGGTGGCCGGTGACGACGACCACCGGCACGTTCGCCTCGGCGGCGGCGGCGGCGATCCTGGCTGCCTTGGCGGCGTGCAGGTCCTGCACTTTCTCTGCTGCGAAGCTGACCGGGACGGCGACAAACGCAACGGCGAGGAAGACGGCTTCGAGGTTTTTACGGACTTTCATGATGTGCTCCTTGGCGTAGAAGTGGTTCGGTATGGTTGTACTTTACCCACCCACTTCCGCCGCGGCCACCGGCTTGCGACGAAGCGCTCAAAATGCGGGACGAACTGCAAAAAGCCCGCATCAAGCCTGTCCCTACTGCGTCTGCGCAAGCCCTTCCCGCGCCCCGCCGGGCTCGGCCACGACGGCCAGCAGCAGGTCGAAGTCCACCGGCTTGGTCATGTGCCGGTCGAAGCCGGCCGCCAGCGCACGGGCGCGGTCGTCGGCCTGGCCGTAGCCCGTCAGCGCCACCAGGCGCAGCGGCTGCCCCACCGCCAGCTCGCGCATGCGCGCCGCCAGTGCGTAGCCGTCCATGCCCGGCAGGCCGATGTCGAGGATGGCGAGCGAGGGCCAGAAGCAGCGCAGCTTGTCCAGCGCGGTCGGCGCGTCGAACGCCGTCTCGACCTCGTGGCCGTAGGCGCGCAGCAGTTCGGCCAGCGTCGTGGCCGCGTCCACATTGTCGTCCACCACGAGGATGCGAATGCCCGCTTCGGCCGGCGCGGCGGCGCCGCCGCCTGCGCCCGGCACCTCCTGCGCCATGGCGCCGGCGGCCGGCAGGCGCACGGTGAACACGGAACCGCTGCCGCGCCCTTCGCTGGCGGCGGCTACGGATCCGCCGTGCAGCTCGGCGAGGCTGCGCACGATGGTCAGGCCCAGCCCCAGGCCGCCACGCGAGCGGGCCAGGTTCTGCGGGTTCTGGTAGAACATCTCGAACACGCGCGGCAGCAGGTCGGGCGCGATGCCCTGTCCGCGGTCGTGCACCTCCAGCACGATGTCGTCGCCGTCGCGGCGGCCGGCGATCCGGATCGGGCTGCCGCGGTCGCTGTATTTGGCGGCGTTGGTCAGCAGGTTGGCGACCACCTGGCTCATGCGCTGGCGGTCGACATACAGCGCCAGCCCCTCGCGCGGAAGGTCGAGCCGCAGCGGGTGGCTGCGCTCCTCCAGCAGCGGCGCGGTGGTCTCGACCGCCAGCGCGACCACTTCGTGCAGCTCGGCCCATTCGCGCCGCAGGACGATCTTGCCTTCGGCCACGCGCGCGACGTCGAGCAGGTCGTCGACCAGCCCAACCAGGTGGCGCGCCTGGCGCTCGATGATACCGTGCTCGCGGCGCAGGTTGTCGACGCCGCGCAGCCGCATCACCTCCAGCGCGCTCATGATCGGCGCCAGCGGATTGCGCAGTTCGTGTCCCAGCATCGCCAAAAATTCATCCTTGGAACGGTTGGCCGCCTCCGCCATGCGGGTGGCGAGGACCGCCTCGGTCACCTCGAACGCGACCACGGCGATACCGTCGATGCGGCTGGCCGCATCGCGGGTCGGCTGGTACACCACGTCGAAATAGCATTCTTCCGGCAGCGGCGGTTCGCCGCGCACGAGGTCCACGCGCACGCCCCGGCCGAGGTAGGTCTCGCCGGTCTCGTAGGCATGATCGAGCAGGCCGAGGATTTCGGCCGACAGTTCCGGCAAGGCCTCGTGCACCGGCCGGTGCAGCAGGTCGCGTTCGCCGACCAGCTTGCGGTATTCGGGATTGGCCAGCTCGTACACGTGGTCGG
Source organism: Pseudomonadota bacterium (assembly GCA_023389425.1). Lineage (GTDB taxonomy): Bacteria > Pseudomonadota > Gammaproteobacteria > Burkholderiales > Burkholderiaceae_D > Telluria. The sequence continues at coordinate 25,879 of JAEWEK010000002.1, read as the reverse complement.
GACCGCGCAGCAGCGCGATCGGCGCCGGCACCTGCTCCAGCACCGCGTTCATGCGGCGTGTGTGGGCCGCTTCGATGTCATGCAGGCGCCCCCGCAGCAGCAGCGCGTCGACCTTGGCCAGCAGCTCGCGGCTGGAGAACGGCTTTTCCATATAGCCGTCGGCGCCGGCGCGCTCGGCCGCGATGCGCTCGTCCTCGCCGGCGCGCGCCGACAGCAACAGCACCGGCACTCCGGACAGATCGCCGTCCTGGCGCAGCGCGGCCAGCATCTCGTAGCCGCCCATCACCGGCATCATCACGTCCGACACCACCAGGTCCGGGCGCCAGCTGCGGGCGGCGTCGAGCATCTCGCGGCCGTGCGTGAATCCGCGCACCACGTGCAGCGGCGCCAGCAAGCGCATGAGGTAGTCGCGCATGTCGGCATTGTCGTCGACCACGAAGACAGTGCCGCGCCGCGCTTGCACAGACGCGTGCGGCGGGGCCGCCGAGCCGCCGGCGGACAGCCACAGGTCGGCCTCCTCGACATAGGCCTCGACCAAGCTGTCGGACGGCTGCTGCGCCGGCGCGTGCGCGACCTGGTCCTGGGGCAGGTGCGCGTGGCCCAGCGGCAGTGTGACGGTGACGGTGGTGCCGTGCCCGAGCCGGCTCTCGATTGCGACCTCGCCACCGTGCATCCGCACCAGGTCGCGCACCAGCGCCAGGCCGATGCCGCTGCCTTCGTGCGAACGCGAACGCGCGCCCTCGACCCGGTGGAAGCGTTCGAATACGCGCTGCAGGTTGGCGGCATCGATGCCGCCGCCAGTGTCGCTGACGGACAGCTCGGCGCGGCCGCCGCGTTCGCGCAGAAGTAGCGTGATGCCGCCTTCGAAGGTGAACTTGAAAGCGTTCGACAGCAGGTTGAGGACGATTTTCTCCCACATCGCGCGATCGACGAACACGGCTTCCGGCAGCGGCTCGCACTCGACCGAGAAGGACAGTCCCGCGCGCTCGACGGCCGAGCGGAACACGCCGGCCAGTTCGACCGTGATCGCATCCAGTTCGACCGGCTCGAACGCGGCCACCATGCGTCCGGCCTCGAGGCGCGAGAATTCGAGCAGCGCGTTGACCAGCTTGAGCAGGCGCACGCCGTTGCGCCGCACGAGGTCGAGGTGGCGCCAGGTGTCCTTGTCCAGCGCGGGATCGGCCAGCACTTCCTGCAGCGGCCCGAGCATCAGGGTGAGCGGAGTACGAAACTCGTGGCTGACATTGCTGAAGAAGGAAGTCTTGGCGCGGTCGATCTCGGCCAGCGCCTCCACTCGCTTGCGCTCGGCCTCGTAGGCCAGTGCCTCGCCGATGCCGGTCCGGAGCTGGTCCGCCAGCAGCTTGAAGAAGGACAGGTAGCCGTCGTCGAGCGCGCGGTGCGGGCTGACGCCGGACACCAGCACCGCGACCGCATGGTCGTGGCCGGGCACCATGATCGGCGTGACCACCGCCTGGCGGCAGGGTGCGCCCCACATGCCGCGCGGCAGGCCGGCGTCAGGAGGAGGCCCCGCCACCATCGTTTCGGCCTTGCGCGCCGCCTCCCGCACCGGCCACGGGGCCGCGCTGCCGGCGCCGATCGATGCGGGCGCCGCCGCACTGCCCTGTTCCAGCCCGAACGAGCAGGCCAGGCTGGCGTCGCCGCCGGCATCGATCGCATACACCAGGCCGAAAGGCATGTCGGCCCGGGCGTCCGACATCACGGCGGCGAAGGAATTGCAGGCGTCCAGCAGGTTATTGGCGCGCGGCGTGCTGGCCAGCGTGCGCAGCTTGTCGATGCGGCGGTGGCCGATCACCTTCTCGGTGGTTTCGATCACCGGCGTGAAGATGCCGCCGATGCCGCCGGATTCGTCAGCGATCGGCGAATAGCTGAAGGAGAAGTAGGCTTCCTCGTCGTAGCCGTGGCGATTCATCAGGAGCAGCAGGTCCTCGGCCTTGACCGCCTGGCCGCTGCTGTTGACCGAGTCGAGCATCGGACCGACCACCGGCCACACGTCGCCCCACACTTCCTTGCCGACGCCGCCCATCGCCTCCGGGTGCTTGCTGCCGAGGACGGGGATGTACTCGTCGTTGTACAGCATGATGCGATCCGGGCCCCACCACACGAGGATGGGGAAGCGGCAGGCCACGCAGATGCTGAGCGACGTACGCAAGCTCTGCGGCCACTGTTCCATGGGACCGAGCCGCGTTGCGGACCAGTCCTTGGCGCGCAACAGGCGCGCCGTTTCGCTGTCGCCCTCGACAAGATACGGTCGTGGTTCCATGACGTCCCCCAGGCAGGCAGCCGACCATGTCGGGCGGTGTTCGTACGTCTATTCGGCTTGCCGTAGGGACAATGGTACATGCAAGGAAGGCACGATGGAATGGTTTTCTGGCGATGTATTTACGACAGACTCCGGTGCGGATCGCAATCGAACACATGATACTTGCGCCAGCGTTCGCGCAGGCGGAATCCTGGCAGGGAAGCGAGCCAGGCTTCGTCCGGGAGGTAAAGATAAATAAGGACGATCCTGCGCGGGAGCGCGGCGGCGGAGGCAACGATATTGGCCAGAACCATGTCGAGCACGGGCTTGGTGAACGGGTTAAAGAAATATAAGACCAGGTCGCCGTCTGGAAGTTCGAACTGGGTCGCATCCGCATGTACCGAGCGGACCTCGGCGGCGCGAGCCGGCGCATAGCGGGCGATGTTTTGCTCCGCCTGGCGATGCAAGGCTTCGCTGAACTCGACACCGAGCACGCGCCGGAACGGAAAATCGCCGGCAATGAGCAGCGTTCGGCCCTTGCCGGAACCGTAGTCGACGAAACTGGTGCCGGCGTGCTGGATGCCGAGTCGCCTGAGCAATCTGCGAAGCGAGAACACCGGGGACGGTTGGTAGCGTTGGCCATGCCGCTTATTGCTGCTTGCAATGTCCAACTCGCCGAGCTCGGCAAAACCGCTAGTGTCGGTGCCGTGGCGCTTGTCGAAGGAAGTGGCGGCCCAGATTTCCAGGATCTGGCTGGGCGTGGCGCGCCACCAGTTGGCGCGCAGGGTACTGAGCAATGACTGGACAGGCATGGTCGGCTGGACCTTTCCGTGTTCCTGCGCCGACTCGGAATGGTCGGGCGATCTCAGCGGTAAATATACGACAAAAACCCACCGACAGTCGCCAAAACAAAGTCACTTATAGTTAATTTTGCGAACTCAGCCCTTGCGCGCCTCGTCGTCCAGCTCGCGCAGCCACTTGAGCTTGTCGCCGATCTTGCCTTCGAGCCCGCGGTCGGTCGGGCGGTACCAGCCGGGTTCGGCGATGCCGTCCGGGAGGTAGGTTTCGCCGGCCGCATAGGCGTGCGGCTCGTCGTGGGCGTAGCGGTATTCGTGGCCGTAGCCCAGCTCCTTCATCAGCCGGGTCGGCGCATTGCGCAGGTGGACCGGCACCTCGCGCGAGCGGTCGCGCTTCACGAAAGCACGCGCCTCGTTGTAGGCGTTATAGCCGGCATTGCTCTTGGGCGCCATGGCCAGGTAGATGACGGCCTGCGCCAGCGCCAGCTCGCCTTCCGGCGACCCTAGCCGCTCGAAGGTGAGCGCGGCGTCGTTCGCCATCTGCATGGCGCGCGGGTCGGCGATGCCGATGTCTTCCCAGGCCATGCGCACGATCCGGCGCGACAGGTATTTGGGATCGGCGCCGCCGTCCAGCATGCGCACCAGCCAGTACAGCGCGGCGTCCGGGTGCGAACCGCGCACCGATTTATGCAGCGCCGAGATCTGGTCGTAGAAATTGTCGCCGCCCTTGTCGAAGCGGCGCGCGTTGAGCGTCAGCGCGTTCTCGACGAATTCGCGCGTGATGTGGGTGGTGCCGGAGGCGTCGGCCGAAGTCTTGGTCTGTTCCAGCAGGTTGAGGAAGCGGCGCGCATCGCCGTCCGCGTAGCCGACCAGCGTGGACACGGCCACTTCGTCGAATTGCAGGTGGCCGAGCACGCGGTGCTGCGCCCGCGCCAGCAGCTGGCGCATCTCCTCGTCGGTCAGCGCCTTGAGCACGTAGACCTGGGAGCGCGACAGCAGCGCGGAATTGACTTCGAATGAAGGGTTCTCGGTGGTGGCGCCGATCAGCGTGACAAGGCCGGATTCGACGTGCGGCAGCAGCGCATCCTGCTGCGCCTTGTTGAAGCGGTGGATCTCGTCGATGAACAGGATGGTCGGGCGGCCGGCCGAAGTGTAGTGCTGCGCCTGCTCGATGGCGGCGCGGATTTCCTTCACGCCCGACAGCACCGCCGACAGCGGGATGAATTCGCAGTCGAAGGCATTGGCGGTGAGGCGCGCCAGCGTGGTCTTGCCCACGCCCGGCGGCCCCCACAGGATCATCGAATGCGGCTTGCCCGATTTGAACACCAGGTTGAGCGGCTTGCCGGGACCGAGCAGGTGGCTCTGGCCGATCACCTCATCGATCGTGCGCGGGCGCAGTGCCTCGGCCAGTGGCGGCGAGGGCTCGGTCTTGAACAGGTCATCCATGGTGGCGGAAAAGTCGAGGGTATGGTTGTGCGAGGCGCCTAGTGTAGCCGATTGAGGTAGCGCGTATCGGAGCGCGCGCAAACGCGCCGTCATCGGTTGAGGTATATGATGAAAGGAGCGGGAGATGACTGAAATGCTTTTCGATACGCAAAAGGCGGTGGAACGGCTGGTCGAAGCGGGAGTGCCTTCGGTTCAGGCGCGGGCGCACGCCGCCGTTCTTGCCGAAGTGATCAGCTCTGTAAATGAGCACATGACTGGGAATTACGCGACGAAAGACGATCTTGCTCAAGCCGTGAAAGAGCTAAAGGCCGAACTGAGGATCGAGATCGAGAAACTGCGGAGCGACATGATGAGGTGGGTGCTCACCGTCGTGGTAGCTGCCAGCTTCATTCAAACCGCCCTGCTCGTCGGCCTGATCCTCAAACTCTTGCCATGAGGAGCAGCGTCTACTGATTGAGCACGTCCGCGCCCTTCGGAATCTCGAACTTGAACGCATTCGCGCCCAGCGCCGGGTTGCGCTGGAAGTTCTTGAAGTGCAGCACCGAGGTCTGGCCGAAGCTGTCCTTCAGCTCCATCGCCTGCGGCGCGCCGTCCTTCAGGCCGATACCGATCTGCTCGAAGGTCGTGTCCTTGGACTTCGGCGTGGCAGTCAGCCACTCCAGGCCGTCGCGGCTGCCGCCTTCGGACAGGTTGAAGTTCTTCTCCAGGTCGTTACTGCCGAACAGGATCGCCGCCGGCGACGAGCCCAGCGCATTGCCCAGCTTCTTGATCGTGACCTGGTTCAGGTCCTTGTCATAGATATAGAGCTGATCGCCATCAGCCTGGAGCAATTGCTCGTAAGGCTTCTGATACTCCCAGATGAACTTGCCCGGACGGGCGAACACGAAGGTGCCGGACGAGACCGTGGCGACCTTGCTGTTCGGCGCCTTGCGCAGTTGCTGCTGGGTGAATTCACCGCGCGCGCTCTTGGTATTGGCGACGAAGGATTTGAACTGGTCGAGGGCGCTGGCTTGTGCGAGGCCGGCTGCGGCGAGCAGCATGGCGGCGAGACCAATCTTGTTCATGTTCATGTGGGTTCCTGATGCCTGGCAAAATGGGGTTCCCGCCTCTGCGGGAACGACGACCTGATTGATAGCGATTATTCGGCGTTCGTGGCCGGCACGAGGATATCGCGGTTGCCGTTGCTCTGCATGGACGATACGACGCCGCTCTGCTCCATCTGCTCCAGCAGGCGTGCGGCGCGGTTGTAGCCGATGCGCAGGTGGCGCTGCACCAGCGAGATCGATGCGCGCCGGTGCTTGAGCACCACCGCCACCGCCTGGTCGTACAGGGCGTCGGACTCGCCACCGCCGCCTTCGGCCGCCGGCAAGCCCTCGGCATTGCCCTCTTCCAGCGTGCCGCCTTCGAGGATGCCTTCAATGTAATTCGGCTCGCCGGTCGACTGAAGATGTTTTACAACTCGATGCACTTCGTCGTCCGAGACGAAGGCGCCGTGCACGCGAATCGGCAGGCCGGTCCCCGGCGGCATGTACAGCATGTCGCCCATGCCCAGCAGCGTCTCGGCGCCCATCTGGTCGAGGATGGTACGCGAGTCGATCTTGGACGAGACCTGGAACGCGATGCGGGTCGGGATGTTCGCCTTGATCAGGCCCGTGATGACGTCCACCGACGGCCGCTGGGTCGCGAGGATCAGGTGGATGCCGGCCGCGCGCGCCTTCTGCGCGATACGGGCGATCAGTTCCTCGACCTTCTTCCCGACCACCATCATCAGGTCGGCCAATTCGTCGATGATGATGACGATGGTGGGCAGCTTGTCCAGCGGTTCCGGCGCGTCCGGCGTCAGCGAGAACGGGTTGGGGATGTGCTCCTCGCGCTTGGCCGCATCCAGGATCTTGGCGTTGTAGCCGGCCAGGTTGCGCACGCCCAGCTTGGACATCAGCTTGTAGCGGCGCTCCATCTCGTTCACGGCCCAGTTCAGCGCGTGGCCCGCCTGGCGCATGTCGGTGACCACCGGCGCCAGCAGGTGCGGGATGCCCTCGTACACCGACATCTCCAGCATCTTCGGGTCGATCAGGATCAGGCGCACGTCGTCCGGGTCGGCCTTGTACAGCAGCGACAGGATGGTGGCATTGATGCCCACCGATTTGCCGGAGCCGGTGGTGCCCGCCACCAGCAGGTGCGGCATCTTGGCCAGGTCGGCGATCACCGGCTTGCCGGCGATGTCCTTGCCCAGCGCGATGGTCAGGCTGGAGGCGCTGTCGTTGTAGATCTTGGAGCCGAGGATCTCGGTCAGGCGCACGATCTGGCGCTTCGGATTCGGCAGCTCCAGCGCCATGTAGTTCTTGCCGGGGATGGTTTCGACCACGCGGATCGAGGTCAGCGACAGCGAACGCGCCAGGTCGCGCGCCAGGTTGACGATCTGGCTGCCCTTCACGCCGGTCGCAGGCTCGATCTCGTAGCGCGTCACCACCGGGCCCGGATAGGCTGCCATCACCTTCGCCTCCACGCCGAAATCCGAGAGCTTCTTCTCGATCAGGCGGCTGGTGAATTCCAGGGTCTCGACCGCGACGGTCTCCTGCATGGCCGGCGGTTCGTCCAGCAGGCCGAGTGCCGGCAGCTTCGAGTCGCCCGGCAAACGCTCGAACAGCGCCGCCTGTTTTTCCTTCTCGACGCGCTCGGATTTCGGCACGACCGTGACGGCCGGCTCGATCTTGAATGGCGAGGGCGCCGGCATCGCGGGGGCCGGGGCGGCGGCCGGCGCGGGGCCATCGCCCAACTTCGGCTCGGCGCGCACCGGCGGTGGCGGCGGTGGATGCTTCTCCACGTATTTGGCACGCTCGCTGTCGACCACTTCGTCGCGCTTCACGGCCGCCACGGCGCCCTGCTTGCGGTCGATGCTGTCTTCGTAGCGCAGCCGGAACCAGTCGATCGTGGTCTCGATCGCGGCGCCGATTTTCTCGGCCACGGCGAGCCACGACACCTCGAAGAACAGCGAGAAGCCCAGGGCGAAGATCGCCAGCAGCAGCAAGGTCGATCCGGTGAAACCGAAAGCGACGTTGGCAGAGTGGCCGATCAGCTGGCCCAGCACGCCGCCCGGGGCGCGCGGCAGCTCCACCTTCAGCGACCACAAACGCAGGTACTCCAGGCCAAGGCTGCCGGCAAACAGCAGCACGAAGCCGATCCAGCGCACCGCCGCCTCGTGCTCGTGCACCGGCTCCGGTTCAAGTTCGTGGATGAATTTGTCGGCCAGCCGGCGATAGCCGCGCCAGACCAGGCGCAGGAAGCACACGCACCACCACCAGGCCGAGAAGCCGAAAATGAACAGCATCAGGTCCGCCAGCCAGGCGCCGGCCTTGCCGCCGAGGTTGGCGACTTTCGGCACCACGCTCGCGTGCGACCAGCCAGGGTCGCCCTTGTGGTACGACAGCAGGATCAGCACGAAGTAGACGAACGCCACCGCCAGCGCGATCCAGCGCGCTTCCGACAGCAGGCGCACCAGCCGGCTCGGCAGCGCCGGCCGGATGTCGGCATTCCGGGTGTTGCTAATTGATGAAGATGTTTTCTTGCCCATGCGCGGAAAATGTTGCCTTCCAGAGATTGACGCATTCTACGGCATATATTGCCGCGCAGGCCCATGATTCATGCTGCTCTGCATCGTCGGCTATAATCTCGTGTGGCATTTCGGCCCTTGTGTCGGCCCGGAACGACCCCAAGTATCCTCATCACCATCACACTGAAGCGCTCTCCATGACCACTAAAAAACACGCCAAAGTCCTGATCCTTGGTTCCGGCCCGGCAGGCTATGCCGCCGCCGTCTACGCCGCCCGCGCCAACCTCAAGCCGATGCTGGTGACCGGCGTCGAGCAAGGCGGCCAGCTGATGACCACGACGGACGTCGAGAACTGGCCTGGCGACCCGATGGGGGTGCAGGGTCCGGAGCTGATGCAGCGCCTGCTGCAGCACGCGGAGCGCTTCAACACGGACATCGTGTTCGACCACATCCACACCACCTTCCTCAACGAGAAGCCGATCCGCCTGCTGGGCGATTCGCACGAGTTCACCTGCGACGCGCTCATCATCTGCACCGGCGCCTCGGCTCAGTACCTCGGCCTGGAATCGGAGCAGGCCTTCATGGGCCGCGGCGTGTCGGCTTGCGCCACCTGCGACGGCTTCTTCTACCGTAACCAGGAAGTGGCGGTCATCGGCGGCGGCAATACCGCGGTCGAGGAAGCGCTGTACCTGTCGAACATCGCCTCGAAAGTCACCCTGATCCACCGCCGCGACAAATTCCGCGCCGAGCCGATCCTGGTGGACCGCCTGATGGGCAAGGTCGCCGAAGGCAAGATCGCGCTGGAGCTGAACAGCACGCTGGACGAAGTGGTGGGCGACGATTCCGGCGTGACCGGCCTGAAGATCAAGTCGACCGACGGCGAGCGCAGCAAGCAGCTGACCGTGCACGGCCTGTTCGTGGCGATCGGCCACAAGCCGAACACCTCGATCTTCGAAGGCCAGCTCGACATGCACAACGGTTACATCAAGACCCGGTCGGGCACCGAGGGCATGGCCACCGCCACCAACGTGCCGGGCGTGTTCGCGGCCGGCGACGTGCAGGACCACGTGTACCGCCAGGCCATCACCAGCGCCGGTACCGGCTGCATGGCCGCGCTGGACGCACAGCGCTACCTGGAGGCGCTGGAAGCGTAAGGCGCGGCGATGGCGGGCTTCAAGGACTTCCACGACCTCAAGGGCTTGCGCGACAAGCTCGCGGAGGGCGAACGCCAGCGCGCGGCCGAGCAGGCCGAGCGCGAGAAGCGCGAACGCCTGGCCCGCGAGCGCGCCGTCGAGTTCTCGGCATCGATGAAGGACGTGAAGAAGATGCCGGAGTCGGACCGCTACGTCTACCGCCCGCCTCCGCCGGCGCTCAGGCCGCTGGCCGAAAAACGCAGCTACGCCACCCAGGAAGAGGACGACGCGGCGGTGCTGCGCGAGTCGATGCTGTCGGACCAGTTCGACGTCGATGGCCTGCTGGACGAGGACCCGTCGCTGGCCTGGGCGCAGGACGGCGTCGGCCCGGACGTGCTCAAGAAAATGCGCAAGCGCCACTGGCCGGTGCAGGACGAAGTCGACCTGCACGGCTACACCCGCGACCAGGCCCGCGAATACCTGAACGACTACCTGCACCGGATGGAGCGCCGCGGCGTGCGCTGCGTGCGCGTGATCCACGGCGTCGGCTACGGCTCGGCCAAGGGCGAACCGGTGCTGCGCGGGATGGTGCACAGCTGGCTGGTGCAAAAGCCCGAAGTGGTCGCCTTCTGCGTGGCCGGCAAAAAAGACGGCGGTCACGGCGCGCTGATCGTCCTCCTCAAGCCGGCGCTCGTCGACTTCTAGCCGTCGTTCCCGCGAAGGCGGGAATCCCATTTCTCATGCGCTGCCCTTGGGGCCGAGAGCTATCGTCGTTCCCGCGAAGGCGGGAACCCCATTTCTCATGCGCTGCCACTTCAGATCACACAATCGCTACGCCCACAAGATGGGGTTCCCGCCTGCGCGGGAACGACGGTTTCGTACGTACTTACGCGACACAGCCGCGTCATGTTAGTCTAGCAAGATCACCACAATAACAATACCTCGCCAGCCTGCATGCACCTGCAACTCATACGCATCATCGAAATCATGGCAATCCTGGTCGGCGCGTTTTCGGGTTTCATCGAAGCGCGCCGCAAGCGGATGGACATCGTCGGCGTTTTCACGGTCGCCTTCATCACCGCATTCGGCGGCGGTACGCTGCGCGACATCCTGCTCGACAAGCGGCCGCTGTTTTGGGTGATTCACCAGGAGTACGCGATCCTGATCTTCGTGCTGGCCCTGGTCGCCACGCCGGCGATGAAAACCCTGCGCCAGATTTTGTCGGAACGGCTGATCGTGATTGCGGATGCGATCGGGCTGGGCCTGTTTTCGATCGCCGGCGTGTCGGCGGCGCTGGACTCCGGCATGCCGCTGTTTATCGCATCGATGATGGGCGTGATCACCGGGATCTTCGGCGGCGTGATGCGCGATATCGTCTGCAACGAGATCCCGATGGTATTCAGGGACGGCAAGCCGTATGCGATCTGCGCGTTCCTGGGGAACTGGCTGTTCCTGTCGATGCGGACGGTGCACCTGCCGTACGATTTTGCGCTGTGGTCGAGCGCGGCGTTCATTACGGGACTGCGGCTGGTGACGTGGCGCTTTGATTTGCGGATGGGACGCTAACGCAATCACCGAAATTAGCGTAAGCACGTCGTCCCGGCGAAGGCCGGGACCCATGCTGAGCATCGCGGCCTGTGGCCCATACTTTTCGACGACTCGAGCGCTCTATGGGTTCCGGCCTCCGCCGGAACGACGGCTTATACGGTGTTACACCGCGTCCGGCCCGGTCTCGCCGGTACGGATACGAATCACCTGCTCGATATTCTGCACAAAGATCTTCCCATCCCCGATCTTGCCCGTGCGTGCCGCCTTGATGATCGCATCGACCGCCTGATCCACGATCCCGTCGTCCACCACAACCTCGATCTTCACCTTGGGCAGGAAATCCACCACATACTCCGCGCCGCGATACAGCTCGGTGTGCCCTTTCTGGCGGCCGAAGCCCTTGACCTCGGTGACGGTCAGGCCGGTGACGTTGACCTCGGCCAGCGCCTCGCGCACCTCGTCCAGCTTGAACGGCTTGATTACGGCGGTGATCTGTTTCATCTGTGCTCCTTCAGTTTTAAATCGAATCCCTAGCCGGGAATATTATCCAGGTCCGCCAGCCACACGGCAGCTTCCGAATCGCTGGGCGCGCGCCAGTCGCCGCGCGGCGACAGCGATCCCCCATTGCCGACCTTCGGCCCGTTCGGCACCGTCGAGCGCTTGAACTGGCTGGTCTTGAAGAAGCGCCACATGAAGATCTTCATATTGCGCTTGATCGCCGCAAGGTCGTACTGGTTGCGCGCAGCGTGCGTATCGTCCGGCCACACTCCTTCGTTCCTGTTCTTCCACGCGCAGTAAGCAAGAAAGGCAACCTTGGTCGGCGCGAAACCGTAGCGCAGCGTGTAGTACAGCGTGAAGTCCTGCAGCTCGTACGGCCCGATCACGTTCTCGGTGATCTGCGCCGGCTTGCCGTCGGCCGCGTCGCCCGGCACCAGCTCCGGACTGATCTCGGTTTCCAGCACGTCGATCAGCACCTCGGAACCGCCCTCGCCCAGCTGGTGCGTGTCGGCCACCCAGCGCACCAGGTGCGAGATCAGCGTCTTCGGCACGCTCGCGTTCACATTGTAGTGCGCCATGTGGTCGCCCACGCCGTAGGTGCACCATCCCAGCGCCAGCTCGGACAAATCGCCGGTGCCGATCACGATGGCGTTGTGGTGGTTCGCGAGGCGGAACAGGTGGCTGGTGCGCTCGCCGGCCTGTACGTTCTCGAAGGTGACGTCATACTCCTTGCGCCCTTCCGCATACGGGTGGCCGAGATCCTTGAGCATCTGGATGCAGCTCGGGCGGATGTCGATCTCGTGCGCCGAGCAGCCGACCACGCGCATCAGCTCGCGTGCCTGCTGCAACGTGCGTTCGCTGGTCGCGAAACCCGGCATGGTGTAGGCGAGGATGTTCGTGCGCGGCAGGCCAAGGCGGTCCATCGCCTTGGCGCACACCAGCAGCGCATGGGTCGAATCGAGCCCGCCCGAAATCCCGATCACGACCTTCTGGATAGCGGTGGCGGAAAGCCGCTGCACCAGCGCCTGCACCTGGATGTTGTAGACCTCGGTGCAGCGTTCGTCGCGGCGGCTGCGGTCCGCCGGCACATAAGGGAAGCGCTCGACCAGCCGCGCCAGCGGCAGCGTGCGGTCCACCGGCAGCGGCAGCGCGAAGCGCACCACGCGGAAGGCCTTGCCCTGGTCGGCATGATGGTGCGCGCACTGCGCGTAGGTGGTCGCGTGCATGCGTTCCTGCGACAGGCGATCGAGGTCGACGTCGGCGTAGATGAGGTGCGAATCGTCGCGGAAGCGCTGCGATTCGGCCAGCAGCGTGCCGTTCTCGTAGATCAGCGACTGGCCGTCCCAGGCCATGTCGGTGGACGATTCGCCGCGCCCGGCCGAGGTGTAAAGGTAGGCCGCGATGCAGCGCGCCGACTGCTGGCTCACCAGCTGGTGGCGGTAGCCGCTCTTGCCGACCACGACGTTCGACGCCGACAGGTTGAGCAGCACCGTGGCCCCGGCCATGGCCGCGAACGAGGACGGCGGCACCGGCACCCATACGTCTTCGCAGATCTCGACATGGAAGCGGAACAACGGCAGGTTCTCGACCTCGAACAGCAGCTTGGCGCCGAACGGCACCTCGGCCCCGAACAGCTCGATGCGCTCGACGGCGGCCGAATCGGCGGGTGCGAACTGCCGCGATTCGTAAAATTCGCCATAATTGGGCAGGTAGCTCTTGGGGACCACGCCCAGCACGCGACCGCCGGCAACCACGGCCGCGCAGTTGTACAGCGCGTGATTGACCTTGAGCGGCAGGCCCACTACGATCGCCAGCGGCAGGCTGCGCGAAGCCTCGACCACCGCGCCCAGGGCGCGCTCGCAGGCGGCCAGCAAGGCCTGCTGGTGGAACAGATCGTCGCAGCTGTAGGCCGACAGGCCAAGCTCGGGAAACGCGGCCAGCACGGCCCCCTGCTGGGCGGCCTGCGTTGCCAGCTCGATGGTCTGGGCGGCGTTGAAGGCCGGGTCGGCGACCTTGCACACCGGGCTCGCCGCGGCAATGCGCGCGAAGTTGTGGGAATACAGATTGAAAAATCGGTTGTTCATGACGAGATTCTCGCTTGCACACAAGGCAGCATCTTCTTTCGAACGGATAGCATTTGAATTATCGCACGCATATCGTTTCTTCTCTGGCTGAAGTAGGGCAGCCGGCGTGGGATCGCCTCATCGCGGCTCAGGACAAGCCGAACCCCTTCCTGTCCTTCGCCTTCCTGCACGCGCTGCACGAATCGGGAAGCGCCAGCGCGGAAACGGGCTGGCAGCCTCAATACATCACGCTATGGGATGGCGAAGAACTTGCCGCCGCCCTGCCCCTGTACGTCAAGGGCCACTCCTACGGCGAGTACGTGTTCGACTGGGCCTGGGCCGACGCCTACCAGCGCCACGGCCTCGACTACTACCCCAAGCTGCTGTCGGCGATCCCGTTCACGCCGGTCAGCGGCCCGCGCCTGCTGGCGCGCGACGCGCAGGCACGCACGGCCCTCGTCGAGGTGCTGCGCGCCACCCAGCAGGCGGCCGAGGTGTCGTCGACCCACATCCTGTTTCCGCCCGACGCCGAGGCGCGTGCATTGTCGGACGCCGGCTTCATGCTGCGCAGCGGCGTGCAGTTCCACTGGCTGAACGAAGAATACAAGTCGTTTGAAGAATTCCTGTCCACCCTCGAACAGAAGAAGCGCAAGAACATCCGCGCCGAACGCCGCAAGGTCGCGCAGGCGGGCGTGAGGCTCAGGCGCGTGCGCGGGCGGGACGCCCTTGACACCGATTGGCGCTTCTTCAACCGCTGCTACCGCCACACCTACACCGCCCACCATTCCACGCCCTACCTGAACCTCGACTTCTGGCAGCGCATCGGCGCGGCCATGCCAGATAATATCCTGCTGGTGCTGGCCGAACGCGATGGCCACCCGATCGCCGCCTCGCTCGTGATCCACGACGCAGACACGCTATTCGGCCGCTACTGGGGCGAGATCGAGCACGTACCGTGCCTGCATTTCGAGGCCGCGTACTACCAGCCGCTCGAGTTCTGCATCGAACAGGGCATCAAGACCTTCGAGGGCGGCGCGCAAGGCGAACACAAAATGGCACGCGGCTTCCTGCCCACGCGCACCTGGTCCGCGCACTGGCTGGCCCACCCCGCGTTTTCAGATGCGATCGAACGCTTCCTGGAACGCGAGGCCGGCGGCATCGACGACTACATCGATGAACTCAGCGACCGCAATCCCTTCCGCCCGCGCGGATAAGGCGCCTCATGCCATGTGCATGAACAGCTTCGGATTGCCGTCCGCATGCTCGCGCAGCAGGTTCCACACGGCGCGCACGCGCTGCAGGCGATACAGGTCGGTCGGCGCCGCCAGCCAGTAGGCGCGCTCGGCGAAAAAGCCGGGAAGCACCAGCTGCAGGCTGCCGTCCTCGGGAATCGCGTACGGCGGCGCCAGCATCAGCCCGAGACCCGCCTTGGCCGCTTCCACCTGCGCCGTCATGCCGGTGCAGCACAGGCGGCGGCGCGGCGTGAAGCCAAGTTCGTTCAGGTAGGACAGCTCCTGGCTGGCCAGCCGGTCCTGCACGTAGTCGACGAAATCGTGGTGCACCAGGTCGTCGTGACTGCGGATCGGCGCGTGGCGCGACAGGTATTCCGGCGAGGCGTACAGGTACATGCGAAAGCTCGCCATGCGCGTGACCACGTAGCGGCCGGTGGTGGGCGGGTCGAGCATCACGCCGAGGTCGGCCTCGCGGTTGGCCAGATTGGCGAAGCGCGGCAGCACCAGCAGGTCGATCGACAGGTCGGGATGGCTGCGCAGCAGTCCCGCCAGCAGCGGCGCCACCACCCGCACCCCGAACAGTTCCGGCACGCCGAGCCGCACCACGCCGTGCGCGATCACCTCGGCCCCGCCCAGCTGCTCGGCGGCGGCCAGCGCCGCGCCCTCCATCGCTTCCGCATGCGGCAGCAGGGTCTGGCCCATCTCGGTCAGCTCATAGCCTTCGCGCGAACGGTCGAACAGGGTGGTGCCGAGCTGGGTCTCCAGCCGGTCGATGCGGCGCGAGACCGTGGTGTGCTCCACGTCCAGCCGGCGCGAGGCACCCGACAAGGTGCCGGCACGGGCCAGTTCGAGGAAGAAGCGCAGGTCGGTCCACTCGGGCAGGATATTCATCTGGCGGTCATTGAATTGTCATTTTGGAATATTGTGCACCAGTGCACATTCCCCCCGCAACGGCTTTAGCGCAACACTTTGGGGCTGCACAGAAACCGTGCAAATGGGACGCCGCCTCCTCTTTCCCCTCGCGCACACCCGTGGCGCATCGGTATGTGCAATTACGCACAATCATTGGGCGAACTTGTCAGCTATTCATCGAAACCGAATGTGGGCACACTGCTCAGCGTGCGAGTCTGCCGCATGCCGCTATCCATAATTAGGAGACATACAATGCGTCCTAGCAATAAGAACTCCAAGCTGCTGAACCGTTCCGCCATGTCCGCCGCCGTCCTGTTCGCCCTCTATGGCGGCAGCACCGGCGCCGTGTTTGCCCAGGACAGTGGCAATGCCGCGCCGGCCGCCACCTCGTCCGACCAGAACATCGAAAAAGTCGTCGTCACGGCCCGCCGCCGTGCCGAGCTGATCCAGGACGTGCCGGGCGCGGTCACCGCGATCTCGGGCGCCGAGCTGGAAAAGACCGCGATCCCCGACATCACCGCCCTGACCGACACCGTCCCCAGCACCACCCTCAAGGCCTCGCGCGGCACCAACACCACGCTGACCGCCTTCATCCGCGGCGTCGGCCAGCAGGACCCGGTGGCGGGCTACGAACAGGGCGTCGGCATCTACCTCGACGACGTCTACCTGGCCCGCCCGCAAGGCGCCCTCACCGACATCTACGACCTCGAGCGCATCGAAGTGCTGCGCGGCCCGCAGGGCACCCTGTACGGCCGCAACACCATCGGCGGCGCGGTCAAGTACGTAACCAAGAAGCTGTCGGCCCAGCCGATGCTGGACGCCAAGGTCACCCTCGGCAACTACGGCGAGAAGGATGCCGTGCTCAAGGGCAGCATTCCGGTGTCGGACATGCTGCGCCTGGGCGCCACCGTCGGCACCTTCAACCACGACGGCTACGGCCACAACGTCGTCAACGGCAAGCAGAACTACAACAAGGACGTGACGGCCGGCCGCATCAGCGCCGAACTGCTCCCGAGCAGCGACCTGTTCATCCGCTTCACCGCCGACAAAACGGTCGACAATTCGCAGGCGCGCCAGGGCTACCGCATGACCGCCGGCCCGGTGCCCGACAACCTGGCCCCGCTCCCCGGCCTGTACGACACCCGCGCCAACCTGTACCAGGTCGCCGGTCACGACCAGAAGGTCACCAACGAAGGCTCCGCGCTGCTGATCGAGTACACCATCGACCCCACCCTGTCGTTCAAGTCGATCAGCGCCTACCGCTCGTCCAAGTCGTACGCCCCGATCGATTTCGACTCGCTCAACACCCCGCTGTTCGAGGCGCCGTCGATCTACTCCGACCACCAGACCAGCCAGGAATTCCAGCTGACCTACACCGGTTCGCGCCTGCAGGGCGTGGCCGGCGTCTACTACATGAAGGCCAATGCCTTCAACGAGTTCGACGTGCTGTATAACGCCTTCGGCGGCCTGTCGCTGTACACCCGCGACGATATCGATACCAAGACCTGGGCCGCGTACACCGACCTGAGCTACAGCCTGAGCGATACCTTCAACGTCACCGTCGGCGGCCGCTACACCTCCGACCAGCGCCAGGCCGCGATCTTCAAGAAAACCTACCTCGGCCTGGCGGGATCGCCGACGCTGGGCAATCCAGCCGCCGTCGGCGGCGTCGCCAACACCGACCTCGGCAAGAACGACCTGGACCGCACCGACAAGAAATTCACGCCGAAGCTCGGCTTCGGCTGGAAGATCGCGCCGGAACACAATGTGTACGCCACTTACGCCAAGGGCTTCAAGGGCGGCATGTTCGACCCGCGCATGGACCTGGGCGGCACCCCGAACACCGCGCTGTCGCTGACCAAGCGCAAGGGCGTCAATCCGGAGGAAGTCAGCACCGTCGAGCTGGGCCTGAAGTCCACGATGAACGGCGGCCGCATCCAGACCAATGCCGACGTGTTCTACTCCGACTACAAGAACGTGCAGGTGCCGGGTTCGGTCCCGACCTACGACGCCAATGGCAACGTGAACGGCTTCGCCGGTTCGCTGACCAACGCCGGCAAGGCCAAGATCAGCGGCCTGGAACTGGAAGCCATCGCCTACCTGACGCCGTCGCTGAACATCACCGCGATGTACAGCTACATCGACGCCAAGTACAAGGAGTGGTTCACCGCGAACGGCGCCAACCTGGTCAACATCGCGCCGGCCACCGAGTTCCAGAACACGCCGCGCAATGCCGCCAACCTCGGCATCAACTACGACTGGGCCTTCCCGGTGGCCGGCCGCAACGGCAACCTGACCCTGATGAACAGCCTGTCGTACAAGAGCAAGGTGTACCAGACCGAGATCGCGCGCACCACCGGCGTGGCGGCGCTCGACCTGACGGTGCCGGGCAACCTGATGCTGGCGCAGGGCGGCTTCTCGACCTGGGACGCAGGCCTGGTGTGGACCAGTTCCGACCGCAAGATCCAGGTCGGCCTGCATGGCCGCAACCTGACCGACAAGCGCTACAAGGTGGCCGGATACAACTTCTCCGGCTACTTCAACACGGTCACCGCCTTCTACGGCGACCCGCGTACCTACCGCGCCACGGTCAACGTCAAGTTCTGATCCGTCCCGCCGGATGTCAAGCAAAGGGGCGCCCGCGGGCGCCCCTTCGGGGGCACTTGCGCCTGAAAACCGCTCATTTCGGGGTCCAATGCACAACTTCACCGCCATCACTTTCACCAGCAACGACGGCCTGTCGCTGTATGCGCGCGACTATCCCGGCGCCGGCGGCGCGGCGCGCCTGCCCGTCATCTGCATCCACGGCCTGACCCGCAATTCCTCCGATTTCGACGAGTTCGCACCGCTGGTGGCGGCCATGGGCCGGCGCGTGATCGCGGTCGACGTGCGCGGCCGAGGCCATTCGCAGCGCGATCCCAAGGCCGACAACTACAACCCCGTCGTCTACGCCGGCGACGTCGAAAGGCTGATGCGCGACCTCGGCATCGCGCGCGCCGTCTTCGTCGGCACCTCGATGGGTGGCCTCATCACCATGACGGTGGCGGCGCGCAACCTCGACCTCGTGGCAGGCGCCATCCTGAACGACATCGGTCCCGTGATCTCGCCCAAGGGCCTGGCGCGCATCGCCGGCTATACCGGCAAGGCCGCCTCGCCCGCCTCATGGAATGAAGCGGCCGGCATCGTCCGCGACATCAACCTGTGCGCCTTCCCCGCCAACTCCGACGACGAATGGCTCAAGTGGGCGCACCGCGCTTTCGAGCCGGGCGCCGAAGGGACGCTGGCGGCGCGCTATGATCCAAACATTGCCATCGCCCTGCAAACGGGTAAACTCAGGCCGACGTCGCTTGCGGCGCGCCTTGCTTTCAAGCGCCTCGCGCGCAAGCGCCCCACGCTGCTGGTGCGCGGCGCCTTGTCCGACCTGGTCGAAGAACACCAGGCGGCGTGGATGCGCAAGGCGGCGCCGGAGATGCAGTACGTCGAAGTGCCCAACGTCGGCCACGCGCCCATGCTCACCGAGCCCGAAGCGCTGGCGGCGATCCGCACCTTCCTCAGCCAGGTCGCATAATCATAAGGAGACCACCGCATGAACAGCTTCCGACCACTCGTCAAACCCTTCGGCCTCGCGCTCGCATTCGCGCTGGCCGCGGGCTTCGCCGGCTCCGCGTACGCCGCGCCGGACCTGAAGATCGCCCTCATCGCCGGCAAGACCGGCGTGCTCGAATCGTATGCCAAGGAGACCGAGACCGGCTTCATGATGGGCCTTGAGTACCTCACCAACGGCACCATGGAAATCGGCGGCCGCAAGGTCAAGGTCATCGTCAAGGACGACCAGGGCAAGCCGGACCTCGGCCGCACCCTGCTCACCGAAGCCTATGCCGACGACAAGGTCGACATCGCGGTCGGCACCACCTCGTCCGGCTCGGCGATCGCGATGCTGCCGGTGGCGAAGGAATACAAGAAAGTGCTGGTGGTGGAGCCCGCGGTGGCCGACGAAATCACCGGCGCCAAGTGGAACAAGTACGTCTTCCGCACCGCCCGCAATTCGACCCAGGACGCGCTGGCCGCCGCGTCAACGCTCAAGGCGGGCAGCGTCGGTTTCCTGGCGCAGGACTACGCCTTCGGCCGCGACGCCATCAAGGCCGGCAAGGAAGCGCTGGCCGCCACCGGCTCCAAGGCCAATGTGGTGCACGAAGAGTACGCGCCGATCACCACCACCGACTTCACCGCGTCGGCGCAGCGCCTGTTCGACGCACTGAAGGACAAGCCGCAGCCGCGCGTGCTGGCCATCGTCTGGGCCGGCCCCAACCCGATGAACAAGATCGCCGACATGAAGCCGGAACGCTACGGCATCGTGCTGGCGCCGGGCGGGAACATCCTGCCGGTGATGAAGACCTGGAAGGGTTTCGCCGGCACCGAAGGCACGATCTATTACTACTACGGCTTCCCGAAGAACAAGATGAACGACTGGCTGGTCGCCGAGCACATGAAGCGCTTCCGCTCGCCGCCGGACATGTTCACCGCCGGCGGCATGGCCGCGGCCAGCGCGGTCTACAACGCACTGTCCAAGGTGCCGGGCGCGAACAGCGAACAACTGGTCGCGGCAATGGAAGGCATGTCCTTCGAGACCCCGAAGGGCAAGATGAGCTTCCGCAAGGAGGACCACCAGGCCATGCAATCGATGTACCACTTCCGCATCAAGAAGGCGCAGAAGGACGAGTGGGACCTGCTGGAACTGGTGCGCGAGATCCCCGCCAGCGAGCTGCCGGTGCCGGTGCAGAACAAGCGCTGATTCGATGAGCGGTACTTCGCAACAGCCGTCGCTGTCGACGCGCGACCTGACCATCCGTTTCGGTGGCCACGTCGCCGTCAATGCGGTGACGGCGGATTTCTACCCCGGCACCCTGACCGTCATCGTCGGCCCGAACGGCGCCGGCAAGACCACCTACTTCAACCTGATCTCGGGCCAGTTGCAGGCGAGCGCCGGCAAGGTGTTCGCCGGCGGCCAGGACATCACGCGCCACGGCCCGGCCAGGCGCACGCGCCTCGGCATCGGGCGCGCCTTCCAGCTGACCAACCTGTTCCCGCATCTCACGGTTCTGGAAAACGTGCGCCTTGCCGTGCAGGCGCGCGCCGGCATGGGCCTGAACATGTGGTCGATCTGGTCCAGCCACCGCGAGCTGATCGCGCGTGCCGGGTACTACCTGGAGCGCGTGCACCTGGCGGCGCGCCGCGACGCTTACGTGGGCACGCTGTCGCACGGCGACCAGCGCAAGCTCGAAGTGGCGATCCTGCTCGCGCTGGAACCGTCGATCATGATGTTCGACGAGCCCACCGCCGGCATGAGCGTGGACGAGGTGCCGGTGGTGCTGGACCTGATCCGCCAGGTGAAGGAAGAACGCAACAAGACCGTGCTGCTGGTCGAGCACAAGATGGATGTGGTGCGCGCGCTGGCCGACCGCATCGTCGTCCTCCACAACGGCATCTTGGTCGCCGACGGCAAGCCGCTGGAGGTGATGCAGTCGAACATCGTACAGGAAGCCTATCTTGGAACGCCCGAACATGCCTGACCCTTTGCTTTCTTTATCGGGCGTCCACACGCACATCGGCCAGTACCACATCCTGCAGGGCGTCGAACTGGCGGTGCCGCGTGGCGGGCTGTCGGTGCTCCTGGGCCGCAACGGCGCCGGCAAGACCACCACGCTGCGCACCATCATGGGACTGTGGAAGGCCAGCGCCGGCCGCATCGTGTTCGACGGCCGCGACATCACGAAGATGGCCACGCCGGACATCGCGCGCCTCGGCATCGCCTACGTCCCCGAGAGCATGGCCGTGTTCTCCGAGCTGACGGTGCGCGAGAACCTGCTGCTGGCGGCGCGCAGCGGCGCACTCGATCCGGCTCGCGTCGACTGGATCTGCGGTTTCTTCCCGGCCTTGAAAAAATTCTGGAACTACCCGGCCGGGAATCTCTCCGGCGGCCAGAAGCAGATGGTGGCGATCGCCCGCGCGATCGTCGAGCCGAAGAAGCTGCTGCTGGTGGACGAGCCGACCAAGGGCCTGGCGCCGGCCATCGTGCAAAGCCTGATTGCAGCCTTCCGCGAGCTGAAGGATACCGACACCACCATCCTGCTGGTCGAGCAGAACTTCAATGTCGTGCGCACGCTGGGCGACACCGTGCGCGTGATGGACGACGGCCGCGTGGTGCACGCCGGCGCGATGCGCGAACTGGCCGACGACAGCGCGCTGCAGGCCCGCCTGCTCGGCCTCGCGCTCGATTCGCATCAATAGGAATACCGATGAGCGCTTCCCTTCCCCTCGCCACGCCCGACACGCTGCCCGCGGCCAAACGCGACATCGCGCCGCTGCTGCTGGTGCCGGTGCTGATGCTGGCGACGCTGCCGCTGGTCGGCAGCTTCCCCACCTGGGTCACGCTGACCGTCGCCGGCCTGGCGATGGGCATGATGATCTTCATCATGGCCAGCGGCCTGACCCTGGTGTTCGGCCTGATGAGCGTGCTGAACTTCGGCCACGGCGCCTTCGTGTCGGTCGGCGCCTTTGCCGCGACCATGGTGCTGCTGCCCATGCACGGCTGGCTCGAAGCCGACTCCATCGCCGCCAACCTCGGCGTGCTGGGGCTGGCGCTGCTGGTGGCGATGACGGTCACCGGCCTGCTCGGCTGGGCCTTCGAGCGCGTCATCATCATGCCCGTGTATGGCCAGCACCTGAAGCAGATCCTGGTCACGATGGGCGGCATGATCGTGTCCGAGCAGCTGATCGCCGTCATCTGGGGCCCCGACCAGATCGCGCTGCCGCTGCCCACCACGCTGCGCGGCTCGATCCTGCTGGGCGACGCCGCCATCGAGAAGTACCGGCTGGTCGCCGTCGTCGTCGGTCTCGTGGTCTTCGCAGCCATGTTCCTGGTGCTGAACCGGACCCGCCTCGGCCTCCTGATCCGCGCCGGCGTCGAGAACGGAGAGATGGTCGAAGCGCTCGGCTACCGCATCCGCCGCCTGTTCGTCGCCGTGTTCGCGGCCGGTTCCGCGCTGGCCGGGCTGGGCGGCGTGATGTGGGGCCTGTACAAGGAGACGCTGTCGGCGTCGATGGGCGCCGAGACCATGATCATGATCTTCATCGTGGTCATCATCGGCGGCCTCGGCTCCATCGGCGGCTGCTTCATCGGCGCCCTGCTGATGGCGCTGGTCGCCAACTACGCCGGCTTCCTCCTGCCCAAAGTGGCACTGGTCTCGAACATCATCCTGATGATCGCCATTCTCGTCTGGCGTCCGGCCGGGCTGTACTCCACATCGCGCTGACCGCCATGTTCAAAGCCATCCTCTCCGACGACCTGCCGCGCAGCCGCGCCCTCGCGATCCTGCTGGTCCTGATTTTCGCCAGCCTGGCGCTGGTGCCCTTCATCGTCACCGGCGCGCGGCCGCTGAACACCGCCGCCACCATCTGCGTCTACATCGTGCTGGTGGCATCCTACGACCTGCTGCTCGGCTACACCGGCATCGTCTCCTTCGCCCACACGATGTTTTACGGGATCGGCGCCTACGGCGTCGGCATCGCGCTGGCCAGCAGCGAGGAGCCCGGATGGTCGCTGGTCTTCATCGGCCTGCTGGCGGCGCTGGCGGCGGCGCTGGCGCTCGCGCTGGTGGTCGGGCTGTTCGCGCTGCGCGTGCGCGCCATCTTCTACGCCATGATCACGCTGGCGGTGGCGGCGTCGTTCTCGGTGCTGGCCTCGCAGATGTCCGGCTTCACCGGCGGCGAGGACGGCAAGACCTTCAGCGTGCCGGAACTGCTCTCCCCCGGCTTCACGCTGGTCGAGCGGGAAGTGTTCGGGCGTGCCATCGACGGCAAGCTGATCACCTACTACCTGGTGTTCTTCGGCTGCCTGGCGTTGTTCCTGCTGCTGTTGCGGGTGGTGAACTCGCCCTTCGGCCGCGTGCTGCAGGCGATCCGCGAGAACGAATTCCGCGCCGAGGCGCTGGGCTACCGCACCATGTATTACCGCGTGCTGGCCAACGTGCTGGCGGCGCTGGTGGCAGCCTGCGCCGGCGCGCTGATGGCCTTGTGGCTGCGCTACGTCGGCCCCAAGACCTCGCTCGGCTTCGAGATCATGACCGACATCCTGCTGATCGTCGTCATCGGCGGCATGGGCACGCTGTACGGCGCGGTGGTCGGCGCCACGCTCTTCATCATCGCGCAGAACTACCTCAAGCAGCTCATGGAGCACGCGGCCGGCGCCGTCGCCGGCGTCCCGATCCTCGCCAACGCGCTGTCGCCGGACCGCTGGATGCTCTGGCTCGGGGTGCTGTTCATCCTCTCGGTCTACTTCTTCCCCTTCGGGATCGTCGGCAAGCTGCGCCTGGCGGCCTTGCGCAAACCGCGCTGAATTCCCTGCCGTTTGCTTGCCGGCTCCCACCCGGCAAGCATTGAATATTGAACAAAGATCAATATTCATTATCTCCCTGACCATAAGATGAGGTGACCAATGGCCTCGCCGTCCAGCCAGCGCGAGTGACGTCACCATCCTTCTGGCTCAGCATGGAAGCGCATCCCATGACACAACTGAAGACACGTAGCGCGGCCGCCGTACTGGCGCTGGCCGCCGCCCTTCCGCTCGCCGTTCACGCCGCGCCGACCGAGGTATTCAGCGAAGGCTTCGACAACATCGCCCACCTGCCCGGCTGGGTCCAGGTGAACAACAGCGCCCCGGCGGGCAATGGCTGGTTCCAGGGGAATACCGCGATCTTCGGCGCACAGGCGGGACCGAACGGCTCCTACATCGCCGCCAACTACCTAAGCGCGCAATTCGGCAGCGGCATGGTCGACAGCTGGCTCATCACGCCCGTCATCAACCTCTACGGCGCCAGCACCTTCTCCTTCTTCACCCGCGGCGCCGGCGACCCCGGCTTCGCCGACACGCTGCAGGTCTACTTCTCGCCCGGCACCGGCACCGACGTCGGCGGCTTCACCGGCCACCTGGCCACGGTCGGCGCCGGCGGCTATCCCGGCGCCTGGACCCAGGTCAGCACCGACTTCAGCTTCATGGGCGCCGGTCGCTTCGCCTTCCACTATGCCGGCGACGCCGGCACCCTCGATTACATCGGCATCGACAGCGTGCGCGTGCTCAGCGCGGTGCCGGAGCCCGCGTCCGCACTGATGCTCGGGCTGGGCCTTGGCGCGCTCGGCCTGCTGCGGCGCCGTGCGCGCGCCTGAGACGGAGGACCAGACCATGCCCTACCAAAAACTGATGATGGCGCTGCCGCTGGCGGCGCTGTTCGCTGCCATCCTTGCCCACGCCCCGGCGCGCGCGCAGGACGGCATGGTGGTGGTGCGCGACCCCGTCACGGGCCAGCTGCGCGCGGCTACGCCGGCCGAACAGAAGGCCCTCACCGCGGCGCCGCAAGGCGCGCTGCGCACGGCCGCGCCGGCAGCGCCGCAAGCGATCCGCAATGCCGACGGCAGCTTCAAGGTACGCCTCGGCCAGCGCGGCCAGGTCTACGAAGTGCTCACGCGCGCGCCCGACGGCAAGCTCACCGGACAATGCGTCCACGGCGACGAAGCGGCCGAGCGCGCGCTGGCCCAAGCCGCCACCAGCAGGGAGGCGCGCCATGAAGACCGCTAAGCTGTTCGCCACCCTCGCGCTGGCCTGCCTGGCGGGCGCCGCGCAGGCCGCGGCCACCATCACCATCGTCAACACCAACGCGCCGGGTGTCGGTTTCAATGACGCCACGCCGGTTGCGGCGGTCGGCGGCAACAGCGGTACCACGCTCGGCCAGCAGCGCCTGATCGCCTTCCAGCGCGCCGCCGACATCTGGGGCGCGACGCTGACCAGCAGCGTGCCGATCCGGATCGACGCCGCCTTCATCCCGCTCAGCTGCACCGCCACCGGCGCGGTGCTGGGCGCGGCAGGGGCCAACGAGATCTTCTCGGACTTCCCCAACGCGCCGCGCGCCAACACCTGGTACCCCAGCGCGCTGGCAAGCAAGCTGGCCGGCGCCGACGTCACCACGCCGGACGAGCCGCACATCGTCGCGCGCTTCAACTCGCGCCTCGGCCTGTTCGCCGACTGCCTGCCCGGCAGCGGCTTCTATCTCGGCCTGGACGACCAGTTCGGCAGCGGCATCGACCTGGTGACGGTGCTGCTGCATGAATTCGCGCACGGCCTCGGCTTCCAGACCTTCACCGACGACGAGACCGGCGAGGAGATCCTGGGCGTACCCTCGATCTGGGACTACTACCTGCTCGACAACCGCAGCAACAAGACCTGGGTGCAGATGACCGACGCCGAGCGCGCCGCTTCGGCAGTCAGCGGCAACGGCCTGTCGTGGAACGGGCCGATCGTGACGGCTGCCGTGCCGAACGTGCTGGCCTTCCGTTCCAGCCTCGACATCGGCGGCGCCGCGGCGGGCGCCGCGGCCGGCAGCTACTTCG
>JAEWEK010000339.1 GCA_023389425.1 Pseudomonadota bacterium | reverse complement strand
GTATCGGCGTAGAGGTTGCGCGCCTGCGCCAGCATCGAAGTCATCTCGCTCTTCGAGATGGCCGCGCCCTGCTTGGCCAACTGGTCGGCGGCAGCCTTTGCGGCGGCTGCGGCCTGGTCGGCGGCGACCTTGGCCGCGGCAGCCGCCTGGTCCGCGGCGGCGCGCGCGTCGGCGGCGGCTTTGTCGGCGGTGGACTTGGCGAGATTGGCGGCGTCATCCGCTGCCTTGGTGGCGGCCTTCTTGGCCTTGCAGACGATGTCGTAGGAATGGCAGGCCTGGGCGCTGGCGGCGGCGAAGGTGGCGACGGTCGCGATGAGTACCTGGACGCAGAGTTTGCGTACTGATTGGTTCGTGCTCATGTGGTATCCGGATAGTTGGCGGTCAGTCTTGCTGCAGGTTGCGGAATTTGGTGAAGTCGGCGGCGAGGGCGGGGTTGAGCTTCTGCACCCGGTCCATTTCCTGTCCGATCGCCTCGGCTACCGGCATGGTGTCCGCCAGCATCTTCTCGGCGTTGGCGTTGTCCATCGTTTTGGCGCCGGAGTTCGCGTAGGCCACATAGGTGCTCATGACGGTGTTCAGCGCGTTTTCGAGACTCGGCATCGCCGCGTGGATTTTGTCGGCAAGGGCGCCGGCCTGGGCGGCGGTCGTGGTCGCCTTCAGCTGGGCCAGGATCGTGTTGAGCGCGTCGCTATACGACTTGACGACGGTGCTCGTGAACTTGTCGCCGCTGCCCGGGGGAGGTGGCGGCATGATGCCGGCGCGGATGTCAGCTGCTGTCTTTTCCGCCGCCTTGGCCTTGGCGTCGGCGGCCTTGGCCTTGTCGGCCGCGAGCCTGGCGGCGGCCTGGGCATCGGCCGCGACCTGCCTGGCGTTCGATGTCTGCGCCATCACGGGCAGGGCCAGCATGCCGGCCAGGGCCGCCACGCAGATGGGCATGGCGCGAGAACGTGCTTGGGTCACTGAGGTCTCCTTGTCAGTAGTAGAGGAAGCTGAATGCCTGGACCAGACGGTCCAGCGTGCTGTGCATGCGGTCCCAGCGTTCGAGCGAGACGTCGCCCTGCCGGAACTCGCGGAACAGATTGGTCGAACGCAGGTGGTTCAGGATCGATTCGACGTTGGCGGGCGTACGTGCGCCGAAGCCGAACTTTTCGCGCACCGCCTTCATGCTCTCGCTCACGGCCGGCCCCTGGCCGGGGCGGTCCGCGTGGGAGGTATAGACCGGCGCGCGCGGCGTAATCAGGATCAGCACAGAGCGCTGGTAGTCGGCCTTGAGCTTGTTCGAGAACAGGTATTGGACCAGCGGCACGTCCTGCAGCACCGGCACGCCGGTGCGGGAACTATCCGATTCCTTTTCGCTCAAACCGCTGAGTACAAGCGTGTCGCCCAGGCGCATGACCACGTTGGCGTTCGAGCTCGTTTCGGAAATTTCCAGCCGATAGGCGAAGCCCGCGCTGTTGACGTTGGCATTGAGGAAGGTGCGCTGCGCTTCGACCTTCATCTTCACCATGCCGTTGGGCAGGAAGTTCGGCGTCACTGCCAGGCGCACGCCAAAACGCTTGTCCACCGGCACGGCCTGCGTGTTGCCGAGGGAATTGGTCGAAACCACGGCCGCGTTCAGGTTGGTGCCGTTGAAGAACTCGGAGGGTTGGCCCTCGATGGCTGCCAGCGTCGGTCGCGCCAGCACTTCGTTGGCCGTGTTGTTGGCGTTGGCGATGTTGAGCGAGTAGGCCAGCGCCGGCACCGTCAGCGCGTGGGTGATGACCGTGCCGACGTCGGTGCCTGAGCGGTGGTAGTTGCTGGAGTAGGCCGGCGTCGAGGACGAGCCCAATTGCAGGGTCAGGGCGTTGAGCAGGTTGATGCCTTGCGAGGTACCGACGATTTCCTGGGTCGTCACCAGCACCACGTCGACCAGCACCATGCGCGGGCTCCCGTCGTCGGGCGGCATGGCAGCCTGCATCGCGGCTTGCATCGCCGCGGGTGAGGCAGCCGGTGCAGCATCCGGCGCGGCGGGCGGCGGGCTTGCCTGGGCCGGCGCGGGGTCTGCCGCCTGCGCGTAACGGGTCTTGAGCATGGCCGGCGTGGCGCCGGCGTCCTTGCCGAACACGGATTTCCATTGGCCGATGCGGCGGTCGATGGCTTCCGCCTCGGTCGGATTGGTGCGCAGCGCGGCGAGCGCGTCGCGCATCTTCCCGGCCTTGTCGAACTCGCCGCAGGAGGCGTAGACCGAGGCGCTCGAACGCAGGAAGGCCGGATCGCCTGTGGATGCGATCTTGCCGTAGGTGTCGGCCATGGCGCAGGCAGTGACGGGGTCGCCCGACATATACGCCGACACCATCAGGCCGTACACGGACACGGCGCTCTCCGGCGCCATCAGCAGCACTTCGGCGAACTGCTCCTTCGCTTCCGCGAACTGCTTGGAGTCCAGCAGCGCCAGGCCGAGGAATTCCTGTGCGATCCAGTTGCCCGCATCCATGCGCAGGGCCTGGCGGTAGCCTTCGAGCGCCATGTCGTATTTCTGCGTATCGCCGCGGCGCGCCTGCAGGTGGTAGATAAAGCCGTTGAAGAAATGCAGGTAGGAGTTGTGCGCGTCCAGCTGCAGCGCCTCATTGATGGCTTTGCTGGCCTCGGGCAGCTCCATCCGCTTGACGAACTCCATCGCCGCGGCGGCGCGGACCAGCATCGGGTTGCGCGGGGCGGCTTCCTTGCCGAGATCCCATCGCTTGACCAGCTCGTCGAAGGATTTTTCCTGTGGCTGCTGTGCCAGGGACAGGCCGGAAGCGCACAGCAGGGCGGTCGCGGCGGCGAAGTGGCGCAGGCGCCGGCGAAAGACAGGATGAAGTGTGCTCACTGATTGCATCATTGATAATATTTCGTATGGTCAATACGACTTTAGCAGCGGTAATTTTGCGAACCTTGCAGAAGCTTGCATCGTTGTTCGTCGGCAACGCCGTGCTACCATTTCCCGATGATGAGATGGCAAATACTGCGACTGCTGGTGATGCTGGTGCTGCACCAGGTGCTGGCGCCCGCCCATGCACAACAGGTGTTTGCCGACAGCGCCGTGTTGGAAGATCCCGGCGGCAAGCTCACGCTGGACCAGGTGCGCCAGGGCGATTTCACGCCGGCACGCAGGCTCATCAGCCTCGGCTACACGCGATCGGCGCTGTGGGTCCGGCTGCGGGTGCATGCGCCCGGTGACGCCCGGCTGGCGCTGCGCGTGTTTCCGGCACAGCTGGAAGACGTGCGGGTGTACGCGCCCCGCTTGCCGGCGCAGGGACAGCCTGTGGCCGGCGCCGGCATCGTCGACATCGGCAGCGGCGCCGGCGACATCTACTTGCGGGTGAGGACCAGCGGCCCGATGTTCCTGCTGCCCTCGATCGCCAGCGAGGCGGAGGCGCATGCCGAGGGCTTCCGCCGCGGCATGGTGTCTGGTGCGCTGATGGCCTGCTACATCGCGCTGGCCGTGTGGCTGATCGCACTCGTGGTACGGCGCGGACAGTTGCTGGACATGGCGCTGCTGCTGAACCTGAGCGTCGTGCTCGCTTCCTATCTCGGCTGGATGGGCTACCTGGCGGAGTTTTTCGGTCCGGAGCACTGGGCCGGCGGTAGCGCGGCCCTGCATTTTCTCGGCGTGTCGAACGTGTTCACCGGCTTCTTGTGCGTCTACATGGTGCTGGAGCGTTTCGGCATGCCGCGTTGGGGACGGCGCGCATTTGGCGTGCTGGCCGTGCTCTACAGCAGCCTGTTCGTCCTGTTCTTCGTGCTGGATAGGCAACTGGTGCTGGAGGCCAGCGCCGCGCTCGGCCTGGTCGCCAGCGTGCTCGGCTTGCCGCTGACGCTGGCCGTGTTCTATCGCCGCAAGGGCAGTGCTTGGTTCATCGGTGCCGTGCTGCTGTGCGCGCTGGCCCTGGGCCTGCGCTGGCTGCTGACCGTGTTCGCGCTGATGCCGACGGCCGACTCGCTGCCGAACCTGCTCATTTTCCGCATCGTGTTCAGCATGGGATTCGTGTCGGCGATCGCGTGGCTGATCGACCGCGAGAAGGTGGCCGAGCTGCAGGCGGCGCGCATGAGCGAGGCGATGGCGCGCCAGCTCGCCGGTGCGGAAACCCAGCGGCGCGAAACGCAGGAACGTTTCATGACGATGCTGATGCACGAGTTGAAGAATCCACTGGCCATCATCCAGCTGGCCACTGCTTCGCTCGGCCGCCATCTTCAACCCGGTGACAGCGATGCACGGCGCGTCCGCAATATCCACCGCGCGGTCGACGACCTGAATGCCCTGGTCGAACGCTGCGCTGCGGCCGACCAGGTCGACCAGGGCGCGATGCCGATGCAAAAGCAGGCGCTGCGACTGGGCGAACTTGCCGCCGAGCTGGCACGCTCCATGGGCGAGGACCGCATCGCCTTGCACGCGACTGCGGACGACCTCGTGTATTCGGACGCGCAATACCTGCGCCTGATCCTGCTGAACTTGCTCAGCAATGCGCTCAAGTATTCGCCGGCCGGCAGCCAGGTCGAGCTGCGCCTGATGACGGCGACGCCGGCGGGCGTTCCCGGTGTCGCCGTCAGCGTCATGAACCGCACCGGCGCCGCCGGCCAGCCCGACCCCGCGCAAGTGTTCACGCGCTATTACCGTGCCGAAGGGGCGCGCAAGCAGGTGGGCGCCGGGCTCGGGCTGTGGCTGTGCCACACGCTCGCGCGCCAGCTCGGCGCCGACCTGCGTTATGACCGCATCGCGCAGGGCGTATGCTTCAGTTTCTTCCTGGAGGCAGCATGAGTAGCGGGCAAGCGCGCGTTCCCTCGATCGTCGTGGTGGAAGACAACGAGACGCTGCGCGACGAACTGGTGTGCTACCTTGCCGACGAGGGCTTCGTGGTGCGCGGCGTCGACACCGGCGAGGCGCTCACCCAGTCGCTGCAGGAGCAAGACGCCGACCTGCTGATCCTGGATCTGAACCTGCCGGAAGAGGACGGCTTGAGCATCACGCGCCGCATGCGCAGCGCCTTGCCCGGCATGGGGATCATCATGCTGACGGCGCGGGTGCGCGGCGCCGACCGCCTGGAAGGCTATGCCAGCGGCGCCGACGTTTACCTGACCAAGCCGACGCGGCCCGAGGAGCTGGTGGCTGTGGTGCGCAACCTGTTCACCCGGCTGCATGCGCGCACCGCGCCCCCGCGCTGGCTGCTCGACATGGCCAGCCTGTCGCTCGACACGCCGCTCGGCAAGCGCATCGAACTGACGGCCAGCGAGGCGCGCCTGCTGAAGGAGCTGGCGATCAACGGGCAGTTCCTGAGTCATGCGGCGCTGTACCTGCGCTTCGGCGAAGAATCCCAGCCGGACAAGGTCAACAAGGGCCGGCTGGAGGTGCTGGTGAGCCGCCTGCGGTCCAAGCTGGGCCCGCACGTTGGCGACGGCATCGATATCCGTGCCGTGCGCGGACAGGGCTACCAGCTCGGGTTCGCGGTGGAGGTGCGGAACCTGACGGTCGGTTGATGCGCCGGCACTTGCCGCCGGCGCTATCTTTGCTATGCTGGCGGGTTTGCGCCGGAGCGGTTTGAGGAGGCGCTTCCCATTATCTTTGGAGCAGCAACATGGTTTCCTTGCAAGAGCAGCTGTTGAAGGCCGGCCTGGTCGACAAGAAGAAGGCCAAGGTGGCCAATCAGGAAAAGAGCAAGCAGCAGAAAATCGAGCGCCGCACGGGTGTGCAGAGCGAAGACCCGTCGCGCCAGGCCGCGCTGGATGCCCAGCGCAAGCAGGCCGAGCGTGCGCGCGAGCTGAACGCCCAGCGCGACGCCGCGGCCGCGCAGAAGGCGGTGGCGGCGCAGATCGCCCAGATGATCCGGCAGAACCGCCAGCCCAAGGGAAATGGCGATACGCCTTACAACTTCACTTTCGGCACCAGCATCGAGCGCATCTATGTGTCGGACAAGGTGCGCGAGCACCTGGCGGCAGGTCGCTTGGCCATCGTGTCGCTGGACGAGGGCTTCGAACTGGTGCCGCGCGTGGTCGCCGAGAAGATCGCCGAACGCGCGCCGGAGCGCGTGGTCACAGTAAGCAAGGCCAGCACCGAGGTCGATGCGGACGATCCATACGCGGACTTCAAGATTCCGGACGATTTCAACTGGTAAATACAGCCGGTGCGCCAACACCAGCCCGCTGCGGCAGGGTCAGGATTTCTTCACGAACTCGGTCTTCAGGCTCATCGCGCCGAAGCCGTCGATCTTGCAGTCGATATCGTGATCGCTGTCGACGAGGCGGATGTTCTTGACCTTGGTTCCTTGCTTGACCACGCCACCGCCGCCCTTGAGCTTCAGGTCCTTGATGACGGTGACCGTATCGCCATCCTGCAGGACATTGCCGGCCGAATCGCGATACACGCGGGCGGCCTCCGGCGCGGCTTCGGCCGCCTGGACCGGCCACTCATGGGCGCATTCGGGGCAGACATAGTTGCCCATGCCGTCCTCGTAGCTCAATTCGGATTGGCATTGGGGGCAGGGTGGGATGGTCGACATGCTTGGGCTCCGCGAAAATAAATAAAGCCATCCGTCGAGGATGGCTTGGCATTATATTTCAATGGCTTCGCAATGCCGAAACCCGGTCCGGCGCCACGTCCCCCGGCAGGCTGCCCCAGGTGACACGCAGATAGTTGACGAGGTCCGCGACTTCGCCATCGCTGAGGTGCCGCGCGAATCCCGGCATCGCCTGCATATTGTCGAAGCCGCTGAATTTTTGCTCCGGAACTCCGTCGAGAATCGACACGATCAGGTTGTGCGCATTCGGATCGCGCACCGTCGTGTTGCCGCGCATCGCGACGGCCGTGTGCGGCCTGCCCGCGCCGTCCACCCCATGGCAGCCGGCGCACACGCTGAGGTAGATCTGGCGCCCGCTGTCCAGCTTGCGCTGGTCGCCGCCGGCCGCCGGCCGCGTGCGCGCCGCTGGCGGCTGCTCGCCCAGCAGATACACGGTCAGCGCTTTCAGGTCGGCGTCGCTCAGGTGGCTTGTGCTCAGGTGGACCACCTCGTACATGTCGCCGAAGGCCGAACCTTGCGGCGCGATGCCCACCTTGAAAAAGGTCTGCAGGTCGGCGCCGCTCCAGCCGCGATCGACCAGGCCGGCCGGAGTGATGTCGGAGGAATAGAAGCGGGTGAGGGCATAGCCGGCCAGCGGCTTGCCGAGATCGAGCTGCCCCAGCTTTCCGCGCGGGGTATGGCATTCCTGGCAGTGGCCCAGGACGTTGACCAGGTAACGCCCGCGCGTCCATTCCGCGGATTGCCCGGTCGACGTGGCCGGCAGCTGGGCTTTCAGGAAAAGCAGGTTCCAGAACACCAGGCCGAAACGCAGGTTGTAGGGAAAATTCAGGTCGTTCTTTTTATTTTCCATTTTCACCGGCGGCAAATGCATCAGGTAGGCGTAGATCGCATCGCTGTCTGCGCGCGCCATGCCCCGGTAGGAGGTATAGGGCATGGCGGGGTACAGGTGTCCATGCGTGGATTTGCCTGCGGTGAGCGCCTGGTAGAAATCGTCGCTGCTCCAGCGCCCGATGCCGGTGTCGGGGTCGGCGGTGATATTGGTGCCGTAAATGGTGCCGAAATTCGACTTCAAGGGTGCGCCTCCGGCGAACGGCGCGCCGCCTGCGGCGGTATGGCATGCCATGCAATCGGCCGCCATGGCCAGGTATTTCCCGCGGCTCAGAGTTTCGGGCGTCACACCTTGCTGAGGGTGCGGCTGCTCGCGTTGCGAACAGCCTGCGAGCAGGGCGGATGCGAGGCACAGCGTGCTCCAGAGACCGGCCGCTGAAGTCTTGGCTGACGTTTTCATGCCCCATCCTTTACCAGGCCCGGTGTCGACAGGATCAGGTCCTTCACGGCTTCGTAGTAGCGCACGTAGCCGGTGCAGCGGCAGATATGCGGGTCCAGCGCGGCGGTGATCGCTTGCTCGACCTGCTTGCGCGGAATGGGCTCGCGTTTCAGCCGCTCCAGCAATACCGTCGCCGCATTGACGTAACCTGGTGTGCAATATCCGCATTGAAAGCTGTAGTGCTCCAGGAATTTCTGCTGGATGGGCGACAGCGCCGTCACGTTGCCGTGTTCGTCATACTTGGCATGCCCTTCCACCGTGCGGATGGTTTTCCCGTTGAAGAAATGGGCGCCGGTGATGCAGGTGCGGATTTCCTCGCTGCCCTTGTCGCTATCCAGGATCACGACGCAGGCGTGGCAAATGCCGATCCCGCAGCCGAAGCGCGAACCGGTCAGCTGGGCATATTCATGGAGGAAGTCCACCATCATCAGGCCTTCCGGTATATCGACGGGGCCGAATTTCTTGCCGTTGATCGTCAGGGCAAGCGGTTTGGTGCTCAGGCTCATGTGAGTACCCCCTGAATCTTTTCCGCGGTGATCGGCAGGTCGGTGAACCGGTGCCCGGTTGCATGGGCAATCGCATTGGCGATTGCGCCCACCACGGGAATCATGACCACTTCGGCGATGCCTTTCGCGGGATCCGTCTCGGATACAGGCGGCAGAATGACGCCGCTCTGGTTCCATACCGCCACGTCGCTCGCGCGCGGCAAGTGGTAGCGATTGAAATTCCAGGTGCCGTTTCCCGGGCCGTCCTCGTACAGCGGAAGGAATTCGTGCAGGGCATGGCCGATCCCCATCGCCAGTCCACCCTGCAACTGCCCCGATACCAGTTGCGGCACGATCGGCTTGCCGCACTCCATGATCGAATGATGGGACAGCAGCTCGACTTCGCCGGTGGCACGGGAAACGGCCAGTTCGACCAAGGTGCCGATCGCGCTGTAATACGTCACCCCGGCGTTGTTGCGCTGGGTGGCCGGAAAGGTGACATTGCGCCTTGGGATGATGGTGAACTTGCCTTCCGCGCCGGCCTTGCTCCCGTCGCCGAAACGCACCGACAGGCCGTCGAGCGGACGGCGTGCGCTTTGTTCATTGACGTCGAAATCCGCTTCCGCCCATTGCCAGCGATTGAAGGCGTGGCCGACGGCAGCGCTGACCAGTCCGAGCTCGTAAATTTTCTTCGCCAGCCGATCCAGGCTCAGCGCCTCCATGCCGTTCGCGGTGAGCCTGCCGTTTTCCCACCTGGCGTCTTCACGCCGCACCACATAGGAGGCGGCCTGGCCGCCGCCGAAACCGGCCGACCAGATTGCCATCGCGGCCGGCCAGATCCCGTGCTCGAACAGGACGCGGGCCGTTTCGCTGGTGCCGTGCGAAAAGAAATAGGCCGAGTTGGACGCGCTCGACGGGGATGCGGACGCGGGAGTCCACAGCGGATCCTTGGCCAGGCTGTCCTGCTCGGCCTGCTTGATGAGATAGGTGTCGCCGCTGGTTTTCATCGGCAACTCGTTCCAGTCGGTGACGGCGGTGCGCACCACATCTGCCGCGCGCCCGAGCCAACGGGCGCAGACGACGGCCTGCGAGGTCGCCATGCC
Organism: Pseudomonadota bacterium; assembly: GCA_023389425.1. Lineage (GTDB taxonomy): Bacteria > Pseudomonadota > Gammaproteobacteria > Burkholderiales > Burkholderiaceae_D > Telluria. Next base: position 6,858 of record JAEWEK010000339.1, on the reverse strand, counting down.
GGTACCGATGTCCACACCAATGTGGTGCAGCGTCACGCGCCCCTCGGGCGACAGCTCGACCCGCGCGAAGATCGACTCGCCGCCGGTCCCGAAATCCTTCTGCACGCAGGCGAAACCGATGCCGTAGCGCTTGCCCGGGTTGGCCAGTTCATAGTCTTGTTTGCGCCTGGCCCGGTCCTTCCACATCGGGTGCCGGCGCGCCTGCTCCAGGACTTCGTCCGCCCTGACCGCGCCTGCCGGGATGGCGCCCTGGGTGTTCTTCATTCCCGACTTGAGGACGTTCTTCAGGCGCAGTTCGATCGGGTCGATACCAAGCATTTCGGCGATCTCGTCGACTGCCATTTCCGTCGCGTTCATGCTTTGCAAAGTGCCGTATCCGCGCGCCGAACCGGCGTCGATCGCGCGTGAATAAATGGCGGTGGTGGTGCTGTCGCTCTTCGGAAAATAATAGATCGACTGGGCGGCGGTGGCGGCGACCATGGCGACCGACGGGGAAAAATTGGCGCGCCCGCCGCCATTGGCTTCGAAATCCGTCTTGAAGACCTGGAACATGCCGGTCTTCTTGTCCACCGCGACTTCGTAGTGCATCTTGAAGCTGTGCCGCTTGAGCGAGGTCTGGAAGTGCTCGAAGCGATCGTTGGCAAAGCGCACCGGGCTGCCGTCGCCGTACAAGGCCGCCACCAGGCCGTAGTAAGGCACGTTGCAATGGTCTTTCGAACCATAGCCGACGGTATAGCAGGGATGGATGAACAGCTGCTTCAGCGGAAAGCGGCTCCTGGCCACCATGTCCGCTGCGGAGGCAGCCACTTCCTGCGGCGATTGCGTCGCCAGCACGAGGTGCAGGGACTGGGTGGCGGCGTCGTACCAGCCATTTGCATTGTCCATTTCCATCGCCGATGTATCGGTCGATTGCGAAAAATAGTCGCGTTTGAGGACCAGCCAGTCGGCTGGCGGTGTCGCCAGTTCCGCTGCAATCCGGTCGCCGTAATCGATCCCGTCTCCCCCCGTTTCCTTCACGACCTGGTGCGCAACGCGCGGCAGCTTTTTTTCACCCGGGAAGAGTGGATTGTTCTTCAGGCTCGAAAATTCGTCGTCGTCATACGGTGTGGCGCCACCGACGCGGACGAAGCGGAACGCGGCCCAGGGTGGCCGTTCTTGCGGGGGAACCGCCTGGCCGTAGCGGACCGCCGTGTCCTGGAATTGCAGCCGGTTCTTGGCGAAGCGGTAGCGATTGAAATCCTTGTAGATCAGGATCGCCACCGCGTGGCCGAGGTATGCGGCTTGCTTGCCCTTTGGCAGCAGCATATCTTCGCCATAGAAGGACGGGAAAGCCAGTCCGTCGCGGGCCAGGTCGTCGGCGGTGACGACGCGGTCCGGTTTGAGATCGTCCCCCAGCAAGGACAGGTCGATGTCGTCGTAAAGGTGGTCGGTACGCGTCGCGCGCAGGAAGAACGCATGCGCCTGCTGCTGCGGCCAGTGCGGCATGTCCCGGGAACGGATGTCGTAGGCGAAGACCTTGGCGCCGGTGACCTTGGCCGTGCCGTCGATGCGGAAGCGGGCGGGGCCACTCGCGCCGTTCGGCTGAATCGGGGTCAGGATTTTTTCTTCGAACAGCGCGGAGAGCGCGTCGCCATGCAGTGGCGCCAACCAGACGGTGACGCCGGATATCACGCTTAACTTCAGAAAATTCCTGCGGGAGGAGTTCGGCTCTGTTGTCATGATTGGCGTGCTCGCTCAGTGGACGAGATTCCAGCAAACGATACTCCTTTTGCAGGAAGTGCCACTGCACGCTTGAGCGCGCGTGCTGGCGCCATGCAGCATGTATTGACAGCCGGTGTTTGCTGTACTGAGCATATTGGATCGCGGCTGCGGCGAGAGCTGCAAGCACGCACACTCAGCATGGGGTCCGGCCTCCGCCGGAACGACGAATCACTTTCAACACTTAACGCAGGCAGCGCCAAAAAAAACGCCAACCTGCACGGGTCGGCGTTTTTTGCTTCAGTGCCGGGATTTCACTCGTCGGACTGGCCGGATGGGGCCAACAGCCTGGCACGCGCGGCATGCAGCTTTTTATAACTGTCCATCAGGCGGTGGTGCCGGTCGAGGCCTTCCAGCTGCATATTCGTTGGCGTCAAACCGAAGAAGCGGACGCTGCCGTCGACTGAACCCAGCGCGGCATCCATCCGGGCGTTACCGTACATGCGGCGGAAGTTATGGACGTAGTCGTCCAGTTCCAGTTCGCCGTCGAGCACGACCTCCAGCACCACATTCACGGCCTGGTAAAACAGTCTGCGCTCGACGGTATTGTCGTTATATTGCAAGAAGGCGCCCACCAGGTCGTGCGCTTCGTCCAATTGCTCCAGCGCGAGATGAATCAGCAGCTTCAACTCGAGAACCGTGAGCTGCCCCCAATCCGTATTCTCGTCAAATTCGATGCCGATCAGCGAGGCGATGTCCGAGTATTCATCCAGCTCGTTGTTCTCCAGGCGATCGAGCAATGCCGCCAGGGCCGCGTCGTCCAGGCGGTGCAGGTTCAGGATGTCTTCGCGGAACAGGAGCGCCTTGTTGGTGTTATCCCATACCAGGTCTTCGACCGGGTAGATTTCCGAATATCCCGGGACCACGATGCGGCAGGCCGTCGCACCCAGTTGCTCATATTCGGCCATGTAGACTTCCTTACCCATGTCCTTCAGGATGCCGAGCAGGGTCGCGGCTTCCTGGGCATTCGATTCCTTGCCCTGGCCGGAAAAATCCCATTCGACGAAATCGACATCCGCCCGGGCGCTGAAAAAGCGCCACGACACCACGCCGCTGGAATCGATGAAGTGCTCGACGAAGTTATACGGTTCGGTGACCGCATTGCTTGCGAAGGTAGGCTGCGGCAGATCGTTCAGGCCCTCGAAACTGCGGCCTTGCAGCAATTCCGTCAGGCTGCGCTCCAGTGCGACCTGGAAGCTGGGGTGGGCGCCGAAGGAGGCGAATACGCCGCCGGTCTTCGGGTTCATCAGCGTCACGCACATCACCGGATAGCGGCCGCCCAGCGAGGCGTCCTTGACCAGCACCGGAAAGCCCTGTTCCTCGAGGGCCTGGATGCCGGCGACGATGCCGGGATATTTTGCCAGCACCTCCTGCGGCACTTCGGGCAAGGCCATTTCGCCTTCCAGGATTTCGCGCTTCACGGCCCGTTCGAAAATCTCGGACAGGCACTGCACCTGTGCTTCAGCCAGGGTGTTACCGGCGCTCATGCCATTGCTGGCATACAGGTTTTCGATCAGGTTGGACGGGAAATACACGACTTCGCCGTCGGACTGCCGCACAAACGGCAGCGAACAGATGCCGCGCGCGACATTGCCGGAATTGGTGTCGATCAGGTGCGAGCCGCGCAATTCGCCGTCGGGATCGTAGATGCCGCGGCAGTATTCGTCCAGGATCCCGGCCGGCAGCGCGTCATCGGGGCCGGGCTGGAACCAGCGCTCGTTCGGGTAATGCACGAATGCCGCGTTGGCGATGTCCTCGCCCCAGAAGGAACCCGCATAAAAATGGTTGCAGCTCAGGCGTTCGAGGTATTCGCCCAAGGCCGATGCCAGGGCGCTTTCCTTGCTCGCGCCCTTGCCGTTGGTGAAGCACATCGGCGAATGCGCATCGCGGATATGCAGCGACCACACATTCGGCACGATATTGCGCCACGAAGCGATTTCGATCTTGATGCCGAGCTTGGCCAGCTTCTGCGACATATTGGCGATCGTCTGCTCGAGAGGCAGGTCTTTACCGGGAATATAGGTTGTCGAGCCGCCAGGCTGCAGCGTGAGCAGGGCCTGGGCGTCGGCATCCAGGTTCTCGACCTCTTCGATGACAAACTCGGGGCCGGTCTGAACCACCTTTTTCACGGTGCAGCGGTCGATGGAGCGCAAGATGCCCTGGCGGTCCTTGTCGGATATGTCCGCCGGCAGCTCAACCTGGATCTTGAAAATCTGCTGGTAGCGATTGTCCGGATCGACAATATTATTCTGCGACAGGCGGATATGTTCGGTCGGGATGTTGCGAGTGTCGCAATACAGCTTCACGAAATACGCGGCGCACAAGGCCGACGAGGCCAGGAAATAATCGAAGGGGCCCGGCGCCGAGCCATCGCCCTTGTAGCGGATCGGCTGGTCGGCGATCACCGTGAAATCATCGAACTTGGCTTCAAGGCGTAGCTTATCGAGAAAGTTGACTTTAATTTCCATGCTGGGATTCCAAATAGGAGCCGCTGTGACTTCGGATGATGTGCCGGATGGCCCGAACGCGCAATGGTTCGGACGCTGGAAACAGAAACGCCAACCAGCGTGGCGATGGTCGGCGTTGCGAGAGGCGTGTTCTTGGTGGCCCGGGGCGGAATCGAACCACCGACACAAGGATTTTCAATCCTCTGCTCTACCAACTGAGCTACCAGGCCAAGACCCAAGATTATAGCGGGCAATCGCGCGGGAACCAAATTCCTTGCATGGCGGGCGCCGGCGCGGCGTTTCGATGAAGTTCGGCGGCGCGCTTCAATCGAGGTCAAACCCATGCGCTTTGCCGCTGCTAGGGTGGAGTCAGCTGCACGCGCAAGGCCAGCGGGCGGCCCGACACGGGGGACGAATGCCATGGACGCTTTCGTGCTGTCGCGGGCAAGAGTACTGCAGTGGGGCGCGGCATTTCTTGCGCTGTGCTACCACGTGCGCTTCCTGCTGTTCGCCGATTACGCGCATGTGCCGCACAACGGCGTCGCGCTCAGGACGTTCTATTTCTTCAGCAGCCTGGGGCATGAAGCCTTTCTCGTCTACATGGGCGCGGGCGGCCTGCTGTTCGGCGTCATGGCGATGCCGCGCGGGCGCGGCGGGGGCGCGGTGGTCGATGCGATCGCGGTGCGGCTGCGCTCCCTGTACTGGCTGCTGGTGCCGGCCTTGCTGCTGGGCGGCGTGCTCGATGCTCTCGGCAGCCGCGCGTTCGCGGCATCCGGCGTGTACGACATGGTTCCGCAATTCCAGCAGGAGCACCTGGGCCTGCGTTCACTGGCGGGCAACCTGCTCCTGCTGCAGGACGTGGCGGTGCAGGGTTATGGCAGCAACGCCATGTTGTTCCTGCTGACCTACGAGTGGTGGGCTTGTGCGGCCTGCGCCGCCTTCGCCCTGGGCCGCCAGTCCGGGCCGGCCCAGGGCGTGCTTGCGTGGATGTCGGTGGCGGGCACGATGTCCGTCCTCGCGCCCGAATTCTCCGGCTATGCCTGCGCCTGGCTGGCCGGGTTGGGAGCGTCGCGCTGCGGCGCCTGGCGGCACGGCCGGGTGGCGGGGTGGCTGGGCGCGGCATGCTGCGTGGTGGCGATCGTCGTCTCGCGGCTGGCCGGCGCGCGGCTGGGAGCGATGTCGGCCGAACTGGTGCCGGCCGGCCGTGTTTTGCTGGATATGGTTGCCAGCCTCGGTATCGGCGCCTATTTGCTCGCGCTGCATGGCGGCGCCGCGCCACCGCCGCGGTACGCCGGGCTGCGGCAGCGGCTCACGCGGCTGACACCGGCCTTGTTCTCCGTGCATTTCCCGGTGGTGCTGTTCGTGGTGGCGGCGGCCGGCCAGTTGCTGGGGCTGCCTTTACGGGCGCAGCCGGGCTGGCCGGGAGCGCTCGCCTTTTTTGGGGTGGTGGCGCTGGTCTGCCTGTGTGCGCAGGGCTTCGCCACGGCGACCGCGGCGCTGCGGCGCGCGTTGGGACGCGTGCCGATGTGGATCGCGCCGCACTGCGGCCGGGTGCGTTCGCACCGGCGCATGATGTAGTGCGGCCGGGGGAAGTGGCGGGCGCCGGGTCAACGCGATGCGCGGCAGGCGAATGCGGGCAGGGCTAGGCGGAGTCGCCCGGCTTGTCGCCGTCGCGCAGGCGCAGCCGGTCTTGTTCGAAGGAGCGCGCCAGTTCTTCGCGCGCGGCCTGGGTGATCGAGATCATCGCGCTTTCGTCGCGGTAGAAGGGCTGGATCGCGTCCAGCGTTTCGAGATTGTGGCGGCGGAATTTCAGGCGGGCGCGCTTGGCCTTGTCGTGCGGTACGCCCATCTGTTCCAGCGCGAACTGTCCCAGCATCAGGGCGGACTCGAAGGTTTCGCGTTCGATCAGCTCCACGCCGCGGGCGCGCAACTCGTACAGGTGCGACAGGTTGCGCGCCCGGGCAACCAGCTTCAGGTTCGGGAAATACTGCTGGGCCAGGTCGACCAGCTTGAGGCTGGCTTCCATATCGTCGATGGCATTGATGAGCACGGTGGCCTTCCCGGCCTCGGCGGCCTGCAGCAAGTCGAGGCGGGTGGCGTCGCCGTAGAACACCCGGAAGCCGAAGCGGCGCACCGATTCGATCAGGTCCGGGTCGTTGTCCAGCACGGTCACCTTGATGCCGGAGGCGATCAGGATGCGCCCGGCGATCTGGCCCACGCGGCCGAAGCCGGCGATGATGACGCGCGCGCCTTCCGGCTCGATCGCATCCGGCGCGCGCGGCGGCTCGCGGTTCAGCATCCGCGCGGCCTTGTCGCCCGCGGCCACGGCCAGCGGCGTCAGGGCCATCGACACGGCCACCATCAATACCAGCAGCTCGTTCCAGCGCGCGGAGATCACACCGGCCGCGCCGGCCACGCCGAAGACCACGAAGGCGAACTCGCTGCCTTGCGCCAGCACGCCGGCAAACGGCCAGCGCTGCACCGCGGGGATCGGCATCGGCCGCGCGATCAGCCCCGTCACCAGCATCTTGAGCACCATGAAGCCGGCCGCCAGGCCCAGCACCAGCAGCGCTTCGCTGGCGAGCAGGCCGAGGTTGGCCGACATGCCGACCGAGGTGAAGAACAGGCCCAGCAGCAGGCCCTTGAACGGCTC
>JAEWEK010000300.1 GCA_023389425.1 Pseudomonadota bacterium | reverse complement strand
CGTGCGCTGGCCGATGGCGGCGTCGAGATCTTCTGGATTGCGGGCAATCGCGATTTTCTCGTCGGCGAAGGCTTCGCGCGGGCGGCGGGATTGACGTTGCTGGCCGAGCCGCACGTCATGACGGCTGGCGGCACCAGGATCGCACTGGTCCATGGCGATGCCGAGTGCACCGCCGACATCAAATACATGGCCTTCCGCGCGCAGGTGCGCGACCCGGCCTGGCAGCAGCAATTCCTCGGGCTGCCGCTGGCGCAGCGCAAGCAGATCATCGCCGGGCTGCGCGAAGGCAGCCGCGAAGCGCACGCCACCAAATCCTACGAGATCATGGACGTGGCGCCGGACGCGATCGACGCGCTGTTCGACGCCACCGGCGCCGACGTCGTCATCCACGGCCATACTCACCGGCCGAAGCTCCACCGGCACGGCCGGCGCCGCCGTTTTGTGCTGCCCGACTGGGAGCTCGACGCCGAGCCGCAGCGCGGCGGATGGATCGCACTCTCGGAAGATGGCGAGCTTTCGGTGCACGGGCTGGCCGACCTCGCTTAACTACCCATCCGTCGTTCCCGCGCAGGCGGGAACCCCATTTTGCTCGCGCTGGCTGTACGCGCCCGCAATGGGATTGCCGCTTCCGCGGGAATGACGTTCTCTCTTCTTTCGATTTCAGCACTCCTCACAAAAATGTGTTGACACGTCAAGACGTACTGTTATACTTCACTACAACACCACTTCATCACATCAGCAAAGTGGTCCGATCGTGTAGTAAAGTCAACAATAGGGAGGCCGCATGACAGTCGGCTGGAACGACAACACACCCATTTACCGCCAGCTCAAGGAGCGCGTGGTCGGCATGATGCTCGACGGCGTGCTCAAGGCTGGCGATCCGCTGCCCTCGGTGCGCCAGGTGGCGGCGGAGTACCAGCTCAACCCGATCACCGTGTCCAAGGCGTACCAGGAACTGGTGGACGAACAACTCGTGGAAAAAAGAAGGGGTATCGGCATGTACGTCACTGAAGGTGCTAGCGAAAAATTGCTCGCAAGCGAGCGCGAACGCTTCATGCGCGAGGAATGGCCCGCCATGCTCGAACGCATCCGCCGCCTCGGCATCGATCCGGCGCGCCTGCTGGCGGACGCCGAACACGGAGGTACCGCATGAGCGCCATCATTTCCGCCAAAGGCCTGACCAAGCGCTACGGCAAGCAACTGGCCGTCGACAACCTGAACTTCGACATCCCCGCCGGCCGCATCATCGGCCTGATCGGTCCCAACGGCTCGGGCAAGACCACCACGCTGAAGGCCGCGCTGGGCCTGATCCCCTTCGACGGCGAACTGAGCGTGCTGGGCAAGGACCCGCGCACCCAGCGCAACGAGCTGATGCAGGACGTGTGCTTCATCGCCGACGTCGCCATCCTGCCGCGCTGGTTGCGTGTGGCCGATGCCATCGATTTCGTGGCCGGCGTGCACCCGCGCTTCGACCGCGCCAAGGCCGAACGCTACCTCGCGCACACCAAGCTGACGCCGTCGATGAAGGTCAAGCAAATGTCCAAGGGCATGATCGTGCAGCTGCACCTGGCGCTGGTGATGGCGATCGACGCCCGCCTGCTGGTGCTGGACGAGCCGACCCTGGGCCTGGACATCATCTACCGCAAGCAGTTCTACCAGAATCTGCTCGAAGACTATTTTGACGAGGAAAAAACCATCGTCATCACCACCCACCAGGTGGAAGAAGTCGAGCACATCCTGACCGACCTGATGTTCATCCGCGACGGCAAGATCGTCCTGTCCGCGTCGATGGACGAAATCGGCGAGCGCTACACCGAGGTCATGGTCCCGGCCGACAAGGTGACCGCCGCCAACGCGCTGGCGCCGCTCGACACCCGCACCGTGTTCGGCAAGGCCGTGATGCTGTTCGATACGCGCGGCCCGAACGCCGTCTCGCGCGCCCAGCTGGCCGCGCTCGGCGAAACCCGCAACCCCAGCGTTGCCGACCTGTTCGTGGCGACGATGAAAGGAACTTACGCATGAAGACGATGAAATGGCTGCTCCGCCGTGAGTTCTGGGAGCACAAGGGTTCGATGTACATTGCGCCGCTGGTGGTCGCGGGCCTGATGCTGGCGACGATGGTCGCCTCCCTCATTTTCGGCAAGACGGTGCGCCTGTTCAACATGAAAGTCAACGGCCAGCACGTCGACGGCGCCGCCGTCATCCATGGCCTGCCGCTGGACATGCAGGCCAAGATGGCGGAAATCGCCACCAGCGCCTACCTGTTCGTGTCGGCCCCGCTGTTCCTGATGCTGGCCGTGGTGGTGTTCTGGTACTGCATGGGCGCGCTGTACGACGAGCGCCGCGACCGCAGCATCCTGTTCTGGAAGTCGCTGCCGGTCTCGGACGAGATGAGCGTGCTGTCCAAGGTACTGACCGCCGCCGTCGTCAGCCCGGTCATCACGGGCGTGATCGCGGTCGCCCTGTCGCTGGTCTTGCTGTTCGCGGGCTGCACGGTGCTGACTTTCCACGGCGTCAACCTGTTCAGCTACGTGATCGCCAGTCCCAACCTCTACCTGGCGCCGCTCGGTTTGCTGAGCCTGCTCCCGGTCTACGTGGTCTGGGCCCTGCCGACCATCGGCTGGCTGATGCTGGTGTCGAGCTGGGCGCGGTCGAAGGTGTTCCTGTGGGCAGTTGCTGCGCCCTTGGTCGCGCTGTTGATCGTGCGCTGGCTGAGCTACCTGATCTACGGCATCGAGGTTGAAGGCGGCGGCCCGCTGTTCCTGGTGGCGAAGGACATCGTCGCGCACGGCCTGACCGGCGTGATCCCGGGCATCTGGTTCCAGTACCAGACGGTATCGCCGGAAGCGCTTATGTTGCCGGGCAAGATGGGCCTGAGCATCAATGGACTGGTCACCCAGTCGTGGTCGACGCTGGCGTCGCCCGACGCGTGGATCGGCGCGGCGGCCGGCGCGGCCATGCTGTTTGGCGCCATCCGCATCCGCCGTTGGCGTGACGAAGGTTGAACCCGTCCACGGCATCGCCGCTTCGGCGGCGATGCCGTTCATGACGAAGCCGGCAACCTGCCCTGAAAGAGAGAATGCATGAACAATATCGGAACGCAGGCAAGACACATTACAACCAGCCTGATGCTTGCCCTGCTCCTGTGCGGCAGCGCCAAGGCGCAAGAAGAAGACATCCAGCGCGTGCCCGTCAACGGCGTCAAGAATCCGGAAATGAAGTCCTACCGCGCCGTATGGAAGGGGCTCGACAAATTCGACGACGAACACGCGCTTGCGCCGGCCGTGCCAAGGCTGCGCTTTCGGGTTGTGGCCAGCAAGAACAAAGGCAACTGCATCGGCATCTGCGGCGTGTCCTCATTAATCACGCCAGGTGAGCACGGGCAGTTTGCGCTGCGCATCGCCACCAACGACGCGTCGGTGGCCGTACCGATCGCAGAGGATGGCTATTTTTTCATCCCGCGCGACGAAGTGTTGTACGATGGCAATGCCGACATGATCCTGAACCAGAAAAAAGGCAGCTACAAGATGTCGGTGGAAGTGCGTACGCCGGGCCTGCCGGAGAACGTCCGCCGGCTGGGTGACTTGCGGCTCGAATGCAAGGTGCAGATCGCCATTGCCAAGGAAGAGGTGCCGTTCTGGGTGGTCGCGCTGGTCAACTCGGTCCTCCTCAGCCGCGACTGGTGCATGGCCAGCCTGGGCAAGGAGTATGCGAACATCAGCTACCCGGTGCCGTCGCCGCTGGCATCGGCCACGCTGACCTACGGCGAGCGCAGCGAAAAACTCCAAAGCGGCAAGAGCAGCTTCAGCGTCAAGCTGGGCGACAAGAGCTGGCCCGACGACGCCCTGGTCCAACTGGAGTACGCACCCGAACCGAAGTCCTGACCACAACAAGAGGCCTGATGAGACTGCTACGTTCCTCCCTGCTTGCAGCATGCATGTTCACCTCGCTCCTGTCCGGCGCCAATGCGCAGGAGCGGGACAACGCGCCATGGCCGGAAGGCGCGAGCCGTCCGCAGATGAAGACCTACCGCGCGGTCGCGGCCGGCATCGACGCCTATGCTCGCCACCACGACCTGGCGCCGGACGTGCCGGAGCTGCGTTTCCGCGTCGGCAGCAAGGACGGACAGTTCCTCCAGGATCCTTCGCTGACGCTGACCATCGCGGCGGACGGCCTGTCGCTGCCGGTAGCGGTCAGCGCGGACGGCGTGTTCTCGGTGCCATGGAGCCTGCCTGCCTACGAGAAGAATGCCGCGCTCGTGTTCAGCCTCCCGGCCGGCAGCTACCAGATCGCGCCCGAAGTGCGCACACCCGGTTTGCCGGAGAACGTGCGGCGGCTGGGCGACTTGCGGCTGGAGTGCAAGGTAGCGATTGCGATCGCCAAGCAGGAGATCCCGACGGTCATCGTCGGCATCACCAATATGATGCTGCTTGGCGGCGACTGGTGCATGTCGCGCAAGGGCGACGTGCACTTCTCGAACCCGCCGCCTCAGCTCGTGCGCAAGGCCACGATCCGGCATGGCTCGAAGAGGCGCAACCTGGAAGTGCTCGCCGGCGAATACAAGGTGCCGCTGGGTGACAAGGAATGGCCGGACGATACGCTCATTGATCTCGAATACGAGCAGCAGAAGGTAGCGGCGAAGTAGTCTTCATCTACGTCATTCCCGCGAAGGCGGGCTTACTCGAACTGCTTCCGAAACGCTTCAAACTGCGCCTTCAGCGCGTCCACTTCCGCCCTGAGCGCCGCGACTTCCTGCTCCAGCTGTCCGACGCGGCCGCCCGCCGGCGGCGCGCCGCTGCTCGCGGCCGCCTCGAACTGCGCCAACTCCTGCTCGCCCCCCAACAACTGCCCGTAGCGATGCTCCTTGGTCCCCGGCGCCCGATCCAGCTTGGCAAGCAGCGGCGGATATTTATCGATCAGGAACTGCAGCGCCGATTCCACCTCAGGGACCGATTTGAACTCGTGCAGGCGTCCGGTCCGCGTGCGCACCTCGCCCGCCGTCTGCGGCCCGCGCAGCATCAGCACGGCCAGCACGGCGACCTTGTCTTGCTCCAGCGTCCACTTGATGCGCATCCGGTGTTCGTATTTCGGCACGCGCGCGCCGGCTTGCGTGATGCAGCTGACCAGCTTGCGGTCGATGAGGCGCTGCAGCGTGTCCTGCACCTCTTCGTCCGTCAGCTGCATGACCGGATCGCGGCTGGACAATTGATTGCAGCCGTTGACGATCGCGTTCAGCGACATCGGATAATTGTCTGGTGTAAGCGCCTCTTTTTCTGCCAGAACGGCGAGGACGCGGATCTCGACGGGGTCGAGCACGGATGCGGAAGCGGAATCTCCCGCGGTTTCAATCGACATGCGTTTCCTTATTCAACCAGGCGGTTCATTTGTTCCTGATCGAGTTTATCACTCTCGCCGAGGGTCGAGCACGAGATACCGGCGGCCTTGATGGTCGAGCACAGCCGTTCGAGTTGTTCGTCCTGGCGGGCGGCGTGATCGATCAGGCCGCGCAGGGCTTTGGACAGCGGGTCGTCGCCGTTGGGCGTGACGCCGTAGGCAGAGAACATCTGCGCGCTGCGCGACTGTTCTTCCTTGCGCACGATGTGGGCCGGGTTGCCGACCGCGGTGGCGCCGGCCGGCACCGGCTTGATGACGACGGCATTGGAGCCCACCTTGGCATACTCGCCGACCGTGAAGCCGCCCAGCACCTGCGCGCCGGCGCCGACGATGACGCCGCGCTCGAGCGTGGGATGGCGCTTGGTGCCGGCCACCAGCGTGGTGCCGCCCAGCGTGACGCCCTGGTAGATGGTGCAGTCGTCGCCGACCACGGCGGTTTCGCCGATCACCACGCCGAAACCATGGTCGATGAACACGCGGCGGCCGATGGTGGCGCCGGGGTGGATCTCGATGCCGGTGATGATGCGGGCGATGTAGGAGATGAAGCGCCCCAGCCACTTGAGTCCGTTCGTCCAGCAGGCATGCGCCCAGCTGTGCATGATGATGGCATGCAGGCCGGGATAGCAGGTCAGCACTTCCCAGCCGTTGCGGGCGGCGGGGTCGCGCTCAATGATGCTGTGGATGTCTTCGCGCAGCTTGGAGAACATTGTTGTCGGGATGGCTTGGTTACGATGCAAGGGTGATGGTAGCCGATTCGCAGTAGGGCTGCTTATGAGGGGTCAATTCTGGATGGGTCGGGTCACTGTTGCGGCTGCTCGACGGAAATGGGGTTCCCGCCTGCGCGGGAACGACGGCTTAAAACAGCTTCGTCGATCCCGCCCAGGCGGGAACCCCATGTTGCGAATGCAGCGGCCCAGGCCGGATCAAGCGCCCTTCGCGATCCGCTGGCGGCGCGCTTCATACAGGCACACGCCCGAGGCCACGGACACGTTCAAGCTCTCCACCGACCCGAACATCGGAATGCTGACGAGCAAGTCGCAGGTTTCGCGGGTCAGGCGCCGCATGCCCTCGCCTTCCGAGCCCATCACAAGCGCCGTCGGGCCGGCGAAGTCCGCCTGGTACAGGTTCTTCTCCGCATCGTCCGAGGTGCCGATCAGCCACACGCCGCGGTCCTTGAGGTCGCGCATGGTGCGCGCCAGGTTGGTCACGGTAATGTAAGGCACGCTTTCCGCCGCGCCGCTCGCCACCTTGGCGGCGGTCGCGTTCAGCCCGACCGCGCGGTCCTTCGGCACGATCACCGCATGCGCACCGGCGCCGTCGGCCACGCGCAGGCAGGCGCCGAGGTTGTGCGGGTCGGTGATGCCATCGAGGATCAGCAGCAGCGGCGGACCTTCGATCGCATCGAGCAGTTCGTCCAGGTTGCGCGCCAGCGACAGCTGCGCCGCGAACGCGATCACGCCCTGGTGGCGATGGGTTCCCACGATCTTGTCCAGGCGCGCCGATTCCACCGGCATCACGCGCACGCCGGCCGACTTGGCGTTGGCGATCAGATCCTGCATGCGGCGGTCGTTGCGCGACGCGTCGACGAAGATCTCTTCCACCGACGATGCCTCGTGGCGCAGCCGCGAGGTCACCGCGTGGAACCCGAAAATCATTTTGTTCTTCATGTGTTACTTCTTCTTCCTGCTCGTTTTGGATGCGGTCTTGCGCGCCGGCTTGGCGGCGGCAGTCTTCTTCTTGGCCGCGCTCTTGGCGCCGGCGGTGGTGGTCCTGGAGGTGCGCACCCGGCGCGGCGGCGTCGAAAATGCCGGCGCTTCGTCGAACACCGGCTGGAAGCGCGGCGCCGCCTCGGCCTTGGCCTTGCGGCCGCGTCCTTCCGGCGCAGGCGACGCAGAAGCGCCTTGCTGGTTGCCGGCCAACACCAGATCGATCTTGCGCGCCTCCAGGTCGACACGGGCAATCTGCACCGACACGCGGTCGGTCAGGCCGTAACGCTTGCCGGTACGCTCGCCGCGCAATTCGTGGCGCGCCTCGTCGTACTGGAAATAATCGCTGCCCAGCTCGGTGATGTGCACCAGGCCCTCGACATATAGCTCTTCCAGTTGCACGAAAATGCCGAACGGGGTCACGCCGGACACGATGCCGGTGAATTCCTCGCCCAGCTTGTCCTGCATGTAGTAACACTTGAGCCAGTTCTCGACATCACGCGACGCCTCGTCCGCACGGCGCTCGTTGGCCGAGCAATGCACGCCCAGCGCGTCCCAGATGGTCTGGTCCCTCTCCTCGCGCTGCTTGCCCTGCGCACGGTCCTTGGCCAGCTGCTTGCGCGCCGCGTTGGACAGCGTCGTGTTCAGCTTGGACAGGTCGATGCCGGTCGGTTCGTAGCGGCGGCCCGCCAGGATCGCCTTGATCGCGCGGTGCGTCAGCAGGTCCGGGTAGCGGCGGATCGGGCTGGTGAAGTGGGCATAAGCCTCGTAGGCCAGACCGAAGTGACCGATATTGTCCGGACTGTAAACCGCTTGCTGCATCGAGCGCAGCAGCATGGTCTGCAGCAGCTGCGCGTCCGGCCGCCCCTTGATCTGCTGCATCAGCGCGGCGTAGTCGCCGGCGGACGGGCTGGTGCCGCCGCCCAGGTTCAGGCCGGCCTGGCGCAGGAAGGTGCGCAGCTGGTTCAGCTTTTCTTCGCTCGGCGTGGCGTGGATGCGGAAGGTGCCCGGGTGCTTGTGGCGGATCAGCAGGTCGGCCGCGCAGACGTTGGCGGCCAGCATGCACTCTTCGATCAGGCGGTGCGCATCGTTGCGGGTGCGCGGCAGGATCTTCTCGATCTTGCCCAGCTCGTTGCAGACGATATAGGTTTCGGTGGTCTCGAAGTCGATCGCCCCACGCTCCTGGCGCGCCTTGAGCAATGCATGGAACACCTCGTTCAGGTTCCGCAGGTGCGGCACGATCGGCGCGCGGCGCTGCGCTTCCTCGCCATTCGGGGTGGCGAGAATGTCCGCCACTGCCGTATAGGTGAGGCGCGCGGCCGAGTGCATCACGGCCGGATAGAACTGGTAGGCCGTGACCTCGCCTTCCGCGGACACCACCATGTCGCACACCAGCGTGAGGCGGTCGACGTGCGGGTTCAGCGAGCACAGGCCATTGGACAGCTTCTCCGGCAGCATCGGGATCACGCGGCGCGGGAAGTACACCGAGGTGCTGCGCTCCAGCGCGTCCTGGTCGAGCGCGTCGCCCGGCTTGACGTAGTGGCTGACGTCGGCGATGCCGACCAGCAGGCGGTAGCCCTTCTTGCGGCCGATCCTGATCGGCTCGCAGTAGACGGCATCGTCGAAGTCGCGCGCGTCTTCGCCGTCGATGGTGACGAGCGGGACGTCGCGCAGGTCGACGCGGTTGCCCAGGTCGTCGTCGCGCACTTCGGCCGGCAGCTTGGCAGCCTGTTTCAGCGCGGCGGCGGAAAAGATATGCGGCACGCCGAACTTGCGCACGGCGATTTCGATTTCCATGCCGGGATCATCCAGCTCGCCCAGCACCTCGACCACCTTGCCGGTGGGCTGCTGGAAGCGCGAAGGCTGCTCGATCAGTTCGACGCTGACCACCTGGCCATCGCGCGCCTTGCCCGGTGAGCCGATCACGAGGATGTCGCGCCCGATGCGCTGGTCTTCAGGCGACACCACCCACACGCCGCCTTCGTTCAGCAGGCGGCCGATCACGTGGGAGTTGGCGCGTTCGACCACTTCGACGATGGTGCCTTCGGCGCGGCCGCGGCGGTCGGTGCCGGTGACGCGGCCAAGCACGCGGTCGCCATTGAGCACCTTCTGCATTTCCTTATCGTTGAGGAACAGGTCCTCGCTGCCGTCTTCCGGAATCAGGAAGCCGAAGCCGTCGCGGTGGGCGCTGACGCGGCCCGCGATGAAGCCGGAGTGATCGGCCAGCGCGTAGTGGCCGGTGATATCCAGGCGCAGCTGGCCGTCGCGTTCCATCGCGTTCAGGCGGCGCGTGAGCACATCCTGTGCGGCCGGCTTGACCTTGAGGACGCGCGCCAGGGCCTTGAGGTCCATGGCGCCGCCGCTGTCGCGGAACACGGCGAGGATTTCCTCGCGGCTTGGTATGGTATGGGTAACTTGCTTCAAATTGTATTCTTTTGAGTGAGCCGCGAACGGCATGGATTGACACCTTGGCACGCGTAGTGTAACGGAGGACTGCACTATTCACCTAACTTACCGTGCTAGGGAATTTCGCGGAGGGACTTTGACTTTTGCAATGGTTCCGCTATAATCTCGGCCTCGGCAGCGATGCCGCGCAGTTTGAAGCAGTGCCCACGTGGCGGAATTGGTAGACGCGCATGGTTCAGGTCCA
>JAEWEK010000269.1 GCA_023389425.1 Pseudomonadota bacterium | reverse complement strand
GAGATCGTCGTTCCCGCGCAGGCGGGAACCCCATTTTGTTCGCAGCGCGCCGGCTCAGCGCAGCGGCACCAGCCCATTACGCTCGACGCGCACGTGCTCGCCGTTGTAGTAGCGGCGCGCGCCCTCTTCCGTGATGTGGCGCACGGCGCCGTTATCCATGCGTACCTTGGTATCGGTCACGGTGTGCGAGCGCGCATTCTTTTCGATCTGGTTGCCGGCATAGCCGCCGCCGACCGCACCGGCCACCGTGGCCAGCTTGCGGCCATTGCCGCCGCCCACGCGGTTGCCGAGGAAGCCGCCGACCAGCGCTCCGGTTGCGATGCCCAGGCCGCTGCCATGTTCCGCCGCACGCTCGTAGCTGTGGCTCGAGATCACCACGCCGCAGCTCTGGCACGCGGCGTGGTGCGGCGCGGCCTGGGCGCCCAGCGGGCTGGTGAGGAAGGCGAGGCCGAGGGCGCCGGCGACCAGGCTGTTGCGTGCGCTGGTGAAGTTCATGGTGTGCTCCTTGTTGCAATGATGAGATGGCCTCAGATTACTTGGCCAACGGCAACGCGGAAAGAGCAAAAAGGTTTCAGTTGCAAGCGGATGTAACTGTCCAGCCAGCGTTCAAGATCACAGCGGCAGGTGGCGCGCCGAGTGCCGCGCGATCCGCACCCGGCTGCGGCCATGGTTCTTGGCTTCGTACATCGCGCGGTCGGCGGCGCGCAGCAGGGCGTCGCCATCGACGCCGTGGTCGGGGAACATCGCGCAGCCGATGCTGCCCGAGATCTGCAGGACGTGGTTCTCGACCGTGAACGGCCGGTTCAGCTGGTCGAGGATGTTCTCGGCCACCGTGCGCGCATCCTCGACGTCGGCGCAGCGCGGCAGCAGCACCACGAATTCGTCGCCGCCGACGCGCGCCAGCGTGTCGGAATCGCGCAGGCAGGACGCCACGCGCTGGCCCACCGCCACCAGCAGCGCATCGCCCACCGCGTGGCCGTAGCTGTCGTTGACCGGCTTGAATTTGTCGAGGTCGAAGAACAGCACCGCCAGCCGCGTCTTCTCGCGCTGGGCGATGCGCATGGCCTGGCGCAGGCGGTCGGCCAGCAGCATGCGGTTGGGCAGGCCGGTCAGCGCGTCGTGGGTCGCCTGGTGGCGCATGTACGCTTCCTTGTTCTTGCGCAGGCCGATGTCGGCGAAGGTGCCGACCATGCGCAGCGGCCGCCCTTCCCCGTCGCGTTCGGCCACCGTGCCGCGCGCCAGCACCCAGGTCCACTCGCCGTTGCGGCGGCGGATGCGGTGCTCGGCCGCGTAATCGGATGCGCGGCCGGCGAAGTGTTCGGCCAGCGCGTAGCGCACGCGCGCCATGTCTTCCGGATGCACCAGTTCCTGCAGGCCGGTGGCGTCGAGGCGGATGGTCGGCTCGTCGCTGTCGAGGATGTCCTGGGCGCGTGGCGACAGCGTGGCCATGCCGCTGGTGAGGTCGCAGTCCCACACGCCGTCGCCGGAGGCGGACAGCGCCAGCTTCCAGCGCGCTTCCGCGGTCGCCAGCGCTTCGGCCACGCGGCGCCGGTTGTCGAGGGCCGCGATGGCGATCCAGCCGAGCAGCGTGAGCAGCAGCGAAGCCACCGTCGCCTTCCGCCACAGCATGGTCTCCTGCCTGGCGTAGCGCGCGCCGACGTCGGTGACCGCCTGGCCGACCGTCACCAGCAGCGGGTAGTCGGGCAGGTCGCGCCAGGCGCAGTTGCGTTCGATGCCGTCGATGCGGCTGACGCGGCGGAACATGCCGAAGCTCGCGTTGGCCGGATGCGCTGCCTGGTAGGGCACGCCTTCCAGCATCTGGCCCATGGCATCGCCGCCACCCGGCAGGTGCGAGGTGCGGGTGATGATGCGGCCGTCGCGCCGAACCAGCGCGACCGAGGTGGACGGGCCGAGGTCGATGGCGTGGTAGAAGCGCTTGAAGTAGGACGCCTCCACCGAGGCGATGATGACGCCCTGCAGCCGCCCGTGCGCATCGAACATCGGGCGCGAGAATTCGACCAGCCACTTGCCGGCAATCGGCGCGAACTGGGGATAGCTGACGAACAGGGTGTCGCCATGGCCGTCGAGGTGGTAGCGGACGAAGTCGCGCTCACGCAGGTCCATGCCGGGTTTCACGTCGGCGCTGGTGAAGGCCAGGCGGCCGTCGGCGTCGGCCACCGAGATCGCCAGGATCACGCGGCCGTGCAGCTCGCGGTTCAGGCGCTCGACCATCTGCGCGAATTCGGCGCGGTTGCCGGCCCAGTGCGAGCGCAGGTGCAGCAGCGACATATCAATGGTGCTGACGGTGGCGTTCACCTCTTCGGCGAAGGCGTGCGCCAGGTTCTGCAGCTCGCGGCTGCTTTCGCGTTCGGCGATGGATTCGAGCTGCCTGCGCTCGAAGGCCGTACCGCCCCAGACGATGGGCAGCACCAATGCGAGGAAGATGGCAAGGCGCACCAGTACGCCGCGGCGGAAGTAGGCCCCGACGTCGATGGCGGCGCGCAAGCGATGCAACTTAAAAAAGGGCATGGAGCGGAGCTGGTTTCAGCTCTGGCAGGCGATATCCGATAATAACATCGCCTGCCTGTTGAACACCATGCCTTACCTACTGTAGTTCAGCTTTCGAAGGAGGCGCCCACCGCTTCCAGCAGGGCGCGGGTGCCGTGCTCGCGCGCGCCGGCATCGTCGTAACCGTCGAGGAAGGCGCCCTGCTCGTTCACCACCACCGTGGTGCCGGCGCCCACGCTGCGCAGCTCGATGGTGGCCAGCGACACCGAGATCTTGCGCTCGTCCTTGAACAGCTCGTAGCTGTAGACCAGGCGCTCGTTGGGCTGCACGTCGAAGTAGACCGCGTCGAAGGTCGTGACCAGGCCGCTGTCCCAGCGCCCCTGCGCGATTTCGCGGCCGCCCGGGCGCACGTCCATTTCGCGCTTGAGCGGCGTGAAGCCCGGCGCGCCGACGAACCATTTGTCCTTGGCGGCGCGGTCGGCGAAGGCGAGCCACACACGCTCGCGCGGCACCGGATAGTGGCGCTCGACGCGGAAGCTGCCGTGCACGACCCCGGCCGCGCCGCTGGCCCGTTGCGCCATGGCCGGCAGCGCGCGGCCCAGATTGTCCATGGTCTCGGCCCAGCCCTGTTGCGCGCCCTTGACCATCATCTCGGCGGCCGGCTGCAGCAGGATGTAGTGCTGCTCGACGCTCATGCGGGTGCCACCGCAGTCCTCCTCGAAATCGACCGCGGTGCGAGCGGTGAACAGCATCTGGCCGTTATCGTCGGCCACCCCCATTTCCAGCACCAGCCGGGCGTTGGGGATGATCTCGGTGAAGTGGCCGCGGGTCCAGCAGTCGATGCCGTTCGGCGCGCGCATGCATACCTCGAAGGCGCCGCCGACGCGGAACTCGACCTTCGCATCGGGCACCGTGAACATGCGCGGGCAGAACCACTGCTTTACATGCTCGGCCGAGCCCCAGGCCTGGAATACCTGCTCGCGCGGTGCCGCGAACACGCGCGCGACATTCAACTGGTGCTGCCGGACTGCGACGGTGTCATTTGTCATTGCTATCTCCTTGGTGGTTCAGCGTATTCAGGAAGTCCCCGAGCCGGTCGAAGCGGTCTTCCCACTCCGCGCGGCGCGCATTGATCCATTGTTCGGCCAGCGACAGGCCGGCCGGTTCGATGCGGCAGGTGCGCACCCGCCCCATCTTTTCCGATCGGACCAGGCCCGCGTGCTCCAGCACCGACAGGTGCTGGAGCACGGCCGGCAGCGACATCTGCAGCGGCTGCGCCAGTTCGCTGACCGAGACGGGGCCGCCGGCCAGCCGTTCGAGCATCGCGCGCCGGCTGCCGTCCCCCAAAGCCTGGAACGCCAGGTCGAGTGGGTCTTGATGGTTAAGCATGTACTTAAGTATAGCAAGATGAATTAGTTAAGCAAGTAGTTTAGTATTAAATCGTGTGCGGACTGTTGTATCCTTTTCAAACTCAAGCTCAAGGATGCCCGGATGTCCCGCACTTTTCCCCTGCTGCGCGCCACCGCCCTCGCGGCCGCGCTCGTGACCGGCGCGCTGTGCGCCGTCCCCGTGTTCGCCGCCGGCGCCAGCAACGGCTCGACCCAGGCCACGCGCCAGGTCGACCGTGTCGGCGACGCCTTCTACGTGGCGCGCGCGAAATTCGAGCCGCTGCTGTACGCCACCGCGAATGGCGACAGCCGCTACGACGACCAGCTCGGCATGGCGATTTCTCCGGTCGTGCGGGCCCAGACCTTCGCGCAGTACCACGACCTGCTGCGCAAGCTCCACCTGGTCGACCGCACCACGCTGCCTTCAATGTCGCGGCTGAACTACGAGATCCTGGAATTCGAAATAAAGGCCCAGCTCGACCTCGAGCGATTCCCCGAGCACCTGCTGCCGCTGAACCAGTTCGACAACGTTCCGAGCACCCTGGCCAACTACGCCAGCGGCACCGGCTCGCAGCCGCTCAACACGCCGGCCCAGTACCGTGCCTACCTGAGCCGCCTGAACCAGCTGCCGGGCTGGATCGAGCAGGCCATCGTCAACATGAAAGAAGGCATCCGCATGGGCGTGGTGCAGCCGAAGGCGATCGTGGCCAAGATGCTGCCGCAGTTCCAGGCGCTGCGCGCGGCCGCGCCGGAAGCGAGCATCTTCTATACGCCGGTGAAGAATATGCCGGCCTCGTTCTCCGACAAGGACAGGCGCGAGCTGACCGCGGCCTACCGCCAGGCCGTTGAGCGCATTGCGCCGGCGCTGGACCGCCTGTGCCAGTTCATCGACACCGATTACGCCCGTGCGGCCCGCGACAGCGCCGGCTATGGCGCGCTGCCGAACGGCGCCGCGTGGTACCAGGCGCGCATCAAGAACAACACCAATCTCGCGCTGACGCCGGCCGAGATCCACCAGCTGGGCCTGAAGGAAGTCGCGCGCATCCAGCAGCAGATGGCCGAACTGGCGCCGAAGCTGGGTTACACCGGCCCGGCCAATGGCCTCGCCGGCTGGGTCGAGAAGCAGGACAAGTTCAAGCCCTTCACCACCGACACCCAGGTGCTGGACGCCTACCGCAAGATCTACGCGACGGTGGAAACCAAGCTGCCGGCGTATTTCAGCCTGCTGCCGAAGGCGAAGCTGGACATCCAGCTGGAGCCGGAGCTGACGCGCGAAACGGCGTCCGACCACTACACGCCGGTGGCGGCGGACGGTTCGCATCCGGGCGTGTTCTGGGCCGTGGTGAACAATCCGCGCGATTACAGCACGGTCGGCATGACCACCCTCTTCCTGCATGAAGGCGTGCCGGGCCACCACCTGCATGCGGCGCTGCTGAAGGAGCTGCCGCTGCCGGACTTCCGGCGCTTCTTCACCGAGCATCCGAGCGCCGCCGCGTACACCGAAGGCTGGGCGCTGTACAGCGAGACACTGGGCCGCGAGTTCGGCTTCTATGACGATCCCGCCGCTTACTTCGGCCACCTGAACGACGAGCTGCTGCGCGCGGTGCGCCTGGTGGTCGACACCGGCATGCACGCGCAGGGGTGGAGCGAGGCGCAAGCCGTGAAGTACGCGATGGACCAGTTGGGCTACAGCCAGGCGCGCGCCACCAACCAGATCGAACGCTACATGGTGTGGCCGGGCCAGGCGCTGGCGTACAAGGTCGGCGCGCTGAAGATCCTCGAGCTGCGGGCGAAGGCGCAGAAAGCGCTTGGTCCCAAATTCAGCTACCAGAAATTCCACGAGGTCGTGCTGGGCGACGGCACGCTGCCGCTGCCCATCCTCGAAAAGCAGGTCGATAAATGGATCGCGAGCGCCAAATGACGATGACACCTTCGCAGCTGATCGACAAGCGCATCGCGGACACCGGCGACTGGCGCGGGCCGATGCTCACGCGGATTCGCGAACTGGTGCACGAGGCAGTGCCGGACGTGGCCGAGGAATGGAAATGGGAGGTGCCGGTGTGGGAACACAACGGCATCATCTGCACCGGCGAGGCGTACAAGAAGGTGGTGAAGCTGACCTTCCCGAAAGGCGCGTCGGTGGAGGATCCTGCGGGGCTGTTCAATTCCAGCCTTGAAGGCAAGGTGCGGCGGGCGATTGATTTTCCGGAGGGCGCGCAGATCGATGAGAAAGCGTTCGTCGCGCTGATTCGCGCGGCTGCGGCTTTAAACTCCGCATCGAAGAAAAAGCCAAAATAGTTCACCTCTCCGGACGAGTTTGATTTTCCACAAACACTCGTCCGATTCCCTCTTTGCATTACCGGCCCGACCTATTCTGAGCAATCGCGGATTGTTCAGGATTGGTCGGGAACATGGATCTCACAGAACTGTCGAAGGCGTTCTCTGGACTGTCGGAGGCAAATCGCCCAATTCGTTTGCGCCTGTCGCAAGGACAGGGGGTTCTCGACGATGTCCTGCTGGTCAAGCGCGTCATCGGGAATGAATCGCTGTGCGGCGGGCTGGAATACCGTCTCCAATGCGTGTCGATGCGCGCCGATCTGCCTTTGAAGGAACTCATGGCGCTGCCGGTCGAAGTCCAGTTCGTGACCGATACGGGCGCGTTGCGATCCGTGTGCGGCATCGTGGCGCAGGCGGCGGCCGGCCAGAGTGATGGCGGTCTCGCGACCTACGAACTTGTCGTGCGCGATGCGCTGGCCTTGATGGAGCATCGCACGAATACGCGAGTCTTTCGGAACCGGAATGAGCTGGATATTACCGAGACCATCCTGAAGGAGTGGCGCCGCAATAATCCGGTGCTGGTCAAGGCATTCGATGTGGACTGGTCGCTTGTCACCGGCACGTATCCGGCGCGCGAATTCACCATGCAGCATAACGAATCCGATGCCGCGTTTTTGCGCCGCCTGTGGAAACGGCGCGGCATCGCATGGTTCATGCAGCCCGGCCAAGCGCGCCAGCGCCAAAGCCAGGACATGCCGGCACACGCCCTGGTGTTGTTCGACGATGCATTCGCGCTGAAGCAGAATGCCGCCGGGGCCGTCCGATATCACCGGGATGACGGCACGGAGGAAAGCGACACCGTTATCGCCTGGAGTCCGGTTCGCGCGCTCAAGCCGGGTAACGTAAATCGCCACAGCTGGGACTATCTCGCCGGGCGCCCGATGAACAACAATGCCCCGTCGTGCATTAACCAAGGCAAGACAGGGAATCAATTTGCGGCCACCCTCGACGACTACCTGATCGACACCCCGCATGCCGGCGATGACGGGAACGATTATCGGAAGCTCGGCGACTTGCGCATGAAGCGCCATGAATACGAGTCCAAATGCTTTTATGGCGAAGGCAGCGTGCGCGCACTCTGCGTCGGGCAGTGGATCAGCCTGAGCGGCCATCATGAAATCGACACGCATCCAGCGAACGAGCGGGAATTCGTCATCACCCGGCTTGAAGTCGATGCTGAAAATAACCTGCCCAAAACGCTGAACGAACGGGTGCAAAGGCTGTTTGCGCTTAACCGTTGGGATAGCGGCACGGCCGATACCGGTTTGGCGCAATCCAGCGCCGAAAGAGGTATGCGTTACACCAACCGCTTTTCATGCGTTCGCCGGCATATCCCGATTGTCCCCGCGTTTGATCCCCGTACCGATTTTCCGCGCCCGCAGCTGCAAAGCGCGATCGTGGTCGGGCCGGCGGGCGAAGAAGTCCATTGTGATGCGCACGGCCGGGTCAAGGTGCGTTTTCCCGGGACACGGCAGGAAGACCACGATCATGCGCAAGGCGCGGGCGCCAGCGATAGCGACAGGGATTCGGCATGGATACGCGTCGCCAGTACGTGGGCCAGCAATCGCTGGGGAACGATGACGCTTCCTCGCGTCGGCGATGAGGTGATCGTTGATTTCCTGGGCGGGGATCCGGACAAGCCGATTATCGTCGGGCAGGTCTATGGCGGCACCGCTCCGCCGCCCTCTTTCAGCCATACCGGGAGACTTCCCGGGAACAGGTATCTGGCTGGCATCAAGAGCAAGGAAGTGCAAGGCGCCCGGTGCAACCAGCTTCGGCTGGACGACACACCCGGACAGATCAGCGCGCAACTATCGTCGGAACATGGCCACAGCGAACTGAATCTGGGATGGCTGACCCATCCACGCCAGGAAGGCAAGGGTGAGGCCCGCGGCGAAGGTGCGGAACTGCGCAGCGATCATACGGTCGCGGTACGAGGGGCGCAAGGGGTGCTGATCAGTGCTGCCGGGAGCCGAGGAGCCGCCGGCAAGCTTCTGGACCGCGCGGAATTGACCGGCTTGGTCGAGGCGCTGCAAGGCGTGCAGCTGCAGCTTGCCGAGCTGTCAGCGGCTCACCATGCAGACGGAACGGAC
The DNA here is from genome assembly GCA_023389425.1 of Pseudomonadota bacterium. Classification (GTDB taxonomy): domain Bacteria; phylum Pseudomonadota; class Gammaproteobacteria; order Burkholderiales; family Burkholderiaceae_D; genus Telluria. Next base: position 11,375 of record JAEWEK010000269.1, on the reverse strand, counting down.
GACAAGGAGCTGACGCGGCTACTCGGACATCTTGAGCAATGGGAAGCAGGCAGCAATACAGACAGCGGCGGCACAGGCGGTGGCAAAGCGGTAGTGGCGGTTTCGGCACCTGCCGGCGTGGCGATGACGAGCCAGGACAACGTCGCGATCGGCGCGCAAACGCATGTCGATTTGGTCAGCGTTGGCAACACGCAGCTGTCGGTCGGCAGGAAGCTGTTGGCGCGCGTGTCGGACAGCATCAGCCTGTTCGCGCATCGGCTTGGCATCAAACTCATCGCCGCCAGCGGGAAGCTGGAACTGCAGACGCATAGCGACGACATCGAGATGACTTCGTCAAAGCGCATCGTGCTGACTGCGACCGAGGAAATCGTACTGCAGGCACCCAAAGTTCGCTTCGTCGCACAGGGCGCGCAAGTGGATCTCGGCGGCGGCGCCATCACCCAGCAAAGCAGCGGCGCGCACACCATCAAGTCATCCCAATTTGCGCACGTAAAACCTGGCGGCGGCAGTCCACCTGGCGTGACTCTGCCCACCAGCGGCGCGGCACACGATCAGCAGACAGTCCTGCGCTGGATCGGTACGGACGAACCGATGAAGAACCAGCGTTATCGAATCACTACAGAGGATGGGCGCACGTTCGAAGGCCGCACCGACGCGGCCGGAATGACCGAGCGATTTACGAGTGCGATTCCGTTTGGTGGGTACACCGTCGAAGCGCTCGACGATTGATTGGAGAGAACAATGACGACAGCCGAATATCCGTTACCGGCGCAACAAAATGGCGGGGCCGCCCGCAAGGCCGAAGGGTTCGCGACACCCCAGCAGGATAAAAAGCCGCAATCGGCCAAAATTCTGCCCAAACGGGTGCTGCCGATCATTTTCCTGCCAGGGATCATGGGATCGAATCTGCGGATGAGCAGCAAGCGAAAACATCAGCTGGAAGAGCTACTACATAAGAAGATCGAGAATATCGCATGGCGGCCAGATAGTCTCGGTGTGACTAACATTAAAAGTGCCGCGAACGCTCGACCTCAGATTCGCCAGCTTCAACTCGATCCGCTAGAGACGACTGTTGACATCTACAACCCTTCCGGGCCGCCGGACATCAGCGGCGATGGTCGTCATAGTAATGTCGAACTACATGAGAAATTTTCCTCTCCCGTGCTTGCGGATGATCCACCGACCTCGAAGAATCGGCGCACAGCGGCGCAGAAGGGACGGGAACGCGGTTGGGGTGAAGTTTATTTTGGAAGCTACGGAACAGTGCTGCAGATTCTTGAATCACGCCTGAACAATACTTTTGTTGATGGGAAAATTCGACCGGAATGGAGAGAAGTAATCGGCACCGACCCCTCTATTTGGGGATCGGATCCCAGTCTGCCTCAGCAAGCATTGACCGAAGAGGAACTGAAAAAGATCGCCACCGGATGTTGGTTCGCTGTCTATGCCTTCGGTTATAACTGGCTACAATCCAACGGTCGGAGTGCTAAAAATATTGCAGTGCGTATCAGGAAAGTCATCAATGACCTAAGCAAGTCCGGCTATACGTGCAAACAAGTAATCGTGGTTACGCACTCAATGGGAGGCCTGGTCGGCAGAGCGTTGATACATCCCGATTGCGGCAACTTGCAGGACGAAGTGCTAGGCATGGTACATGGGGTAATGCCCGCGATCGGTGCGCCCGCCGCGTACAAACGCATTAGGGCGGGTTTTGAAGATTGCGGCCTGTCGAACGGAATCAAAGAAAGCATTGGCGCTAAGGTGGCAGGGAATTTCGGTGACGAGGTTACTGCGGTCCTTGCGAATTCACCAGGCGGGCTTCAGTTATTACCATCCGAATCCTATGGAAATGGATGGCTGCGCGTGACTCATAACGGACATGATCTCGAAGCTCTACCCCGGCATGGCGATCCCTATAACGAAATCTATAAGATAAGAAATAGATGGTACGCGCTACTTCGCGAGGAGTGGATAAACCCAGCGCGACTGGATGAGGAACACGGCGGCGGCACATTCAAGAGAACTTGCGACTACTTGGACAAGTCTCAGCAATTTCACCAAATGATCGCAGACACCTTCCATTCAAACAGTTTCGCGCACTACGGCATCGACACTGAACGGCGTAGCTTCGGAGAGGTCGTGTGGGAGATAGGGAAAAACTGCGCCGATCCCTCCGGTTGGCAGAACTGGCCAATACTCACTGACACCAAACAGGGTAAGCTAGAACTCGTGCGTTGGGAAGTTGAAAATACTGACAAGGCTTTCGTTCCGAAAGTCGGTGCCGCTCGGAACGAATCCATTTACGCGACAATTCGCGCAGCGAGAGCACCAGGCGATCAAACTGTGCCGGCAAGATCTGCTGATTATCAATTAGAAAGCAAAAAGTTCAGAGGCATTTTTCGCCAGACCGGTTATGAGCATCAGTCAAGTTACGAGAGTCGCGCAGCCGTAGCGTCCACCTTGTATAGCATCATACGTATCGCCGAGCGTGCGAAATGGTAGATCAGATGCCCTTCACTATCCGCTCCGCGTTTGTCGGATTTGCGTGCATAGCAATTTTATCAATTGCTTCGCTTACGCTGACAGCCTGCAACCACGCTCCTAACGAATCGGAGACCGCGAAAATGGATGCTACGCCCCGCGTGCGAAAGGTGTTCGAGAAAATGAAAACGGTTTGTTTTGGACGTTTTCTAGTAGACGTACCAATATCGACAACGGTCGCATGGGGCGCAACAGATGTTCCGTTAGGTCTAAAAATACAGCCGCATGGCGCGGACGAAATGGACGTGCTCGCGCAAGAATTCATCGATGAGTTGAACAGCGAACGAGCCATTTATCACAAAAAGCCATCTCTTCTTTTATCGATCAGCAATACATCGAAGCCTGAAGGAAAGATAATAGCTGGCTACGAGGATTTTGATGCAATCAATGGCCTCAGGATTAATGGATATTTCAGATTCGGGCGCGATGGTTTAATTATCGATTCTCGGCCATTGATGGATAAAAAAGACAAGGTAATCGCAGACATAACGAGTATAAGCACGCGCTTGCGGCATCGTTCAGAAAGCGAAGTTCCGACCGAACCGGGTAACTGCATCGAGCACGCTTTCCTGCTCGACAGGCCAGACACGTCAACGAATCCCCCCTCCGAGCACATCAGTATCGGTTTCCGACTAACGGAGTTTCCTGACACTCATATCTCTATCCTTCTTTTCCCTTCAAATCCATATCACTCCGAGAGCAACTCCCTCGAGTGGCAACTGGAACGACTCGAGAAAGACCTAAGAGACGAAAATCCGAACCACCCTCAACTGCAAACGAAATACCTTCGGAGAGGACCAAGGAAAATCAATGACTGGCTGAACGGATTCGAGGCCTTGTCGCGTTCTCCCGAATGGTCGGAAGTGAACGGAATACACGATTTCGCAATGGATTTTAAGGGAGTACCCGCTGATCCTCTAAGGCCGTACGCGGACATTCGGATGCAGACTGGCGTCGCAGATAACACTGCCGGAGCGACCAAAGCAATACTGACCGATGACGAAGCCGTCGCGGTTTGGGACAAAATCACCAGCTCCATCCGCGTGCGCCCGACAACCGCAGCTCCCGTTAAAACCAGCGAAGTAAACGCCGGACCTCAGCTTCCGCTTGGAGAACTAGCCGCCACTGGGCGCACTTGTCCTCAAACAGGTTGGTGGGAGCCTGAAGGCGGCCAGCGCCAGCACATAAAGGCAGGCGAACGCATGCCGCATCTGATATCGAGCGGAGAACCATCGCTCTGGCAAAAGCTGAAAGGCGAACGGCCGTCTAACCGCACTGCCACGATGTGGGAACTGGTTAGTCATGACGACGTGTCCACGCAAGCCCCCGTTGCCTCATCGGAAAAGAAAGCTTGAGCAATGCGAAACGTGATCCGACTGGGTGATCCGACTTCGCATGGTGGCAAAGTCGAGAGTGTCGGCGCAGATTACTTCACTGTCGACGGCATCGCAGTCGCCCGCGTCGGAGATGTTTGCAGTTGTCCCGTCAAAGGTCACGACAGCTGCACCATTGCTGAAGGCGACGCGGACCACGTCATCGATGGCGTCGCCGTCGCTTATGAAGGGCACAAGACTACTTGCGGCGCGGCCTTGATCGCGACAACCGAACGATTCGGCACGCCGTGATCAGCCGGCCTAACGCTGCTTCTTTTCCCACCCCTGTTCGCGCGCGCTGCGTTCCGCCGCCGCATCGAGAGCGCTGCCGGCGATGCGCGCATCGATTGCGTCCAGTACTGCCGTTGGCAATGCACTTCCAGCCTGCCGGTATACGCCCGCCTGTTCCTGAGCGCCCTCGGCCAGCACCGGAATGCGCCATTCACCTCCGCTGCGGCACGCCAGGCCGCCGGACGTTCCCAGCGCGAAGCTGCGACAGTAGCTGCCATCCTTCGACTGAAAGCTGACGCCGAGCTTCACCCCGGACGCCTGCCCCTGATCGCTCGCAAGCTGCTGCGTCAGCGCCTGCGCCAGCTGCCCTTTTGCCACCAGCGCACCATCAACCCGCGCCACGTCAGCATTCGAACCTCCGCCATGCGCTCCCTGCCAGCCCAGCGCACCAACGAGAATACCGACCGCCAGCGACGCCGCCATCCCACCCCACTGCGCCCACGACCAGCGCGCCGGCAGCGGCCGCGCACCTGCAGCGGCCAGCGCATCCACTCGTACATGGCTGGCTTGCGCGACGCGCGGCTGCAAGCGCTCCGGCACCGGTTCATCCAGCACACCGGCGAAGGCCGCGAAGACGTCGGCGCGCAGCGCACGATGACGCTCAACCGCCTCGGCCACCGCAGGATCCGCGCGCATGGCCTGCTCGACCTCCGCACGCCGCGCAGGTTCCAGTTCGCCGTCGGCGTAAGCCATCAAGATTTCGTCCGAAATGTTCATCCCTTCATCCTCGCTCGGTCGGACAGCAGTTCCTGCAGGGCCTCGCGCGCACGCGCCAGCCGGCTGGTCAGCGTCCCCATCGGTATTTCCAGAACCTCGGCCGCCTCCTTGTACGGCAGGCCATCAACCAGCACCAGGCCGATGACCATCCGGTGATCCTCGGACAGAAGGCTGATCGCCTTTTCAATCGCCATGCGCTGCTGGTGCGCGTCCGCGTAGTCGTCGCCCACATGCTCGCCCTCTTCCTCCGGCGCGAACAGCTCGGCGCGGCGAGTGCGCGAACGCACCTCGTCGATCCAGGCATTCTTCACGATCCGGAACATCCAGCTGTCCAAGCGCGTGCCTTGTTCCCACTGCTCGGAACGGGTGAGCGCGCGCTCCACCGCGACCTGCACCAGGTCGTCGGCGTCCTCGCGGTGAAAGGTGATCGAACGCGCGAAGCGACGCAGGCGCGGCAGCAAGGCGGCGATGTCGTTTTCCAGCACGGAGCTCATGGTCTTATAGGGAAAACGTACGAGCGAGGGATTTTCTTCCCTGCCCCATTCGTTTTATTGTTACGACTGACTGGTGCATATTAGCATTCGACCATGCGAAAACTTCTACTTTTACTGGCAGCACTCACGGCGGCGAACGCGTCCGCGCAGCTGCGTTTGCCGTCCCTGCCCCTGCCATCCGGGCTCGGCGCGCTCGACGAGCTGCGGCGGCCGGCCCAGCAACTGGTCGACCGCGTCGACCTGCCGGACCTGCGCACCCTACGTGTCGACGCGGTGGGGCAGCTGCTGCGCCGTCATCCGGACGTGCTGGAAGCCGATCCGCATGGTGACCCAGTATTGCGCGGCGAGATCCTGGCATGGGATCCGTCGCCGGGTGCATTGGATGCGGCGCGCACGGCAGGGCTACGCGTCGCACGCGAGGAACGCTTCGAAGAACTCGGGCAGACACTGGTCGTGCTGCGGGTGCCGGATGGGGCGGCCACAGCGCAGGTGCTGGAACGCCTGCGTGCGCTGGATCCGCAGGGGCACTACGACTTCAACCACATCTATACGGGTAGCGGCGCAGTTCCCGCTGCAGCCGCTGCGAGCGGCGTGGCGCCTCAGCCGGCTTCGGATACGCCCGGCGTCGGCCTCGTCGACGGCGGCGTAGAGCGAACGCACCGCGCGCTGCATGCCGCCTCGATCACTGCCTGGGGCTGCGGCGGTACACAGCATCCGAGCGCACACGGCACGGCGGTCGCCGCGCTGATGGTGGGGCGCGACGGCCGCTTTCGCGGCGCAGCGCCAGGCATGCCGCTGTATGCGGCCGACGTCTACTGCGGCGACGATCCGGCCGGCGGCTCGGCCGAGCGCATCGCGGCGGCGCTGGCGTGGCTGGCGCACGAACAGGTCGGGGTAATCAACGTGAGCCTGGTTGGGCCGCCGAACCAGGCATTGGAGCGGGTGGTGGCAGCGATGGTCAGGCGCGGGCATCTGCTGGTGGCGGCGGTCGGCAACGACGGCCCCGCTGCGCCACCGCTGTACCCGGCCAGCTATCCCGGCGTGGTGGGTGTCAGCGGCGTTGGGCGCAATGGCGAGCCTTTGCCGGAAGCGGCACGCGGTCCGCAGGTGATGTTCGCGGCGCCGGGCAACAATATGGTCAGCGCCGCATCTGGCGAGCCGCCGTATCGCACCATCCGCGGTACCTCGTTCGCTGCGCCGATTGTCGCCGGACTGCTGGCGGCAAAGCTGCAGCATCCCGATGCGGTGCGTGCCCGCGATGCGATCGACGCGCTCGCGCGCAGCGCCACTGGGCTGAGCAAAGGCACGGTCAGCAACAGCATCGGCTACGGGGTCGTGGGTGCTGATGTGCGCACTGATCCGGCGTGGATGCGCTGAGGTTAAAAAAAATTTTCGTGATGATGGAATAAATCGCTGAGCTGCTTCGTTTTCCTTATAACGGCGACGGATTGTCCGCGCCAGACATCCAAGGAGAACAGCATGAACAGCAAACTCGTCGTCCAGATCGCCCTCATCTTTTCCTGCGGCGCGGCCGCATCGGCACATGCGCAACTGCTCGGCGGCGGGCGCGGCCTCGGTGGCTCGCTCGGCGGCATGATGGGCGGGATGGGGCAGATGGGCGGTGGCATGGGGCCGCAAATCGTGCGTGGTTCGGGGTCGCTGAACGACCTGCGCGTTGAACGCGCGGCCGAACTGCACAAGAGCGCATCAGCTGAAGGCAGCGCATCGGGCGAAGGCAGCGGCGGCATCAGCCTGGCCGGTGCGAAACCTGCGCTGCCGGTGGCGAATGCGGCATCGCTTGCAGGGTCGGCCAGCGGTGCCGGCGATGCGGGCAAAGCTGCAGCGTCAAATGCGCTGCAGGGTGCGGCAGGCAAAGCCGGTGCGGGCGTATCATCGCTGGGCGATGTGGCCTCGCCCGGCGCGGCTGATGGTCAGGGCAAGGCGTCGTCGACCGCCTCGCTCGGCGCGAATGCGATGCAGACGGCGACATCGGCCGCCGGCAGCCTGCAAGGTGGCCTGTCGAATGCGAGCAGTATCGCAGGGCAGTCGGCCGCAAACGCGGGCAATGCGGGTGCCGCCGTTCCTGCGACGGCCCAGACGCCAAGCGCGGCGCAAGGAAGCGCGAACAATCATGCTGCGGGATCGGGCGGCGCGTCCGGCCGTGGCACGTTCGTGCCGTCGCTGGCGTCGGCAGCGCCGACGAACAGCGCGCAAACGAGCCAGAATGCACAGCCTGCACACCGTGGTTCCGGTCTCGGCAGCGCATTGTCGGGCGCGCATTTGAAGACGAGTGGCGTGAACAGCAAACATACAACTACGGCTGACGCGACACGTGCATCCGGCAGCAAACGTACGCACTCCCTGAACACAAACGGCTCCGCACAGGGTCAAGGCGACGCATCGATGAACGGCAGCGTGAACAATGGCCAAGGCATCGGCCTGGCTCGCGCAGGCCAAGGCACCGCGTCGCCGATTCATCAGGGAGCAAGCACGCAGGCCGCCAACACCCGTTCGTATGCGGCAGCCAGCTCGGCCAACACAAAGCAAATCTCGCACGCGTCGGCGCGCGGTGCTCGTCACGCTGCAGGATCGGCCTCTAACGTCAACGCGTCTGGTTCAGCAAATGCAAACGCACAAGGGTCGGCCAAGGGCTCCGGCGGCCCTGGCGAATGAACCATCGCGTCGCCGACTGGCAAACTCGACTATCCTGAGCAAACGGGGTTTGCTCAGGATTTTTTATCTGGTGAAGTTCGGTTTCGCGGAATACGAAGACCGGCAAAGACCGTCACGAGCATTTGCTTTAATTGGTAGGCCTCCCCGGAGTCGAACCGGGCACCAACGGATTATGAGTCCGCTGCTCTAACCAGGCATGAGCTAGAGGCCCAAGAGAAATCGTTTCAATCGCGCGGCGCCAAAAGCACTCGCCACCCGGGGCGGCCATGGCGGCCGTCCAAACGAAGTGGCGAGAGGATATTGCCTTTAGCGCAGCCCCGTCAAGGCAAACTTAGCTGCTGCCCTCGAGGAAGCTTTTCAGCTTGTCCGAACGCGACGGGTGGCGCAGCTTGCGCAGCGCCTTGGCTTCGATCTGGCGGATACGCTCGCGGGTGACGTCGAATTGCTTGCCGACTTCTTCCAGCGTGTGGTCGGTCGACATTTCGATGCCGAAGCGCATGCGCAACACCTTGGCTTCGCGCGGCGTCAGCGAATCGAGCACGTCCTTGACCACACCACGCATCGAGGCATGCAGCGCCGCGTCCGACGGCGCCAGCGTGTTGTTGTCCTCGATGAAGTCGCCCAGGTGCGAATCGTCGTCGTCGCCGATCGGCGTTTCCATGGAGATCGGTTCCTTCGCGATCTTCATGATCTTCCGAATCTTGTCTTCCGGCATTTCCATCTTGACCGCGAGCGTGGCCGGATCCGGCTCAGCGCCCGTCTCCTGCAGGATTTGCCGCGAGATGCGGTTCATCTTGTTGATGGTTTCGATCATGTGGACCGGAATACGGATCGTGCGCGCCTGGTCCGCGATCGAGCGGGTGATGGCCTGGCGGATCCACCACGTTGCATAGGTCGAGAACTTGTAGCCGCGACGGTATTCGAACTTGTCCACCGCCTTCATCAGGCCGATGTTGCCTTCCTGGATCAGGTCGAGGAATTGCAGGCCGCGGTTGGTGTATTTCTTGGCGATCGAAATCACCAGGCGCAGGTTGGCCTCGGTCATTTCGCGCTTGGCCTTGCGCGCCTTCATTTCACCGGCCGCCATCTGGCGGTTGATGTTGCGCAGGTCGTGCAGCGGCAGCACCACGCGGGCTTGCAGGTCGATCAGGCGTTGCTGCAGTTCCTTGATCGTCGGGATATTGCGGCTGAGGATGGCGCTGTAGGCGTGGCCTGCGGCGACCTCCGCATCGACCCATTCCAGGTTGGTCTCGTTACCCGGGAACACCTTGATGAAGTGGGCGCGCGGCATGCCGCAGCGGTTCACCGCGACGTCGAGGATCTGCTTCTCGATATGGCGCACTTCGTCGACCTGGCCGCGCAGCGTGTCGCACAGCTTCTCGACGACCTTGGCGGTGAAGCGGATGCCGAGCAGTTCGTCCGAGATCGATTCCTGCGCCTTGATGTAGGCCTTGGAGTTGTAGCCGTCCTTCTCGAAGGCCTTGCGCATCTTGTCGAATTGCTGGGCGATGGCGTCGAACTTGCCGAGCGAGGCCACTTTCAGCGCTTCCAGCTGTTCGGCGGAATAGCCGGCCGCACCGGGGCTGGCCGAGGCTTCTTCTTCCTCTTCCTCGTCTTCCTCGTCTTCCACGTCCTCGTCGACGTCGTCATCCGCGGCGGCTTGCGCCGCTGCGGCGGCGTTTTCGACTTCGTTCGGGTCGACCAGGCCGTCGACGATTTCGTCGATCTTGATCTCGTCGGTGTCGATGCGCTGGGCCACCGACAGGATTTCGGCGATGGTCACCGGGCAGGCCGATATGGCCTGGATCATGTCCTTCAGGCCGTCCTCGATGCGCTTGGCGATTTCGATTTCGCCTTCGCGGGTGAGCAGCTCGACCGAACCCATTTCGCGCATGTACATGCGGACCGGGTCGGTGGTGCGGCCGAATTCGGAGTCGACGGTGGAGAGCGCCGCTTCAGCGGCCGCTTCGGCTTCGTCGTCGGAGGCGGCGGAGGCGACGTTGTCGGAAAGCAGCAGCGTCTCGGCATCGGGCGCGTGTTCGTACACGGCAATGCCCATGTCGTTGAAGGTGCCGATGATGCCTTCGATCGCTTCAGGATCGACGATATTTTCCGGCAGGTGGTCGTTGATCTCGGCGTAAGTGAGGAAGCCGCGTTCCTTGCCGGATTTGATCAGCGCCTTCAGTTTCTGGCGGCGGTTCTCGAGCTCTTCTTCGCTCGCTTCGCTGTCGGACGCGAACGCGTCTTTCAGCAGTGCCTTTTCCTTGGCCTTGCGGTCCTTGGCCTTGGCCTTGTCCGCGGCCTTCATCTCGGCACGTTCAATGGTGTTGAGCGCGGCGACTTCGTCGTTCTCAGGGGTAAACTCTTTGGGTTTGCGACCACGCCGCCCCGGTACCTTGACCGTGGGCAACACGTAGCCGGACGTGTCGATCGCAGCCAGGGCGGCCGCATCGGTCGTCTGGCTTACGACAGGTGCCGCACTCGCGGTCACTGCCTTGTCTTGCGCTTTGTCCGCTTTGGCGGATCGGGTGGGTTTGGCAGCCACTTTGGGTTGGGGTTTCTTGGTTGGCACAGGCGCTTTCGATGTCACAACGGCTTACCTACGATAGTTAAAGATAAAGTATTGTTACCTTACATCAATCGTGCAGGAACAAACTCCCCCGCCTTCTAACTGAAACGCCATCAATGATTGAGACGAAAAATCGTTTCAACCATTGCAATAGTTAGCGTTTTATTATAGCACGCACCCCTAGCTTTTCCAGCTCGCACACTTCCCTGTTGGAATGCCTGGATCGGGGTACTTTAGGCCTGCTCTTCCTTGGCCAGCAAGTTTTGTTGCGCCGTAATTTCGCGATAGCGGGCGCTCACCTGATCTTGGGTCAAACCGCTGGAAAACAACTGGTTAAGCTCCTTTTTTAACATCTCCTTTTTGATCTCGCGCACGGCGCTGAGCAGAACGACGCGTTCGGCGTCGATGTCCGGCTCGGGTTCGGCGGCAATGGCGGCGATCAGGTGGTCGTATTCGGTGGTGACTTCCTTCAATTGCTCAGACAACGCGGCGAAGCTTCCGTTCGGTCCCAGCGACTGCGCCGTCGTGACCAGGTGGGTCAGCCGCTCGGCCGGCTCCTCGCCGAAGAAGGCGAAGGCGGCCAGCGCCCCCTCGTCGAGCGCATGCGCCAGCGAAGGCTGGGTAACGATCATGCGGATGATCTTCAGCTCCAGCCCCACCGGCTCGGGCCGGCCCTGGCGCGGCGGCGCGCGCCTGACGGCGGCGACCGGCTTGGAC
>JAEWEK010000227.1 GCA_023389425.1 Pseudomonadota bacterium | reverse complement strand
GTACACCAGGGCGCGGGCAATCGCCACGCGCTGCTGCTGGCCGCCGGACAGCTGGTGCGGGAAGCGCTGGCCGAGGTGGCCCAGGCCCAGCTGGGCCAGCACGTCCTGCACCTTTGCTTCGATCTCGCGCGCCGGCGCCTTGCGCAGCTTCAGGCCATAGGCCACGTTGTCGAACACGGTCTTGTGCGGCCACAGCGCGTAAGACTGGAACACCAGGCCAAGGTTGCGCTGCTCGGCCGGCAGCTCGCGCTGGATGGCGCCGTCGAACACGCGGCGCTCGCCGATGTCGATGGTGCCGGCGCGCGGGCTTTCCAGTCCGGCCACGGCGCGCAGCAGCGTGGTCTTGCCGCTGCCCGAAGGTCCGAGCAGCGCCACCACTTCGCCGCGCTGCAGGTGCATCGACACGCCTTTCAAAATCTGGTTGGCGCTGGGGCCCGTGCCGTAGTCAAGGTGCAGGTCGTTGACGGTTAAAACGTTCATGTGATGTCTCTTGATGAATTAGTCGTGCAGCTTGACGCCGAAACGCAATGCGATGCCGAGGCCGATGGCCACCAGCGTGATGTTGATGAACGAGAGCGCGGCCACCAGGTCGGTCGAACCGCCGGCCCACAGCGAGACCAGCATCGCGCCGATCACCTCGGTGCCGGGCGAGAGCAGGTACACGCCGGTCGAGTATTCGCGTTCGAAAATCAGGAAAATCATCAGCCAGCCGCCCAGCATGCCGTACTTGATCAGCGGGAGAGTGATGTCGCGGGTGATGCGGCCGCGCCGTGCGCCGACCGCGCGCGCCGCCTCTTCCAGCTCCGGGCCGACCTGCAGCAGCGCGGTCGACACCATGCGCATGCCGTACGCCAGCCACACCACCGAATAGGCCAGCCACAGCGCGAAGATGGTCGAGCGCAGTTCGCGCAGCGCCGGGATCAGGTGCGCCGACAGCCACAGGGCGAACTCGTTGTTGAAGCCCTTCAGGATGCCGTCCAGCCAGCTCGGCACGAACAGGAACACCCACAGGAAGGACAGGCCGGCCAGCAGGCCCGGGATCGCGCGCGGCACCAGCACGCTGTAATCGAGCAGGCGGGTGATGCCGTCGTTCTTGCGATGCATCGCCAGCGCGATCGCGGTATAGCACGCCACGGCCAGCGCGCCGCCGACCACGCCGATCAGCACCGTGTTCAGGATGCCGCGCATCAGCGACGGCTGTTCCATGATGTCGCGGAAGTGCTGCAAGGTCAGCACGTCGCGCAGGTGCACGCCCTCGCCCCAGTACTGGACGAAGGAACGCAGCACGATGCCGGAGATCGGCACCACGATCGTGAACATCAGCCAGGCGCCGATCACGGCGAAGGCCAGCCACTTCCAGCGGCCCAGCGGCAGCGGCTTCTGGCGCGCGCCCTTGCCCTTGATCGCTACATACTTGTTGGCCGACTTGAGCAGCCAGCGCTGCAGCATCACCAGCGGCATGGTCACCATCACCAGGCACACCGCGACCGCGGCCATCAGATGATACGAAGGCGTACCGAGCTTGTTGGTCAGCTTGTACAGGTAGGTCGCCAGCACCAGGTGGCCTTCCGGGTCGCCTAGCACCAGCACCAGGCCGAACACCTCGAAGCCGAGGAAGAACACCAGCACGCCCGCATACGCCAGCGCCGGCATGATCATCGGCAGCGACACGTTGAACATCACCTGCCACGGCGAGGCGCCGGTCACGCGCGCCGCTTCCTCCACGTCCGAGCCGAGGCTCTTCAGCGCCGAGGACGCATACAGGTACACGTGCGGCACGTGGGTCAGGCCGGCGATCACGACGATGGCCGGGAAGGAGTACACGTTCCACGGGATGAAGCCGAGGATCTGCTTGGCCCAGGTGGAGTAGAAGCCGACCGGGCCCATTGCCACCACATAGCCGAAGCCCATCACCATCGGCGACACGAAGATCGGCACCAGCAGCAGCGGCGCGATCCAGCCGCGGCACGGCAGGTCGGTGCGGATCATCAGGAAGGCCAGCATGCCGCCAAGCGGCACCGCGATCGCGGCCAGGCCGGCGGCCAGCAGCAGGCCGTTGCGGAAGGCGACGCGGAAATCGGGGTCGTCGAAAATGAAGCGATACGCTTCAAGACCGAGCTCCTTGTTCGGCATGAAGAACGGCGCCGACAGGAAGCTCTGGTAGAAGATCAGGAACAGCGGCAGGAAGATCGCCACACACGTGAGGGCGACGACCAGCCCGCGCGGCCAGTTCAGGCGGCGCGATAAAGACAGCGTAGACATGGGACTATCCGATGAGAGTTACTTCACAGCTGGCAGCTGGGGAGGCGCCAGCACCTCCCCTTGTCGTCATTCCCGCCTGCGCGGGAACGACGGGCTGGCGATTACTTCTTGCCCGCCGTGTCCTTCCACTGCTTCAGGAAGGCCATGCGCGCGGCCGGCGCCAGGTACTGCAGCAGCGCGTCGCTGACCGGCAGCGGCTTGACGTTCTTCTCGCCGATCTCGTGGATCAGCTCAGCCGAGGTGGTCTCGCCCTTCACATCCGAACGGATCGCGTACAGCTTCGATTCGTTGGCGATGATGGTCTGGCCGCGTGCCGACAGCATGTAGTCCAGCCACAGCTTGGCCGCGTTGGCGTTGCGTGCGTTCTTGTTGATGAACAGGACGCGCGACAGGATCAGGGTGTAATCCTTCGGCATCGCCACGCCGATCGACGGATCGGTCTTGGCGCGCACCAGCGCGTACGAGCCCAGCACGTTGTAGCCGATCAGGTTCTCGCCCGACGAGATCCGCTCCAGCATGGTGCCGGTGGACGACTGCACGCGCACCTTGGCGGTGCCGAAGGCGTTTTCCAGTGCCGCGAACTGCGGGAAGTCATGCGCATCCTGCGCCATGAACATGAAGCCGACGCCCGACTTCTCGATGTCGTAGGTTGTGACCTTGTCGCGGAATTTTTCGGACATGATCAGCTTGGCGAAGTCGGCGTGCGTATGCGGCACTTCGGCCGGGGTCACCAGGCGCTTGTTGTACACGATGGCGGCCGGCTCGAAGGTGGTGCCGTAGGCCATGTCCTTCCACATCGCCCAGCCCGGGATCTTCGGCGCTTCGACCGATTTGTAGGCCATCGCGTAGCCTTCGGCGGCCAGCTTCATCTGCAGGTCCATCGCCGACGACCACAGCACGTCGGCGGTGGCGCCGCCGGCGGCCGACTCAGAAATGAAGCGGTTGTACACTTCGGTCGAGTTCATGTCGTTGTACTCGACGGTGATGCCCGGGTACAGCGCGTTGAAGTCCTTGATCAGCGGCTGCGTGGCCTTGCTGTCGGTCGCGCCGTAGATCACCAGCTTGCCTTCCTTCCTGGCCGCGTCGACGGTCTTCTGGTAGGTCGCCGGGTAACCGGCCGGCAGCTGCGCCAGCGCGCCGGATGCGGCGCCGATCAGTGCGGCGGCCAGGGCGATGCGGGCGATTGCGAAATTCTTTTTCATGTCGTCTCCTTGAGATGGTTTTTCCGGTCAGCGCAAGAGATTGAACTGCTTGGCCTGCCGGTTGTAATCGTTGATTGCTTTTTTCACGTATTGCGTCAGCGCGTCGCCGGTCGCCGAGAACGGATACAAGC
>JAEWEK010000154.1 GCA_023389425.1 Pseudomonadota bacterium | reverse complement strand
GTGCGGGGACCGCTGCAAGCTGCGGCGGCGCCGCAGGCGCCACGGCCGCCACCGGCGCATCCTGGTGCCGCCACATCAGCAGCGCCGCAGCGGCCACCGCCACGCCGGCGGCGACGCCTATCGCCAGCGGCATGCGCTTCGCGCTCGCCACGGGAACGGCGCTGGCCGCCGGCGCATGGATGGTCGGCGAGCTGCCCAGCTGGCGTTCGGCCTGTGCCTTCTTGAGGGCTTCGAGTATGTAGGACATCGTGATTTACTTGTCGGTCCGGTTAAGCGAGAGCAGGCGCGGTTCGTCCACTCCCGACAACTGGTTCAGGCGCATATAGGTGCGCGGCCCTGCGACGCCGTCCGCCTTCAGGTTCTGCCTGGCCTGGAAATCCCGCAGCATCCCTTGCATGCGCGGGCCCAGCGGCTGGTCGACCGGCGGCGTATCGACCTTGTTCAGCTGCGCCAGGCGCTCGGCGATCCAGTCCACGTCCGGCCCGTGGTCGGCCGCGCCGACCTGGTCGCGAAAGCCCCGCGCGACGCGCCAGAAAGTGGTGTACTCGCCGTCGAACAGCGGCGCCAGCGTGGCCAGGTTCACCGTCTGGCGCTTGCCGTCGACGCTCAGCGTGGCCGAAGTGTCGTCCATATGCGTCAGCACCGCATAACCGGTCTTGCCCTGGTCGTGCAGGGTGATGATGGCCGGCCGGTCCAGCAGCCGCAACTCATACAGGCCGCCCTTGCCGCGGTTGCAGCGCAGGTTGAGCTTGAGCGCGGCCTGGCAGGCCTCGCCGGCCGGCAGCGGCTCGCCCCACAGGGCCGCCAGTTCGCGCAGGGCGGCGTCCTGGCTCGCGTGCGCGGCCGGCTTCTGGGTCGTGATCGATGCTGGCGGCGAAGGGGAAGCGGTAGCGGCGCGCACAGGAGCGACCTTGGCGATGGCGACCGGCGCACTCGAATGACGCGGCATCGCCTGCCACGCGGCGGCCGCGCTCAAGGCGACCACCGTCAACGCGCCGCCGGCGATCACCGGCCAGCGGTGGCGGCGCGTATCGGCATTCTCGCCGCCGAACACCTCCTGTGCCGCGCGCCGCAGGATCGGGCGCGTGACTTCGCGGCTGTTCTCGACATAGGCGCCGAGCAGCGCGCGGTCGCACAGCAGGTTGATGCGGCGCGGGACGCCATGCGTCAGCCGGTGAATCAGGGACGTCATCGAATGCGGAATCGGCATCGGCCCATTGATGCCCGCGACCGCGAGCCGGTGCGCGACATAGGCCCCGGTCTCCGACTCCGACAGCGGCCCGAGGTGGTAGCGCGCGATGACGCGCTGGGCCAGTTGCTCCAGCTCGGGACGCTCGACCATCTCGCGCAGCTCAGGCTGGCCGATGAGGATAATCTGCAGCAGCTTGCGCTCGCTGGTTTCGAGGTTGGTGAGCAGGCGCAGCTGTTCGAGCACGTCGGCCGACAGGTTCTGCGCTTCGTCGATCACCAGCACATTGTTCAGGCCGCGCGCGTGGGCGTCCAGCAGGTAGCGGTTGATCGCGTCGACATACACCTTGGCGCCGGTCGCGCCCGGACTGCGCGGCGGCAGCTCGATGCCGAATTCGTCGCACACGGTGAGCAGCAATTCCTCCACCGTCAGGCGCGGATTGAAGATATAGGCCAGGCGGCAGTTCTCGGGCACCTGTTCGATGAAGCAGCGGCAGACGGTGGTCTTGCCGGCGCCGATCTCGCCGGTGAGCAGGACGAAGCCCCCGCCGCTGTCGATACCGTAGAGCAGGTGCGCGAGCGCCTCCCGATGGCGTTCGCTCATGAACAGGTAACGCGGGTCGGGCGCGATCGAAAACGGCGCTTGCTTCAGGCTGAAATAATTGTTGTACATGGCAAACCGCAGGACGGCAGCAGTGTGAACCTCGCGCAGTATATTTTGAAATCGGTCCGGGCGGGCGCAACGGTGTCAAATGAAGGGCGATTCTGGCACCCGCTCCCTTCGCCCCCGCTTTGGCCCCGTTAATCCCATGATTCGCGCCATTCGTCGGTTTCGGCGTGCAGACGTGGCCGGCCCGGCATATCGTGCAGTCTCCCGGCAGCCGCCGTCCAACGACCCTACAACAAGATGAAAAACGCGCTCGTCATCACCATCCTCGTCTGCCTCGGCATCGTCGCCGTCTCCGGGCAAGCCATCCAGAACCACCGGGCCGACACCCGGCAGACCAGCGCCGTCACCGAGCAGCGCCCGGTCGGCGCGTTCTCCGAACTGGAGCTGGACGGCCGCTTCGACGTCGTGGTGCACGCCCAGGCCGCGCAGAATGCGCTCGAACTCTCGGGCCGGCGCCAGGAGCTCGACGACATCGAAACCTTCGTCCGCGGCGACACGCTGGTGGTGCGCTCCAAGCCGCGCCACGGCTTCTATTTCAGCTTTGGACGCGACCATCGCGACGAGACGCGCCTGACCATTTCGGCGGCGGCGATCAAGCGCCTTTCCATGTCCGGCAGCGGCGACGTGACAGTCGACCAGCTCAGCGGCGACAAGCTGGCGCTCGAGGTCAACGGCCCGGGCAACCTGCACGCTTCCGGCGCCGTGGGCGAACTGTCGGTAAGCGCCAGCGGCAGCGGCGACGCCGACCTGCGCCACCTGTCCAGCGCCAGCCTCAAACTGGACATGTCCGGCCCGGGCGACGTGCTGGTGTCGGATGTCAGCAAGGAGCTGTCGATCAGCGTGAGCGGATCGGGCGACCTCGCCGCCGACAAGCTGCAGGTCGGCCGCCTCGTCGCGCAACTGAGCGGCCCCGGTAACGTGGCCTTGTCGGGCAGCGCGCGTGAACTGCGCGCCGACGTCTCCGGCTCGGGCGACCTGGACGCCTGCAAGCTGGCGGTGCAGGAAGTGCGCGCGCGGCAGGACGGTCCCGGCACCGCCTGCGTGTCGGCCAGTTCGACGCCGAGGTAAGCGGCTCCGGCGACCTGGTCGCCAGCGGCCTGCAGGCAAAGACCGCGCGCCTGCGCATGAGCGGTCCGGGCAACGTCAAGCTGGAAGGCAGCGTCGGCGACCTGAATGCGGAAGTCACCGGCTCCGGCGACCTGCTTGCCAAGTCGCTGAAGACGACCAACGCCGTGATCCGCAGCCACGGCCCCGGCGACATCGAATTGTCGACGGTGGCGGACACCCTGGACGCCGAGCTGCACAGCAGCGGCAGCCTGCAGGCGGCGCTGGCCGGCAAGCGCCTGCAACTGGAAATGCACGGCCCGGGCGACGCCAGCATCAGCGGCACGGTGGACGTGGTGCATGCGCGCCTGTCCGGCTCCGGCAGCCTCGGCGCACGCCGGCTGGTGGCTGGCCGCGCCGACGTCAATGTCGACGGTCCGGGCAGCGCCGAAGTCTATGTGCTGCCGCAGGGCGCCGCGCGCGACACCCACGCCTCGCTGCTGACCGTGGAGCGCAACCGCACGCGCCAGGTGACCGAATAGCGTCCACTTGTCCTTGTCCTTATGCTAATGTAATGCGGCCAAAGATCAGCCGCTCATCAGCAGACCACGACCAAGGACGCCATGAAGCCAAGTCTAGCCCGCCTCGCGCCGCTCGCCGGCGCGCTGCTTCTCGCCAGCCTCGCCCACGCGCAGGACAGCCAGCCGCAGTATCCCAAGCTCCCCTCCGAGACGCCGGCAGATTTCACCGCGCCGACGGCCGGCTTCAACTACAGCAAGCGCAGCGTGATGATCCCGATGCGCGACGGCGTCAAGCTCAATACCGTCATCATCACGCCGAAGGGTGCGAAGAACGCGCCGATCCTGCTCACGCGCACGCCGTACAGCGCGTCCGACCTCACCAGCCACGCCGAGAGCAGCGACCTGGCCTCGATCCTGCAGGGCTACGACAACGCCACCGACGTCATCGTCGACGGCGGCTACATCCGCGTGGTGCAGGACGTGCGCGGCAAGTACGGCTCCGAGGGCGACTACGTGATGAACCGCCCGCTGGCCGGGCCGCTGAACCCGACGCCGGTCGACCATTCGACCGACACTTACGATACGATCGACTGGCTGGTGAAAAACCTGCCGGAGTCGAACGGCAAGGTCGGCATCATCGGCATCTCCTACGACGGCTTCCTGCCGTTGATGGCGCTGGTGAATCCGCATCCGGCGTTGAAGGTGTCGGTGCCGATGAACCCGATGGTGGACGGCTGGCGCGGCGACGACTGGTTCCACAACGGCGCATTCAGGCAGATGAACCTCTCCTACATCATGGAACAGGTGGTGACGCGCCGGAACGACGCCAAGTGGTACACCTCGAATTACGACGACTACGACATGTTCATGCGCGCCGGCTCGGCGGGCGCGCTTGGGCGCGAGCGCGGCGTCGAGCAGAGCGGCTTCTGGCGCAAGGTGCTGGCGCATCCGGTCTACGACAGCTTCTGGCAGCAGCAGGCGATGGACAATATCCTCGCCCGGCAGCCGGTGACGGTGCCGACGCTGCTGGTGCACAGCCTGTGGGACGCCGAGGACATCTACGGCGCGATCGCGGTCTACAAGGCGATCAAGCCGAACGACCGTGACAACAAGGTGCACCTGGTGCTGGGACCATGGAAGCACGGCGGCGGGATCGACGAGGGCAGCAGCCTCGGTCCCATCAGGTTTGGCAGCGACACCGCCCTGCACTTCCGCCAGGAGATCCTGCGGCCCTTCCTCGACCGCTACCTGAAGGACGACGCCACCGCGCCGCAGATAGCGACCGTGGCCGCCTTCGAGACCGGCACCAACAAGTGGCGCTACCTGAACGCGTGGCCGGCCGGCTGCAAGCAGGGCTGCGCGATCAAGCCGGTGCAGCTGCACCTGTCCGCTGGCGACAAGGCCGTGCTGGGCGGCGCGGCGGCGGACGCCGGCTTCTCGGAATACATCTCGGATCCGGCCAGGCCGGTGCCCTTCCGCCAGCGGCCGATCCCGCCCAACGGCTACGACGAATCCAAAGGACAGACCTGGCCGCGCTGGCTGGTGGACGACCAGCGCGAAGCCTCGGGCCGCACCGACGTGCTGACCTTCACCTCGGACGTGCTCACCGCGCCGGTGAAGATCAGCGGCGAGCCGATGGCGAACCTGATGGCCTCGACCAGCGGCACCGATTCGGACTGGGTGGTGAAGCTGATCGACGTGTACCCGGACCAGGTGGCAAGCCAGCCGGCGATGGGCGGCTACCAGCTGATGATCTCGGCCGACATCTTCCGCGGGCGCTATCGCGAAAGCTTCTCCGAGCCACGCCCGATCGCGCCCAACCAGCCGCTGGCCTACCGCTTCGCCATGCCGACCGCGAACCACGTGTTCCTGCCGGGCCACCGCATCATGGTGCAGGTGCAGTCGAGCTGGTTCCCGCTGTACGACCGCAATCCGCAGACCTACGTCGAGAACATTTTCTGGGCCAAGCCGGGCGATTACAAGAAGGCGACGCAGCGGGTGTATCACAGCAGTTTCGTGGAGCTGCCGGTTGTTGAAGGACCGAAATAATCAAAAAAGATTATGTTGGAAATAAATTGCCGGCATCGCAGAGCCGTTTCGGGTCTTCGATCTGTATCAATTCTCAATACTGGCTCGACGCTCGACGTGCCTGCTATCATTTGAACGGGAGTCCTTCACCACCTACGTCCAAAACGTAAAATGAGGAGCTTATGATTTATACCAACCGGCTGATACATTACGGCGGCGTTATTCTGCTCGGACTGGGCGTCCTGTTGCTGCCTGCGTCGCCGGTTGCTCGAGGAATAATTTCTGGATTAATTTCATACGTTCTCTTGAGCATAATTTACTGGCTATTATTTAGCGTTTTCTTGAGAAAAATTTACCAAGGTCACCCAACAAGGTCGTTAAATTTCGCAATGATAAGCAATTTCATTTGCGCGATCAGCTTGGGAGTATTAATAACAGGCATTGTTACTCGAAATTCCCCATCAATCGAAACCGGTGTTTTTTTCTTTTTGGTTGGAATTGAATTTTACGTAACGCGTAAGGAGTGGAAACCGGACACGGAGAAACAGCTGGGTTGACACAACGTTCGCGAACCGCAATACCCAGCTGTCCCCTTGCCTATTACAAAGTGGACAGGGGCTCTGACGATCCGACTAGCGCTACCTCCGTCACAACAGCGCCGTGGTGTGTTGCAAAAATCGGTGACGGGTCCCGTAGCGTCTGCGAGTGATGATCACCACCACTGAAATCGTTTGCGACCAACTCCGGAATTCGCCATTCTCCTCCGGGTGTCTTCCCACTGCCATCGAATCCCGGTAGCGGCATATCCGCGCCGTCCGGCGGAGTTGGACCGGAGCTACCTCCGCCACCGCCACCCGAATGATCATTTACGCGATTCATTAAAACTAGGTCACATCCATTCCTGATGCGAGTTCAAATCATGCACGATAAAACTCAGTTCTCTCGCCGCCGAGCAAGACGCGGGAGTCATTTGCTGAGGTCGCGGAGCGACCGCAGACCTACGTCGAGTACGCAGCGGGTGTATCACAGCAGTTTTGTCGAGCTGCCGGTGGTGGAAGCAGCTCGCTAAGCCCTCCTGTTGAGGCGGCATAGCAACTCGGCGGTCGGCGGCCTTTCGTGCGCCGCGACGCCGCCGACAGCTTCTGCTAGCCTGACTCGTCATGCTGGCGAAGGAGCGCATCATGTCGAGACTTATGTGGGAACGGCTACTCTGCGGCTTGCTGCTTGGAGCGGCGGATTGTGCGGGCATGACCGCCCGGGCGCAGGCACAGCCGGACAGCACCACCATCGGGTTCACGATCACAGGGTTCGCCGACGCCGCCACGGGCGTGTACGATCCGAACAAATCGTATTCGGGCAGCTTCACCGGGGCCGATGCCAATGGCGACGGCCTGATCGAACTGAACGAACTCACGGCCTTCACCTGGGCCGGCGTCGATTACAAGCAGCGATTCGGCTACGAAGGATACTGCGGCGACGGCAGCAATAACTTTTTCTGCGGACTGTACACCTTTACTTACAAGCCCGGCCTCCAGCCAGACTTCTCGACCTATTGGGAATCGTGGGATGGCCACCTGGCCGAGGAAGGCTCGACGGTCGCCGGCAACCGCATCGTCCTGACGGTGAAAAACGGCCCCGGCAGCCAGACCGAGTTGTGGACCAGCGACACCCAATTCAGCCTCAGCCCGGTGCCGGAACCGCGCCAGGCAACCATGCTGCTGACTGCCCTAGCGCTCGGCGGCCTCATGGCGGCACGGCGCCGTCGATGGGGAAAATAGATACCAGAGCGATACCAGATGTTTTCCCTTGAAAATCAACTTGTTGTGACTAAAGGAAGCGGGATTCCTGGTAATTTGTTTCCAATAGTTTCAATACCAGTTAAATACCTGTTGACAAGCCGGTATCGCCCTCCTATAGTGCCCTGACTCTACCGGCACTCTCATTCCACATGATCGAATTCCTCATTGGCGTCGATGGCGGCGGCACCGGCACGCGCGTGCGGCTGGCGCGCGTGGACGGCACTGAACTCGCACAGGCGGCAAGCGGACCGTCCGGCCTTTCGCTCGGCATCGGCAAGGCATGGGCCGCGGTCAACGACGCCGCCGCCAAAGCCTTCGCGGCCATCGGCATCGATGCGATCCCGTTCGCGCGCACCGCGATCGGCCTCGGCCTGGCCGGCGTCCATAACAAGGAATGGGCCGCGCAATTTGAATCCGCCAATCCCGGCTATGCGGCGCTTGCACTGGACAACGACGGCGTCACCACGCTGATCGGCGCGCACGACGGCCAGCCCGGCGTGATCGTCGCGATCGGCACCGGCAGCGTGGGCGAATCCCTGCTCCCGGACGGCAGCACGCGCGAAGTGAGCGGCTGGGGCTTCCCGGCCGGCGACGAGGCGAGCGGCGGCTGGATGGGCCTGCGCGCCGTGAGCCACATCGAAAAAGTACTCGACGGCCGCGCGCACGGCGGCGCCTTTGCCGACGCCGTGATCGACGCCTGCGGCGGCCGGCGCGACGCGGTGCAGGCATGGCTCGGCAAGGCCACGCAAACCGCCTACGCGGGCCTGGCCCGCATCGTGATCGCGCACGGCGAATCCGATCCGGTGGCGTGCTCCATACTCGAAGACGCGGGCCGCGATGTCGCGCTCATGGCGGCCGCGCTCGACCCATCGGGCACGCTGCCGGTCGCGCTGTGCGGCGGCCTGGGCGAACCATTGCGCCGCCACCTGCCGCAAGACGTGCTGGCACGCGTGGCCGCGCCGCGCGGCGACTCGGCGCAGGGCGCGCTGCGCCTCATCGAACAGCATTTGAAGAAGGCATTCCAATGAAGGGCAATATCCTCACCCCGAACGGCTGGGTGGTCGGCGACATCGAATTCGGTGCCCGCATCCTGTCGGTCTCGGGCGAAGCCAGCAACCCGGACGCCAACCGCGACGACTACATCCTCCCCGGCTTCATCGACCTGCACGTGCACGGCGGCGCCGGGCGCGACATGATGGAAGGCGGCGACGCGCCGCACGTGATCGCGGCGCTGCATGCCAAGCACGGCACCACCAGCCTGCTGGCGACGACGATGACGGCGCCGGTCGAAGACATCGACAAGGCACTGGCTGCGATCGGCGCGGCCACCCGCGAACGCGGCAAATGCGAATCGCGCATCCTCGGCGTGCACCTCGAGGGCCCGTACATCAACCCGGGCAAGCTGGGCGCGCAGCCGCCGTACGCCCGCGAAGCCACGCTGGCCGAAGTCGAGCGTTTCGGCACGCTGGCGCCGATGAAGCTCATCACCGTCGCGCCGGAGATGGACGGCCACCTTGACCTGGTGCGCCAACTAGCCGACGCCGGCATCCGCGTACAGATCGGCCACACCACCGGCTCCTACGAAGACGGCGTCAAGGCGCTGGAGCACGGCGCGGCCGGCTTCACCCACCTGTTCAATGCGATGCCGGGCCTGCATCACCGCGAACCCGGCATGGTCGGCGCGGCGCTGGCGCATGCGCAGTACGCCGAGATCATCCCCGACCTGCTGCACGTGCATCCGGGCGCGATCAAGGTGGCGCTGCGTTCGATCCCGCACCTGTACTGCGTGACCGATTCCACCGCCGCCGCCGGCATGCCCGATGGCGAATACATGCTGGGCCGCCAGGTGGTCCACAAGTGCATGGGCGGCGTGCGCCTGGCCGATGGCACGCTGGCCGGCAGCACGCTGACCATGGACCAGGCGCTGCGCAACCTGGTGAAGATCGGCCTGTCGCTGGAAGAAGCATCGCGCCGCGTGTCGACCAATGCCGCCGACTATCTCGGCGAAACGCAACGCGGCCGCCTGGCGCCCGGCTGCTTCGCCGACATCGTGGTCCTCGACCGCGACCTGAACATCAAAACCGTTTATATCGAAGGAGAAGTGTGTGACCTCGCTGATGCTTGAAGAAGCCGTATCCGCCGCCGACTGCGTCGCCCTGCAACTGACGCAGGATGTGGAACGCTACGCGGAACTAGGCAAGAAGCTACGGTCCTCCAACTTCCACAGCGCGGTCACCGTGGCGCGCGGCAGCTCGGACCACGCATCGGCCTACCTCGCCTACCTCATCATGTCGCGCATGGGCCGGCTGGTGACCTCGCTGCCGATGTCGCTCATCACGCTGTACAAGTCGCCGCTGGTGACGCGCGACACGCTGGCGGTGGCGATCTCGCAGTCGGGCCAGAGCCCTGACGTGGTCGAGCCGATCCGCTACTTCCGCGATGGCGGCGCCACCACCGTGGCGCTGGTCAACGACGACACCTCGCCGCTGGCCCAGGCCGCCGAGTGGAGCATGCCGCTCCACGCCGGCAAGGAGAAGAGCGTGGCGGCGACCAAGAGCTTCATCACCAGCCTGGTCGCCGGCGCCCGCCTCGTGGCCGAGTGGCAGAACGATGCGGAACTCAAGGATGGCATCGCGGCGCTGCCGGAAGTGCTGGCGCAGGCGGCGCAGGCCGACTGGTCCGCCGCACTGGACGTGCTCACGCCGGCCGAGAACCTGATGGTGGTCGGCCGCGGCATCAGCTTCCCGATCGCGCTGGAATCGGCGCTCAAGTTCAAGGAGACCTCGGCGCTGCAGGCCGAAGCCTTCTCCGGCGCCGAGATCAAGCACGGACCGATGGCGCTGATCGACGAAGGCTATCCATTGCTGATCTACGCCACGCGCGGACCGGCGCAGGCCGGCCTGGTGCAGCTGGCCGCCGAGATGCGCGGCCGCGGCGCACGCGTACTGCTGGCGGCACCCGCCGACGTCTCCGAGCGCGACCTGACGCTGCCGACAACGTCCACGCCCGACCTCGACCCGATCGCCGCGATCCAGTCCTTCTACGTGATGGCGGCGCACCTGTCGAAGGCGCGCGGCCTCGATCCGGACCGTCCGCGCCACCTGTCCAAAGTCACCAAGACCAATTAAGCGATGAGCGCCAACCACCACCAGCTGGCCGGCCAGCTCATCATGGTGCGGCTGTTCGGCACCGAGCTGGATGCCGACACCGCCGCTTTCCTGCGCGGGAACCACGTGCGCGGCGCCTGCCTGTTCCGGCAGAACATGAGCGATGCCGTCCAGCTCAAGCGCTTCACGCAAGACCTGCGCGACGCGATGGGCGAGGAAGCGCTGATCGCGCTCGACCAGGAAGGCGGCGCCGTGGTGCGCGCCACCTGGGTCCCCGCTCCGCCGTCGGCGATGGCGCTGGGCGCGGCCGGCGATGCGAACCTGGCGCGCGCGGTCGGCGCGGCGGTGGCGCGCGCTGTGCGCTCGCTCGGCTTCAACTGGAACTTCGCGCCGGTGCTGGACCTGAACAACAATCCGCTCAACCCCGTCATCGCGGAGCGCTCCTTCGGCGCCGATCCCGCCACGGCTACCGAACTGGCGCTGGCGTGGATGGCCGGCAGCGAGTCCGAAGGCGTGGCCTGCTGCGTCAAGCATTTCCCCGGCCACGGCGACACCCACGTCGATTCGCACCGCGACCTGCCGACTGTCGACAAATCGCTGGATGAGCTGGAACGCTTCGAGTTCGCGCCCTTCCGCATGGCCGCCGCCAGCGCGCCGGCGATGATGACCGCGCATATCGTCTATCCGGCGCTGGACGCCGGCTGCCCGGCCACGATGTCGCGCCCGATCCTGACCGGCCTGCTGCGCGAGCGCCTCGGCTTCGACGGGGTCGTCATCACCGACGGCATGGACATGCACGCCATCGCCCGGCGCTACGAAGCCGGCCAGGCCGCAGTGAATGCGCTGGTCGCCGGCGCCGACATGGTGATGGCGATCGGCAGCCGCGAAAGCCAGCAGCGCACCATCGACGCCATCGCCGGTGCGATCCGCGACGGCGTGCTGCCGCTGGATGAAGTGAAGGCGCGGCTCGCCCGCCTGTCCGCCCTGGCGCAGGCGCACCCATGGGGCCAGCCCGGCTACGCTGTCGAACAACAGGACCGCGCGCTGATGGCCTCGGCCTGGCGACGCGGCTTGACCACGCTGCGTTCGCCCCAGCGTCCCGCGCCCGGCAGCAAGATCAGGCTGGTGGCGCGCCAGGACGTGGTGAGCGATGGCGTGTCCGAAGCCGGCGTTCCGGCGGCCAGCATCGCGGCGTCGCTGGGCAAGCTGTACGAGGTCGACCTCGTCACCTTCGCCGATCCCGAAACCTTCGACTGGAGCGCGCTGCCGGCCGATGGCCGCCTCACGATACTGGCATCGACCTCGCGCCGCCGCTACGGCCCGGCCGCCCGCGCCAACTGGACGCCGGACCTGCACCTGGCGCTGTGGAATCCCTACCAGGCCCTCGACTTCGACGCGCCCGCGCTGATGACCTACGGCTTCGCGCCGCCGGCGCTGGACGCGGTCAATGCCTGGCTGGCCGGCGACATCGACGCCACCGGTACTTGCCCGGTACCGGGCTTCGGCGGTAACGCAATGTAACGACGCGCCGCATCCGCCAGGCTCTGCGGCACAATTATCCGACCCAACTGTTTGGTTTGTGGGAAAATGCGTGTTTTGTTTGAAATGGCAAGCTTGCTTTTTCCTACAAAGAACACGTACCGTCCTACCTTTTTGCTATTGAAGGATTCTCCATGTCCCAATTTCGTCTCGCCCGTCTCGCCCTGATGCTGGCCGCCCTCGGCGCCGCTCCGGTCCTGATGAACAACGCCGTTGCCCAAGATAAAAACGCGAAAGCGCCGGCAGCCGCGCCCGAGCAAAAAGGCCCGACCGTGCGCCCGGAGGTCTACAAGCTGATCGACCAGAACGTCGTCAAGCCGATGATCGACGCGAAGAACTATGCCGAGGTCAAGAGCCGCATCGCCCAGGCCGAGGCCATTCCCAACCTGACCCCGTACGAGCAGTACGCGATCACGCGCATGAAGGTGTCGCTGGCTGCGGCGAGCAATGACGAAGCCGCACTGCTGCCTGCGCTGAGCGCCGCGATCGATTCCGGCTTCCTGACGCCGCAGGAAAAGGACAACTTCCTGCTGTCGATCGGCACCACCTACTACAACCAGAAGAACTATCCGAAAGCGACGGAAGTGTTCCGCCGCTACCAGAAGGAAGGCAGCGACCCGGCGCGCGTGATCAACCCGCTGATCCGTGCCGAATACCTGGCCGGCGATTACGCCGGCGCCAAGAACGACCTGCTGCCCTACATCGCATCGCTGGAAAAGGAAGGCAAGCAGCCGACCGAAGAAGACCTGCGCCTGCTGGCCTCGTCCGCCAACAAGGTCAAGGACAATGCCACCTACCTGCAGTCGCTCGAGCAGATGGTGATGTACTACCCGACCGACGACTACTGGACCGACGTCCTCAGCCGTGGCGTGCTGAACAAGCAGGGCTACAACCCGGTCAACGACGCCAACGTGTACCGCCTGTCGTTCAACGCGGTCTCGAAGATGCAGCCGGACTTCTACACCGACTTCGCCACCCTGCTGCTGACCGACGGCTTCCCGACCGAAGCGAAGAAGGTCATGGATGCAGGCTTCGCCAACGGCGTGCTGAGCGACGCCAAGGCGCGCCAGCTGCGCGACAAGGCGACCAAGGGCGCGGCTGACGATGCGAAGAACATCGCCAGCGGCGAAGCCTCGGCCAACAAGTCGAAGACCGGCGCCGGCATGGTCAACATCGGCTGGGCCTACGTGACCATGGGCCAGTACGACAAGGGCATCGGCTTCATCCAGCAGGGTATCGCCAAGGGTGGCCTGAAGCAGCCTGACGAAGGCAAGCTGCGCCTCGGTATCGCGCAGTTCCGCGCGGGCCACAAGGATGAAGCGATCAAGACGCTGCAGGAGGTGAAGGCAGCTGGCGGCCTGGCGGATCTGGCGCGCTACTGGATCATGCTGATCAACCATCCGACGGCGGCGACCAACGCGGCCAAGTAATCAGCGTTGATCGTGTATCAAGAGGCCCGCAGCGATGCGGGCTTTTTGTTTGGCGCTGTCTGCGTTAAGTGTTGACTTAAGCACGTCGTCCCGGCGCAGGCCGGGACCCATACTGAGCATTCTGGATCGCGGCTGCGGCGAGAGCTGCAAGCACCCACACTCAGCATGGGTTCCGGCCTTCGCCGGAACGACGAATCACTTTCAACACTTGACGCAGACAGCGCCTTTTGTTTGGGCACGGGCTTCCCATGCAATGAAGTCCGTCGTTCCCGCGCAGGCGGGAACCCCATTTTCAGTGAGCAGAGTTAAAGTGCGGTCAGCCCGCCGTCCAGTGCCAGCTGATGCCCGGTCACGAACGAGGCCTGCTCCGAACACAGCCACATCACCGCATTCGCCACCTCGGCCGCATCCGCGATACGCCCCATCGGATGCGCCGCATTCAGCCTGTCCTCCAGCGCCGCATCGCGTTCGAATGCGCGCGCCAGCAGCGGCGTGCGCACCACGCCCGGGCACACGCTGTTGACGCGGATGCCGTCGCGCGCATGCTCGGCCGCCGAACTCCTGGTCAGCCCCACCACCGCATGCTTGGTCGCCGAGTAGATCGGGCTCGCCGGCGCACCGACCAGCCCCGCGGTCGAGGCCATGTTGACGATCGCGCCGCCGCCCTGCTTCACCATCTGGCGCAGCTCGTGCCGCATGCACAGCCACAGGCCCTTGACGTTCACCGCCATCATGCGGTCGAACTGGGCTTCGTCCGCATCCGCGAACGGGGCCTCGTCTTCTTCGAGCGAGGAATTGTTGACCGCGCAGTCGATGCGGCCGTAGTAGTTCACCGCCTTCTCGACCAGCATCTCGACGTCGGCGGCACGGGCGATGTTGGCGTTCACGTACAAGGCCTTGCCGCCCGCTTCCACGATCATGGCTGCGGTGGCATGGCCGCCGTCGACCGAGGTGTCGGCCACCACGACCGACGCGCCGGCGCGCCCGAATGCCAGCGCGATCGCGCGCCCGGTGCCGGCTGCCGCGCCGGTCACCAGCACCACTTTGCCCGCGAAAGAAATGGCTGCCTGCTGCTTGTTTGTGCCCTTCACTATCTGTTCTCCACGGACGCTGTCTTAAAACCCAGACACCATAGCGTCCGTGGCCCGATCCGTCAAACCCCGGAGATCAAGGATTTCCCGCCTTCTTCTGGTCGCCGGCCATTACCACCGACAGCTTGGCCGGATCGATGGCCTTGCGGAAGGCCGCGTTTAGCTGCGGCAGCGTGACGGCCATCAGCTTGCGCTCGAATTCGGCCGACCATGCATAGGTCTTGCCCTGATACAGATAGGCGGTCCAGCCCGAGGCCACGGCGCCGTCGCGCGCGCGGTTCTGGATCCGCTGCTGCATCAGGCCGGACTTGGCGCCCGCCAGCTCGGCATCGGTGAAACCGTCCTTGATCGCGCGCACCAGCTCCTCGCGCACCGCCTTGTCGACACGGCGCAGGTTCTGCGGCGCGGCGATCGCGCTTATCGCGAACAGGCCGGCGCGATCGAGATCGCCCGCCGCCAGCTCCGAACCGCCGCCATAGGACAGCCCTTCCTTCTGGCGGATGCGGTCCATCAGGCGCGAACGCAGGCCGCCTTCGCCGAAGATGTAATTGGCCAGCATCAGGGCCGGGTAGTCGGGATCGTCGACGTTCAGGTCGAGGTTTTCGCGCGCGGTGAAGAAGCCGTTCTCCTTGTCAGGCGTATCGAGCGTCTTCTGGAACGGCGCGATGTCGGCGTAGCGGCGCAGGACCGGCGCCACGTGCTCCTTCGCGGTCCAGTGCCCGAACAGTTCGTCGACCAGGGGCGCGGCCACCTTGGGATCGAAGTCGCCGACGATGGCGACCTGCGACGGCACCGTGCCGTAGTAGTCGCGGTGGAAGGCCTTCACCTCGTCCAGCGTGGCGCTCTTGATGTCGGCGATGTCTTCGTCGAGCGTGGTCTCGTGGCGCACGTCGCCGCGCGGATAGATGTCGAAGTGCGCGGCCATCGCGCGCGCCGCCACTTCCTGCGGCTCGCCCTTGCTCGCCTCCAGCCCGACCAGCGCCTGCTGGCGCAGCTGCTCGAATTCGGATTGCGGGAAGTTCGCTTCCTTGAGCACGTGCGCGACCAGGCGCAGCGCGTCGGGCAGGTTCTCGCGCGTGGTTTCGAAGTGGGTCAGGCCACCGGCGATCTTGAGCTTTTCGAACGCATCGGCCAGCTGCACGCGGTTGTACTTGCTGGTCCCGCGCATCAGCATCGCCGCCGCCAGGCCAGGCACGGCGTTCTTGCCGAACAGGTTCTTCTCGTCGCCGACGTGCTGGCGGATGTCCACCGAGACAGTCGCGCCGCGGTTCTTCTTGGGCAGCAGCGCGAGCTTGACGCCGCCCTCGGTGACCAGCGTGGTGCGCTTGAGGATGTTCTCCTGGGTCGGCGCGAATTCTTCCGAGGTGTAGTTGCCGGCCTGCGGCTTGAAGTCCTTGAGCACCGCGGCCACCGCCGGCGCCGGCGGGATCACGGCGCGCTCCGGCTGGTCGGTCGGGATGAAGGTGCCGGTGACGCGGTTGTCGCGCCGGTAGTAGCTGCCGGCGGCCTTGGCCACTTCGTCGGCGGTGATGGCCTTGATGCGGTCGCGCCCGACGAAGTACAGGCGCCAGTCGCCGAGCGCGATCGCCTCCGACAGCGCCACGCCGACGCGGTTCGGATCCGTGAGGCTGCGCTCGAATTCATTGAGGTAGGCGCGGCGCACGCGGTCCATTTCTTCCTGCGTCGGCGGATGCTTGTAGAAGTTCTCGACGGCGTCGGTGAGCGCGGCGCGCACCGGCTCGATCGGCGCGCCCTTCTTCACCACCGCGCCGAAGAACTGCAGGCCGGGCGCATAGTTCGACTGCGCGTAGGCGAACACTTCGCTGGCCATGCCGGTTTCGACCAGCAGCTTGTGCAGGCGGCCGGTCGGCACGTCGCCCATGATGCTGGAGGCGACATCGACGGCGTCGCTGTCGGGGTGCAGGCCGGCCGGGACCTTGTAGCCGAGGGCGACGATCTGCACGTCACCCTGGCGCCGCACGGCGTAGGTGCGCTCGCCGTCCTGGGTCGGCTCCACGGTCCAGAACTGCGGCAGCGTGCGGGCCGGCTTCGGGATCGCGCCGAACAGGCGGCTGATGGTGCCGAGCGTTGCGGCCGGGTCGAACTTTCCGGCGACGAGCAGCACCGCGTTGTCCGGCTGGTAGTACAGGCGGTAGAAGGCCTGCAGGTTCGAGATCTTCACGTTCTCGATGTCGCTGCGGGCGCCGATGGTCGGGCGGCCGTAGGCGTGCCAGTCGTACGACAGGCTTTGCATCCGCTTCATCAGCACCTGGCCGGGCGAGTTCTCGCCGCTCTCGTATTCGTTGCGCACGACGGTCATTTCGGAGTCGAGGTCCTTCTTCGCGATGTTCGAATGGACCATGCGGTCGGCTTCCATCTGCAGCGCCCACTGAAGGTTATCGCCGCTCGCGTCGAACACTTCGAAGTAGTTGGTGCGGTCGAAGGTGGTGGTGCCGTTGAACTGCATGCCGCGGTTGGCGAACTGGCGCGTGATGTCGGGGTGCCTGGGCGAGCCCTTGAACATCAGGTGCTCGAGCAGGTGCGCCATGCCGGTCTCGCCGTAGTTTTCCATGCGCGAGCCGACCAGGTAGGTGACGTTGACGGTGATGGTGGGCTTGGAGGCGTCCGGGAACAGCAGCACTTTCAGGCCGTTGGGCAGGCGGTATTCGGTGATGCCTTCGACCGAGGGCCCCTGCGCCACACCTTTCGGAAGAGGCGCCGACCATGCGGCGCCGGCGGCGACGAACGCGGCGCAGCCGACCGCGACCTGCGCGGCGAATCCGCGCGCTATGCTTTTCCAGTCCATATTGTTCTCGTCAGTGTGCGGCGCGCAGCGCCTGATGCAAATGACAAGATGGTAGCAGACCGCGTAACGTGGACGCAGCGCGCGCCGTTTCTGGCGCGCGGCGTCAATACCGCTTAGCGCTTCGAATCCGGCAGCAGGCAGGCGTCGACCATCTGCAGGTCGTTGTCCTTGGCGAAGTCGACGACGAAGTGGTAGGCCAGCGGCTCGAGTTCCTTCAGTTCGCGGTTGACGACGACAGCCTTGATGCCGTTGACCACGGTCGGGCGCACGTAGGGGGAATACATCAGGTGGGCGTTGCGGCCGTCTTCCGGACGAAAGCAGGACATTGCGCCACACAGGCGCTCGGCCCAGTCGCTGGGACGGAACTGCCGGCCGCTATTGGAAATGCCCAGAATAAAAAACTCGTCGGCGAGTTCTTTCCTGTTTTGCGATGGTGACTCGGCCATAGTGCTGCTTGCTGAAACAAGAATGCTGCGTGGAAGAGAACCCCAGTATTATATCTTATAGAAGACTTGCGGACGAGGTTTATGGGGTCTGCTGTTGCAAGTGTGAGGGCGCCGGGCGGGAAATACAATGGCGAGATGACGACAGATGGGGATGTTTAGTTGGTAGAAGAAACAGGATTGTTGCCAGATACACCGTCGCTCCCGCAGCCCATGGAACGCGTGAGTGGATGAACGACGGTGCCGCAGGCCTGGTAGATTCAGCATGGGTCCCCGCCTTCGCGGGGACGACGGGGGAAGCGAGATTGAGGCTCAGCCCAGCAACACCGCGCTCGACAGCAGCAGCAAGAGCAGCATCCACAGCAGCAGCGCGCGCCAGACCAGGCCGACGGTGCTCTGCAGGGCGCGTACGTTCGGCTCCTCGCCCGGCAGCACGTCCGCTTCGGCGTCGGTCATGTCCACCATCGCCGCATCCGCCGGCAGCGGCTGCGGGGCGTTCTCGGCCGGGGTGCCGAGGCGCACGCCCATCGCGCCGCCACCCGCGGCCAGGATGATGCCCTTCGATTCGTCATCCCAACGGCTGGCGAAGTTGCGCCAGGCATAGATGGCATCCTCGAAATTGCCGACCACCGCGAACGCGATCGCCGTCAGGCGCACCGGGATCCAGTCGATCCAATAGAACGCGCGGGCCGCGAAGCGCCCGAATGCCTCGTTCTTCATGTGGTCCGGCTCATTCCAGGCACGCGCCAGGTACTCGGCCACGCGGTACATCACGGCGCACGCCGGGCCGACCGGCATCAGGAACCAGAAGAACACGCCGAACACATTGCGGTGCGTCGTCACCAGCGATTTTTCGACGGCGATGCGCGCGATCTCGCTGCTGTCCATGCCGACCGTGTCGATCTTGGTCCACTCGGCCAGCAGGGCGCGGGCGCCGGCATCGTCGCCGGCGTTCAGCGCGAACTGGATCGAGGTGAAGTAGTGGCTGTAGTGGCGGAATCCCAGCGTGAGGTAGACGATCAGGACGTTCCAGGCAAATACCGCGAACACGAGCTTGTAGTGCAGCAGCACGCCATAGATGATGGCGGTCGGCAGCATCAGCGCGGCCATCATCAGGAACCAGCCCAGGCGGCCATTGCCGGGCTCGCCTGCATTGAACCAGCCTTCGATCCGCGCGGCCAGGCGTTTGATCGAGCCATACACCTGGTTGTCGGCGCGCAGAGGCTTCAGCTGCTCGATCAGCAGCGCGCACAGGATCGAGAAAAATGTCATCGAACGTCCTTGTTTTTGTTTAAGGCAACTTCATGCTGCCCGCTACGATAACGCAGAGGGCCGCCAGAATCAAATCAAGGCGCGTCCGGCGCTCAGGCACGCAGGAAGTGGAACAGGTTGCGCAGCATGGCGGCGGTGGCGCCCCAGATGAAGTAGCGCTCGTAGGGCATGGCGTAGAAGCTGCGCCGGCCCTTCCCTCCCGGCAGTTCGTAGGACAGGCGCTGGTGGCGCATGCCGTCCATCAAATAGGCCAGCGGAACTTCGAAGATGTCGGCCACTTCGTTGGGGTCGGCGGTCAGGTCGAAGGGCGGCGCGGCCAGGGCCACCACGGGCGTCACGCGGTAGCCGGTGCCGGTCACGTGTTCCGGCAGCAGGCCGAGCACCTCGACGTGGCGGCGCGACAGGCCGATTTCTTCTTCCGTTTCGCGCAGCGCCGTCTCGATCGGCGAGGAATCATACTCTTCGGCACGGCCGCCGGGAAAGCTGATCTGGCCGGGATGGTTGGACAGGTGCTCGGTGCGTTGGGTCAGCAACACGTTCAGGACGCCGTCGCGCTGCACCAGCGGGATCAGCACCGCAGCCCGCTTGAGATTGGGATATTGCAGCAGCCAGCTTTCGTCCACCACTTCCGGCTCCCATGCAGCCGGCTCGGCGAAGCGGCGCCGCAGCCAGCTGGCCGACAGCCGCTCGGGCACGAGCGCCGCCTCGCCGGCATAGCCCTCGACCGGTAATTGTTGGGGATTGAAATGGATCTTTGCCAAGCAGAAACTCCAGCTGAAAAAGAAAAAGGCACCCGCGAAGGGATGCCTTTTTCAGTCGTGCAGACGCGATTACTCGGCGGCAGCGACTTTGCGGTTCGGCAGTTTTTCCTTGATACGTGCCGATTTGCCCGAACGCTCGCGCAGGTAGTACAGCTTGGCGCGGCGCACGTCACCACGACGCTTCACTTCGATCGAAGCGATCAGCGGCGAGTACAGCTGGAAGGTACGCTCGACGCCTTCGCCCGACGAGATCTTGCGAACGATGAAGTTCGAGTTCAGGCCGCGGTTACGACGCGAGATGACGACGCCTTCGTATGCCTGGGCGCGCTTGCGGTTGCCTTCGACGACGTTGACGCTGACGACCACGGTGTCGCCCGGTGCGAAGTCAGGGATGTTGCGGCCGAGGCGCGCAATCTCTTCTTGCTCGAGTTGCTGGATCAGATCCATCTTTTTATCACTCCAAAAACCATCTTGCTGGCGCTCCAAGGTGCCCAGTAGAGGATGGGGTTAAACAAGCCGGCTTGCGCCGACAATATTGCACCAAAATGGTGCATTTTTTACAACACGGGTTTTGCTAAACCCGCCAAAAACTGTTCATCGGCTTTGGTCAGCAGACCGGCGCTGCGCGCCTTGTCCAGCAGATCGGGCCGTTTGTTCGCGGTCGCTTCCAGCATGCGCTGGCGGCGCCACTTCATGATCTCGGCGTGGTTGCCGCCCATCAGCACAGACGGCACCGGCACGTCTTCGTACACTTCCGGCCGCGTGTAATGCGGCGAATCGAGCAGGCCGTTGACGAAGCTGTCTTCGACCGCCGAGGCATCGTCGCCCAGCACGCCGGGCAATTGCCGCACCACCGCATCCATCAGCGCCATCGCCGGCAGCTCGCCGCCGGACAGCACGAAATCGCCCAGCGAAATCTCTTCGTCCACGCAACGGTCCAGCAGGCGCTGGTCCACCGCTTCGTAGCGGCCGCACAGCAGCACCAGGCCGGGCTCGTCCTTCAGCTGCATGACCCGTTCGTGGGTCAGCGGCTTGCCTTGCGGGGACATGAACACCACGCGCGGCCTGGGCAGGCCCATCGCCACTTGCCTTTCCCTGGCGGCGTCGATGGTCGCTTCGAGCGGGCGGGCCAGCATCACCATCCCGGGGCCGCCGCCATACGGGCGGTCATCCACGGTGCGGTGGCGGTCGGCCGTGAAATCGCGCGGATTCCACAGCGACAGCGCCCAGCGTTCCTGCTCGTGCGCGCGGCGGGTCACACCCGACTGCGTCAACGCTGCAAACATCTCGGGAAACAAGGTCACAACATCAAATTGCATCGGGACCTCGCTTCTGGCTGGACGGTTTAATAATCCAGTCCCCAGTCCAGGGTAATCTTCTTGGCGGCCACGTCGACGGTCTTGACGAACTGGTCGACAAACGGCACGAGGCGCTCCTGCGCCCTGCCTTCGGATGCCGCATCGGCCACAGCGGTAATGCGCAAAATCGATTGCGCGCCGTTGTGCATCATGTCGCTCACCGTGCCGAGGGCTTCGCCCTGCAGGTTGACGACTTGCATGCCGATCAGGTCACTCCAGTAATACTCGTTTTCCGGCAGCGCGGGAAACTCGCTGCGCGGGACGCTGACAGCCGCGCCCTTGAGCGCTTCCGCCGCATCGCGGTCCTTGACGTCGGCCAACGTGGCGACGACATCACCGCTGTGCATACGCACGGTGCGCACTTGCACCGGACGCAGGCTTGGCTTGTCCAGCCACCAGGTCTTGACCTGCAATAGCGAATCCGCGTCATCCGAATACGGCGTGACGCGGATCGCGCCCAGCACGCCATACGCGCCCGATACGTGCCCGACTTGCGCCAGGTCGGCGGGGACTGCGGTTGCGGCGTGCTCGGTCAAAACCAGGACTTTGCTACTTAAGCAGCTTTCTGCGAAGCGACCAGGCGAGCAACGGTCGGCGACAGTTGTGCGCCAACGCCTTGCCAGTGAGCCAGGCGATCGGCTGCGATCTTCAGGCCTTCTGCTGCGCCCGAAGCCATCGGGTTGTAGAAACCGATGCGCTCGATGAAACGGCCATCGCGACGATTGCGCGAGTCGGTTGCAACGATGTTGAAGAACGGGCGCTTCTTGGCGCCACCACGAGCTAAACGAATAACGACCATATTATTTCCAGAAAAAATGTACCGGACGGAGAAAGCCGACGATTATAACGCGAAATGTCGCGCAGCAGCAAGCCTGAACGACAACAGGCGAGCCATCCCGGCCGAATTGAGCATTATCGCTGATTTCGCGCCGCGCCGCCACCGCGAACGCGGGGTATTGTGGTCATCTTGCCGATTTTGAACGATACTTGACCCTTTCCGTAGAGACACTCGTCGCATGGCCATCAAGCACAAGAACAAGACCTTCGCCACCCTGCTCGCCCTGCTGCTGGGCGGACTGGGCGTGCACCGCTTCTACCTCAAGGGCGCGACCGACCGCCTCGGCCTGCTGCACCTGTGCAGCGTGCCCATCGCCGGCCTGGTGTATGGCGCCGGCCATGCGCCCAACCCGTTCTGGGTCATGCTGCCGCTGCTGGTGTCCTACTCCATCGGCTTCATCGAAACGCTGGTCATCGGCTTGATGCCGGACGAAAAATGGGACGCCAAATACAACGCTCACAGCGGCCGCCAGTCCGACTCCGGCTGGCGGGTGGTCGTGCTGCTGGTGGCCACCATGGTGATCGGCGCAACTGTGCTCATCGCAACCATCTCGCGCCTGTTCGACCTGCTGTACACCGGCGGCGCCTACGGCTGACCATCCGGCGGCACCGCCGTGCAGCGCTCACAGCGTTGCCGGCCACACGTAGTTCGGCACCACGCCGGGCGACTTGCCGATGATGATCAAGAGCTCGCGGTGGCTGGAAATCTGGATCGTCGACGGGTCGCCGGTGAAAGGCGTCAACTTGCCGTTCTCGATCAGGTAGAAACGAATGTCGCCGGTCAGCCCCGCGACGCTGGTCGCGGTCAGCTCCTTGCCCCAGACCGAGAAGAACTGGCCAAAGGTGAAAGTCCTCTTGAGGTCGGTTTCGTTGTGGACGACGCCGGTGTGGTCGTGGGTGTGCAGCTCGTAGGTACACCCTTTCAGGCCGATTTCCGCGGGCAGCCCCAGCCGCACTCCATCCTTGTACAGCGAGACCAGCGAATGCACGTGGTAGGACTCCGAGTGGGCGCAGTTGACGCCGTCGATCGGCTTGCCGGTGCCCGAACCGTCCGGCCACTGCGCAGGCGCGTTTGACAGCTTGCTGAAGGGCGTGAGCTTGGTGTCGAGGACCACATCGTCCGGCGCGGGCGTGGGCGCCGGCGTAGGTGCAGGCGTTGGTGCAGGCGTTGGTGCAGGCGTTGGCGCAGGCGTGGGCGCGGTCGTCGGTGCCGGTGTCGGCTGTGGGGGATCCTGGCCCGGATTGTCGGAGCTGCCGCCGCCGCAAGCGGTCAGCAACAGCATGGCCGATAACGCGAGATGCTGCGCGGCCCGCGCCTTTCCGTCGTTCGAATACATGCTGGTCCTCCTTCGTGGTTTGAACCGAATGGACGAGAACTGGGATGATTCTGGGACGGTAGCTCAGCAGCGCGTTTAGGCTGCATCAATCAAGCGCGGGAGCCAAATGGAACTATCACTCGCACCGGGGCTCCTAGGCGCTCTCTGCGTTAAGTGTTGAAAGTGATTCGTCGTTCCGGCGGAGGCCGGAACCCATGCTGAGTGTGCGTGCTTGCAGCTCTCGCCGCAGCCGCGATCCAATAAGCTCAGCATGCTCAAGTCAACACTTGACGCGGACAGCGTCATAAAAAAAGCGGCCCGCAGGCCGCTTCCGGATCGCTCTGCAGCGACAATCAGAACTGGTCTTCCGGCAGTGCCAGCACGCCCGCGCTGCCGTCCACGATCGCGATGCGCAGGCTGCACGCCTGCGACAGGATGTGGTCCGCGAAGAAGCGCGCGGTGCCGATCTTGGCGCGCATGAAGGCGGCATCGCCCTCGCCCGCATCCAGCTTCTGCTGCGCCACCAGCGCGGCGCGCGCCATCTGCCAGCCGCCCAGCACCACGCCGGCCAGCTTCAGGTACAGCACGCTGCCGGCGAACACGCCCTTGACGTCCGACTTGACGTTGGCGACCACGAAGCCGACGACGGCTTCCAGCGCCTCGCTGCCGGCCACTAGCTGGCGCCGGATCGCGGCAAAGTCATCGCCCTTCGCAGCGGCCAGTTCCGCCTCGG
Organism: Pseudomonadota bacterium; assembly: GCA_023389425.1. Classification (GTDB taxonomy): domain Bacteria; phylum Pseudomonadota; class Gammaproteobacteria; order Burkholderiales; family Burkholderiaceae_D; genus Telluria. The sequence goes on along the minus strand of JAEWEK010000154.1, from coordinate 6,188 downwards.
TTGCGCGCACCTGCGCGAGGATGGACCTGGCGACGGCGCCGCCATCGCGCACCGTCTTGCGGCCGACCAGGTCATTGGCCTGGATCGCCGTAGTGCCTTCGTAGATGGTGAGGATCTTGGCGTCGCGGTAGTGCTGCGCCGCGCCGGTCTCCTCGATGAAGCCCATGCCGCCGTGCACCTGCACGCCGTCGCGCGCCACGTTCTCGCTCATCTCGGTCGACCAGCCCTTGATCACCGGGACCAGGTATTCGTACACCGCCAGGCTCTCCTTGCGCGTCGCCTCGTCCGGATGGAAGTGCGCCAGGTCCGACAGGCCGGCGCCGACGTAGGCCAGCGCACGCGCGGCCTCGGTCTGGGCGCGCATCGACATCAGCATGCGGCGCACGTCCGGGTGGTGGATGATGGTGACCGGACCAGCGGAGCCGGCCAGGTCGCGCGACTGCACGCGGTCCTTGGCGAAGGCCACCGCCTGCTGGTAGGCGCGCTCCGCCACCGCCACGCCCTGCATGCCGACGCCGAAGCGGGCCGAGTTCATCATGATGAACATGTACTCGAGGCCGCGGTTCTCTTCGCCGACCAGGTAGCCGGTGGCGCCGCCGTGGTCGCCGAACTGCAGCACGGCGGTCGGGCTGGCCTTGATGCCGAGCTTGTGTTCGATCGACACGCAGTGCACGTCGTTGCGCGCGCCCAGCGAGCCGTCTTCCTTGACCAGGAACTTCGGCACGATGAACAGCGAGATCCCCTTCACCCCCGGCGGCGCGTCAGGCGTGCGCGCCAACACCAGGTGGATGATGTTCTCGGCCATGTCGTGCTCGCCGTAGGTGATGAAAATCTTGGTGCCGAACACCTTGAACGTGCCGTCGCCCTGCGGCACGGCGCGGGTGCGCACGGCGGCCAGGTCGGAGCCGGCCTGCGGCTCGGTCAGGTTCATGGTGCCGGTCCACCGGCCGGAGATCAGCGGCTCGATGAAGCGGGCTTTCTGTTCGTCGGTGCCGGCAGTGAGCAGCGCTTCGATCGCGCCATCGGTCAGCAGCGCGACCAGCGCGAACGACAGGCTGGACGCGTGCAGCATCTCGATGCAGGGCGTGGCGACCAGCTTGGGCAGGCCCTGGCCGCCGAATTCGGCCGGGTGCTGCACGCCTTGCCAGCCGGCGTCGACGAAGGCCTTGAAGGCTTCCTTGAAACCTTTGGACGTGGTGACATTACCGTCGCGCCAGAAGCTCGGCTCCTTGTCGCTCGGATGGTTCAGCGGGGCGATGACTTCGCCGCAGAACCTGGCGTTTTCTTCGAGGACCGCTTCGACGGTGTCGGGAGTCGCGTCTTCGCAACCGGGTAGGCTGCTGATGGCGGACAGATGTGCGAGTTCGTTGATGACGAACTGCATGTCTTTCAGGGGGGCTTTGTAGCTCACCGTTATCTCCTAGATTCTCATAAATGAGAACGTCGTTCCCGCGCAGGCGGGAACCCCATTTCGTGCCGTAGCCACTAGCGACAAGCGCAGCGGGGTTGCATGGAAAATGGGGTTCCCGCCGCCGCGGGAACGACGGTCTGTTTTCGGCAGGCGCTTCATGTCTCGCACCTGCGCGGCCTGATCAGCCCAGTTCTTTGACCAGTGCCGGCACGACCTCGAACAGGTCGCCCACGATGCCGTAATCGGCCACCGAGAAAATCGGCGCTTCCGGATCCTTGTTGATGGCGACGATGGTCTTGGAGTCCTTCATGCCGGCCAGGTGCTGGATCGCGCCCGAGATGCCGACCGCGATGTACAGCTGCGGCGCGACGATCTTGCCGGTCTGGCCAACCTGCCAGTCGTTCGGCACGAAGCCCGCGTCCACCGCGGCGCGCGAGGCGCCCATGGCGGCGCCCAGCTTGTCGGCCAGCGGTTCGAGGATCTTGAAGTTCTCGCCCGAACCCATGCCGCGGCCGCCGGACACGATCACCTTGGCGGCGGTCAGTTCCGGACGGTCCGACTTGGCCAGCTCGCGGCCGACGAAGGACGACTTGCCCGAATCGGCGACTGCCGCAAGGTTCTCGACCGCAGCCGAGCCGCCGGTGGCAGCGGCGGAATCGAAGCCGGTGCCGCGCACGGTGATGACCTTGACCTTGTCGCTCGATTGCACGGTGGCGATGGCGTTGCCGGCGTAGATCGGACGCTCGAAGGTATCGGGCGCATCGACCTTGGTGATTTCCGAAATCTGCGCCACGTCCAGCTTGGCGGCCACGCGCGGCAGGATGTTCTTGCCGAAGGCGGTGGCCGGGGCCAGGATGTGCGAGTAGGCGCCGGCGATGGCCAGGGCCTGCTCGGCCACGTTCTCGGCCAGGCCGTCGGCGAAGTACGGCGCGTCGGCGACCAGCACCTTGGAGACGCCGGCGATCTGCGCGGCTTGCTGCGCTGCGGCGCCGCAGTTGGCGCCGGCGACCAGGATGTGGACGTCGCCGCCGCATTGCGCGGCCGCGGTGACGGTGTGCAGGGTGCTGCCCTTGATGGAGGCGTTGTCGTGTTCAGCGATAACCAGTGCGACCATGATGATTCCTTATTCTGTGAGACGCGATCAGATGACTTTGGCTTCGGTGCGGAGCTTCTGCACCAGGGTCGCCACGTCGGGCACCTTGATGCCGGCCGAACGCTTCGGCGGCTCGACGACTTTGAGCGTCTTCAGGCGCGGTGTGGCGTCCACGCCCAGGTCTTCCGGCTTGATCGTCTCGATCGGCTTCTTCTTGGCCTTCATGATGTTCGGCAGCGTCACGTAGCGCGGCTCGTTCAGGCGCAGGTCGGTGGTGATGACCGCCGGCAGCGTCAGCGCCACGGTTTCCAGGCCGCCGTCCACTTCGCGGGTCACGGTGACCTTGCCGTCTTCCAGCACGACTTTCGATGCGAAGGTGGCTTGCGGCCAGCCCAGCAGCGCGGCCAGCATCTGGCCGGTCTGGTTGGAGTCGTCGTCGATCGCCTGCTTGCCGAGGATGATCAGCTGCGGTTGTTCCTTGTCGGCCAGTGCCTTGAGCACCTTGGCCACGGCCAGCGGCTCGGTCTCGACCGCGGTCTCGACCAGCACGCCGCGGTCGGCGCCGATGGCCAGGCCGGTGCGGATGGTTTCCTGGCACTGGGCCACGCCGATCGAGACTGCCACGACCTCGGTCACCTTACCGGCTTCCTTGAGGCGGGTAGCCTCTTCGAGCGCGATTTCGTCGAATGGGTTCATCGACATTTTGACATTGGCGATATCTACGCCGCTGCCATCGGACTTCACGCGGACCTTGACGTTATAGTCGACCACGCGCTTGACCGGGACCAGGACTTTCATAGGTGTGCCTTTGAAAAATAGAAATAGTGACGGACCAAAATGGCCTAGATTATAAGGTGAAAAGCCGTTCAGGGCTGAATTAAAGCACGACCGTGCGTTTTCCAGCGAGAGGTTTCACTCTAATTTTTCAGCGATGTCACGAGGGGGTGATGGGCTGGCCCCGGGCCAGCCGGGCGCGGCTTATTTGCGGCGCATGAGGAAGGTGAACTCGCCGTCCTGTTGGGTGTGCGAGAGCAGCGCGTTGCCGGTCTGCTTGGCGAAGGCCTGGAAGTCGCGGACCGAGCCGGAATCGGTGGCGACGATGCGCAGCACCTCGCCGGTCTGCATCTCGGCCAGCGCCTTTTTGGCTTTGAGGATCGGCAGCGGACAGTTCAGGCCGCGCGCGTCCAGGTCTTTGGTGAATTCCATCGTTTCAATGTCGCAGAGGATGTCGCTCATGATGCCCGCAATTCGTCCAGATCAATACTACTCCAAAACGCGATTATGACGCGGCGCACCAAAATAGTCACCGTGGGAATCTCACACATTGTTGCATGGCAACAACGACAATTGACATTGGCAGAAGGATAAGCATGGTGCATGCCGGAGTCGGAATGCGCGCCCCACTTTCACCCTTAAATAACGTCATCCCGGCGAAGGCCGGGATCCATGCTGACTATGCGAAATAGCTAGCGTTCTATGGGTCCCGGCCTGCGCCGGGACGACGGCTTTAGGTGTGGCGGTGCTGGTAACCGTGCCGATCAGGCGCGCTCAGCCACCCAGCCGGTGACGCCGGCCAGCGCCTGCGGCAGGGCCGCCGCATCGGTGCCCCCGGCTTGTGCCATGTCCGCACGGCCGCCGCCCTTGCCGCCGACCTGCTTGGCGACGAAGTTGACCAGCTCGCCGGCCTTGACCTTGCCGGTGGTGTCCGCGGTCACGCCGGCGATCAGGCTGACCTTGCCGTCGGCCACGCTCGCCAGCACGATGGCGGCGGTCTTCAGCTTGTCCTTCAGCTTGTCCATGGTCTCGCGCAGCGCGGTGACGTCGGCGCCTTCCATGGTTGCTGCCAGCACCTTGATGCCGTTCACGTCCACGGCCTGGCCGGCCAGCTCGTCGCCCTGGCCCGAGGCCAGTTTCGATTTCAGCTGGGCCACTTCCTTCTCCAGCGTCTTGACCTGGTCCTGCACCTGGCCGATGCGCGACGGCAGTTCTTCCGGCGCGGTCTTGAGCGCGGCGGCAGCTTCCTGCAGCTTGCGGTTGGTGGCTTGCACCCACGCCAGCGCGCCCTCGCCCGTCACTCCCTCGATACGGCGGATGCCGGCGGCGACGCCGCCTTCCGACACGATCTTGAACAGGCCGATGTCGCCGGTGCGGGTCACGTGCACGCCGCCGCACAGCTCTTTCGACGAGCCGATGTCCAGCACGCGCACGGTGTCGCCGTATTTTTCGCCGAACAGTGCCATCGCGCCATGCTTGATGGCGTCGTCCATCGACATGTGCTGGGCCTGGGTCGGATGGTTCTCGAGGATCTCGCGGTTGACGATGATTTCGACCCTGGCGATTTCCTCGGCGGTGACCGGGGCGTTGTGGCTGAAGTCGAAGCGGGTCTTGTCCGGATCGACCAGCGAGCCCTTCTGCTGTACGTGGCCGCCCAGCACTTCGCGCAGCGCCTTGTGCATCAGGTGCGTCGCCGAGTGATTGCGGATGGTGCGGGCGCGCTTGGCCTTGTCCACCTCGGCGGCGACGGCCTCGCCCACCTTCAGCGAACCCGCCTTGAGCACGCCGTGGTGGCCGAACACGTCGGCCTGGATCTTCAGCGTGTCTTCGACGTCGAACTGGCCGGATGTGGCCTTGATGACGCCCTGGTCGCCGACCTGGCCGCCCGATTCGGCGTAGAACGGGGTGGTGTCCAGCACCACGATGCCGGCCTGGCCCGCCTTCAGTTCCGGCACCGAAGCGCCGTCGGCGTATAGCGCCACGACCGTGGCGTTGGCGTCCAGCTGCTCGTAGCCGACGAACTTGTTCTTGTCGCCCGCGTACTCGACGTTGGCGGCCATCTTGAACTTGCCGGCGGCGCGGGCCGTGGCTTTCTGCTGCTCCATGGCGGCGGCGAAACCGGCCTCGTCCAGCGACAGGCCGCGCTCGCGGCAGATGTCGGCGGTCAGGTCGAGCGGGAAGCCGTATGTGTCGTACAGGGTGAAGGCGGTGGCGCCGTCCAGCACCTTGTCGGTCTTGGCCAGTTGCGCTTCCAAAATCTTCATGCCGTTTTCCAGGGTCTCGCCGAAACGCTCTTCCTCGGCCTTGAGCACCTGCATCACGCGTTGCCTGGCTTCGTGCAGTTCCGGATAGGCCTGGCCCATTTCCTTGTCCAGGTCCTCGACCAGCTTGTAGAAGAACGGTTTGGTCTGGCCCAGCTTGTAGCCGTGGCGCAGCGCGCGGCGGATGATGCGGCGCAGGACGTAGCCGTGGCCTTCACTGCTCGGGATGATGCCGTCGACGATCAGGAACGCGGAAGCGCGGATGTGGTCGGCGATGACTTTCAGCGAGTTGTTGGCGAGGTCGGTCGCGCCGGTTTCGCGGGCAGCGGCCTTGATCAGGTTCTGGAACAGGTCGATCTCGTAGTTGCTGTGCACGTGCTGCAGCACGGCGGCCAGGCGCTCCATGCCCATGCCGGTGTCGATCGACGGCTTCGGCAGCGGGGTCAGGGTGCCGGATTCGTCGCGGTTGAACTGCATGAACACCAGGTTCCAGATCTCGATGAAGCGGTCGCCGTCTTCTTCGGGCGAGCCCGGAGGACCGCCCCAGATGTCGGCGCCGTGGTCGTAGAACACTTCGGTGCACGGGCCGCAGGGGCCGGTGTCGGCCATCTGCCAGAAGTTGTCCGATGCGTAGCGCGCGCCCTTGTTG
>JAEWEK010000127.1 GCA_023389425.1 Pseudomonadota bacterium | reverse complement strand
GATGTGGACGCCGGCCAGCGAGCCGTCCGGGATCATGTCGCGCAGCACCTCGACGGCGTCGTGCTGGATCAGGCGCAGGTTGCCGATGCCCTGCTCGCCGATCTGCTTGAGCAGGCTGCCCACGCCGGGCGTGTGCACTTCGACGCCGATGAAATTTTTTTCCGGCATCGCGCGGGCGATGTGGGCCGTGGTGTCGCCCATGCCGAAACCGATTTCCAGCACCACCGGGGCCTTGCGGCCGAAGGCCTGCTCGTAGTCGAGCGGCGCCTTCTGGTAGGCGACCAGGAACTTCGGCCCCTGCTCGTCGAAGGCGCGCGCCTGCGCCGTGGACAGGCGGCCGGCGCGGGTGACGAAGCTGCGGATGCGGCGCTCTTCCGGGTCGTACAGCATCTGGCGGGCCGGGCCGTTGTTCGGGGTATCGGAGGACATGGAGGATACAAAAAAGAGAGGAAACGGGCGCGATTATAGCTTACGCGGGATCATGGCCGGGCTTGGAACCGGGCGGTAAATACCCGGTCCAACGTGAACTATGGGCGATAACGAACACCGCTTCAATCGCCTCGACGAGCGCATCGACCACCTTGGCGAGCGAATCGATCGGCTCACCGAGCAAAGCCGTACGGAACTCCAGGCCATGGATGTCCGGCTGGCGCGAATCGAAACCCGCCTCGACCAAACCGCGACTCGGGCTGATCTCGAGCGAGCGATCAACTCGGTCGTCAAATGGGTCGTCGGCACCATGCTCGGGGCCGCCATTGCGGCCGTCACCGTCATGACCTTCGTCCTCAATAATGCGGTGCCAAGGCCAAGCGCCGGGCCACCATTGGCGCCAGTCATCATCCAGCTACCGCCGGCCGGGCAGATGGCAGCGCCAGCAAAGCCGCCATAAAGTTCAATCACAATTTGTTATAAATATTAGATCGATTTTATTTTTGAGAGGAAACGTATTGCGGCGGACGCAGGACTTGGTTGATCATCAATGCTTTCTCAGCATTTCGTCCGCGCACCATGCACACGAACAGACACGCTATATCGCTGGAAGACAGCCCGGCCAGCTTCGCGCTCACCAGCTTCCACTACGGTACGCCCGGCAGTGGCAAGAAGGTGTACATCCAGGCGTCGCTGCATGCGGACGAGGTGCCGGCGATGCTGGTGGCGACCTTTTTGCGGCGCGAGCTGGACCGGCTCGACGAACAAGGCCTGGTCAAGGGCGAGATCATCCTGGTGCCTGCCGCCAATCCGCTGGGGCTGGCGCAGGCGATCCAGGGCGCGCCCTTCGGCCGCTTCGACCTGTCGACGGGCGTCAACTTCAACCGCGCCTACAAGCACGTGGCCGATGAATTGAAGGCGACGCTGGCCGGCAGGCTGGGCGAGGATGCGCACGCCAACGTCGCGCTGATCCGCGACCACGCGCGCCGCGCGGTGGCGGACTGGGCGCCGCAAGACAATGCCGGCGCCCTGAAGAAAACGCTGCTGTCGATGGCGATCGACGCCGACATCGTGCTCGACCTGCACTGCGATAACGAAGCCGTGATGCATGTCTACTGCGGCGTGCCGCTGAAAGATGAGGTGGCGCCGCTGTCGGCGCTGCTCGAAGCGCGGGCGATGCTGCTCGCGCTGGAATCAGGCGGCGAGCCCTTCGACGAAGCCTGCAGCCGCCTGTGGTGGGAACTGGCCGCGCACTTCGGGCCGGACGTGCCGATTCCGCCGGCCTGCGTGGCCGTCACGGTGGAATTGCGTGGCGAGAATGACGTCAATTACGCGCTGGCGGAAAAGGATTCGAACGCATTGCTGCAATTTCTCGCGCAGCAGGGCATGCTCGATATTGCGCTCGAACCCTTGCCTGCGCCAAGCTGCGCGCCGACACCGCTGGAAGGCGTCGAGCCATTGTCAGCGCCGCATTCGGGCGTGCTGGTGTTCCTGAAGGCGCTAGGCGATACCGTGCGCGCGGGCGATGCGCTTGCCGACCTCGTCAATCCCGTAAGCGGCAAGGTGACGACGCTGCGCGCGGCGCGGGAAGGCGTGCTGTTTGCCCGCACCGCGCATCGCCACCTGCTGCGCGGCATGCACGTCTGCAAAATCGCGAGCGCCACCGCCTTCCGCAGCGGCGAACTGCTGGGCCAGTAGCCCTAGCGGATGCGGCCCGGCGGCTCGCCTTTCCAGAAGCAGACAGCGATCAGGCCGCCGGCGATCAGGGCCACCCACAGCAGGTACTGGAGCTGTCCATATGGCGTGATGAAGATCGCGCCCAGCACCAGCAGCACGATGAAGGCGATGTACACGACCGCCCCTTGCCAGGTCAGCGGCATGCCCCAGCCCCATCCCATGCCGGGCGGCTTGGCCTTGAACCAGTAACGCTTCGTCTCGTCCATGCGCATGTCCCGCGACGATTGGTGATGCAAATATTGTAGCGCCGAAATGGCGGACGTCGGCAAGCGTCTTGGTTCTTTGGTATCGTGGAACGCCCTGTTCCTCCACATGACCCCATGACCGACCTCAGCGCCTATCCGATCACCAAGAAGTGGCCCGCCCAGCATCCCGACCGCCTGCAACTGTATTCGCTGCCGACGCCGAACGGCGTGAAGGTGTCGATCATGCTG
>JAEWEK010000064.1 GCA_023389425.1 Pseudomonadota bacterium | reverse complement strand
ATGACGGACTTCGCGTGCGCGACAGCCTGCCGCGAAGGGCTGGCGCTGGCGGGACAGACCATCGTCATCGCGGCCGGCATGCCGTTCGGGGCGTCCGGCACGACCAATCTGCTGAGGATTGCAAGGATCGACGGCGCTCCGGGCTGACCCGGCGCCATCCCTGGCTGCATCGCTGGCCGCCGAAGTGGCGGAGTTCGGGCTGCGGCAGCAATGAGAGATTTCAACCAAAGGCCGCGATGTTACGGCCACCAACCAGGAGATGTCATGAAAAAAAGCGCAGCCCTCGTCCTCACTTTGCTTAGCGGCGCCGCCTCGGCCCAAACCGCCGTGTCGATATACGGCATTGCGGACGCAGCCTTCGTTGGCGAGCGTGGCGGCACGGCCGGGTCGCTGAACAAGATCACCAGCGGTGCCGCTTCCGCATCGCGTCTTGGCTTTCGCGGCAACGAACAGCTGGGTGATGGCCTGAGCGCCTTCTTCACGCTGGAAACCGGCGTCAAGATCGACACCGGCGAGTTGGACGCGACCAACACGATCTTCAACCGCCAGGCTTTCGTCGGCGTCAGGAGCGATACCGCCGGCGCCGTCGCGCTGGGTCGCCAGTACACGCCGTATCACACCACGCTGGTGGCGGCCGACCCGTTCGGCACCGGCTATGCGGGTACGTCCAAGAACCTGTTTCCGGACAACGGCACCAATGTTCGCACCAGCAATACCGTGACCTATGCCTCGCCGAATATGAGCGGCTTCAGCGGCGACCTTGCATACAGCGTCGGCGAGCAATCGGTGAGCTCGGCCGGGCGGCAGTTCGGCGGATCGTTCGGCTACGCGAACGGTCCGCTGTGGGTGCGCCTGGCCTACAACAGCAAGAACACGGACGTGGCGCCGGCGATCGGTATCACCGCAGTGAACCACAGCCTGGGCCGCAACACGCTGCTGGCGGCCAATTATGATCTCAAATTCGTGAAGTTGTACGCGGCCTACGAAATCGACAAAGGCTTCAATAGTGCGACGCTGGGCAATTCGAATAATCCATATGGCGGGGTGAAGCCGACGCCGTCGACCGATGGCGCAGAACTGCTGCTCGGCTTGTCAGCCCCAGTGGGGCCGGGTTCGGTGCTGTTTTCGGTGCAGCACAAGAACGACAAGACCAGCCTCAACCAGGATGCGAACGAGTGGGGTATCGGTTATCTGTATCCGCTGTCGAAGCGCACTAACCTGTACGCGGCGTATGCGCATATCGATAACAAGAATGGGGCCGGGTATACGGTGGCGAATAACACTGAATCGGGCACTGGCAATACGGGTTATAACCTCGGCATGCGGCACTCGTTCTAACGCTTGATTGAAACTTCAGGCCCGGCGATGCCGGGCTTTCTTATTACGTGTTAAAAGCACGTCGTTCCCTTCGCCGGGACGACGGTCTTGAGCTCAGTGGGTTCATCCAGACAAAAGAGAAGGGCGCCGCAGCGCCCTCGTTTCGCATCATTTGCTCGCTTACCTGATGAAGCTGAGCTCCTTGCTGATCCTTTCCAGAATCGGCTTCTTCCTCTCGTTGAAGACTTCCTTGTTCTGCTGGATCAGGTTATTGCCCTTGGTATCAATCGAAATGATCAGGGGCCCGAATTCCTTCACGCGGTTGATCCACAGCGTCTCCGGCATTCCCAAGTCCTGCCACTCAGCGCCTTCGATCTCCTCGACTTGCGTCGCTGCCAGCACCGCGCAGCCACCCGGGAAGATCGCGTGCACCGCGACGTTTTCCTCGCAACCGGCCGCCGTTTCCGGCCCCATGCCGCCTTTGCCGACGATCAGCTTGACGCCGGTCTGTTTGATGAACTCGCGTTCGAACTTTTCCATGCGCATGCTGGTCGTCGGGCCGATCGACACCATCTCGAAGCCATCGTCCTTCGTGCGCACGATGGGGCCGGCGTGGAGAATGGCGCCGCCTTCCAGATTCACCGGCAGCTCGCGTCCCTGTTCGATCAGGCGGCGGTGCGCCACGTCGCGGCAGGTAACCAGGCGGCCGGTCAGGTAGACCACGTCGCCAACCTTCAGGTCCAGCAGGTCCTCGTCCTTGATCGGGGTCGTCAAAATTTTCTTCACAGCACAACTCCTTCGTGGGACAGGATTTCGTAAGACATGTCGGCGTTGATGCGGATCTTGCCGCGCCGGTGCGCCCAGCAACCGGTGTTGACCGATACGCCGATGGTGGACGGATGGCGCGCCGACGATTCGATGTTCACGCCCATCACGCTGTTGTTGCCGGAGAGGCCTTGCGGACCGATGCCGACTTCGTTCAGGCCCTGTTCCAGCAGTTCTTCCATCAGCGCCGCGCGCGGATTCGCGCTCTTCGAATCGACCGGCCGCATGATGGCTAGCTTCGAAAGGCGCGCCGCGGTTTCCACCGAAGTCGATACGCCCACGCCGACCAGCAGCGGCGGGCAGGCGTTCACGCCGCGTTCGGTGATCACGTCCATCACGAACTCGGCCACGCCTTCATAGCCCTGGCCGGGCATCAGCACCTTGGCGGCGCCGGGCAGGGTGCAGCCGCCGCCCGCCATGTAGACGTCGATGGTGCAGCTGTCCTCGTTCGGTGCGATGCGCCAGTCCAGCCAGGGAATATTGGTCCCGGTATTGGTGCCGGTGTTTTTCTCGTCGAAGGTTTCCACCGCGTTGTGTCGCAGCGGGCCGATGCGGGTCGCTTCGGCCGTCGCTTCCTGCAAAATCTCTTCCAGTTCGCCCAGCAGCGGGAAACGCGCGCCGGCTTCGACGAAATACTGAATCACGCCGGTGTCCTGGCAGCTCGGGCGGTCCAGGCGATCGGCCGCTTCCTGGTTGCTGTGCATCGAGTCGTAGACGCGCTTGGCCAGCGGATTGGTTTCCATCGTGCGCAGGTCGTGCAGCTTGGCTGTGACGTCCTTGGGCAGGCGTTTGCCGATGTAGGCCGTAAACTTGGCCATCGTGTCCGTCAATGACTGGACGGCGGCTTCCTTCTCCATGTAATGCTCCTTTGTTGAATCTGTTCAGGTGGGGCGGCGTCTCAGTGCGCCACCGCTTCGGCCGGTACCGGCTCGCTTGCCTTGAAGCGCGACAGCACCAGCGTGAGGACGGCCGACAGGACCAGCAGGCCGGCGACGAAATACAGGCCACCCGCGAAACTGCCGGTCTTGTCCTTGATCCAGCCGATCATGGCCGGGCCGGCGAAGCCGCCGAGGTTGCCGATCGCGTTGATGGTCGCGATGCCGGTCGCGGCGGCGGCGCCGGACAGGAAGCTGGTCGGCATGCTCCAGAGCGGCGGCTTGGCGCAGCTGATGCCGATATTGACGATGGTGAGCGCGGAAATCAGGCCGACGATGCCATTGGCGCCGGCGGCGACCACGAGGCCGATCGCGGCGGCCAGGCAGGCCAGGATAACGTGCCAGGTGCGCTCGTTGGTACGGTCCGAATGGCGCGACCACAGCACCATGGCGACCACGGACACGATCGGCGGGATCGCGTTCAGCAGGCCGACGGTCATCGAGGACACGCCCAGCTGCTTGATGATCTGCGGCGCCCAGATGCCCAGGGTGTACAGGCCGGCCGAGGTGCCGAAGTAGATCAGGGACAGCGCCAGCACGCGGGGATTGGCCAGGCCGCTGATGATGCCGTGCTTGGCGCCGCTGCTGCGCTTCTTGGCGACCTCCTCGTCCATCGCATTGACCAGCCAGCGGCGCTCGCCATCCTTCAGCCAGGCGGCCTTCTCCGGCTTGTCGGTCATGTAGAAGAAGACGACAACGGCGAGGATCAGGGCAGGTACGGCCTCGAGGATGAACAGCCACTGCCAGCCGCGCAGGCCGCCAATGCCGTTCATTTGCAGCAGCGCGGCCGATACCGGCGAACCCAGCGCCGTCGAAATCGGCGCCGCAGCCATGAAGAAGGCGGTCACGCCGGCACGGTGGCGGGCCGGGAACCAGTAGCTCAGGTAAAGGATGATTCCGGGGAAGAAGCCCGCTTCGGCCGCGCCGAGCAGGAAGCGCATCACGTAGAAGCTGGTCGGGCCGGTGACGAAAGCCATGGCGCCGGAGATGATGCCCCACGTCAGCATCACGCGGGCAATCCAGATCCGCGCGCCGACCTTGTGCAGGATGATGTTGGATGGGACTTCAAAAATGAAATAGCCCCAGAAAAAGATGCCGGCGCCAAAACCGAGCATCGAGGCGGTGAAGCCGAGGTCGCCTTTCATCTGCAGGGCGGCGAAACCGATATTGACCCGGTCGATGTAGGCGATGAAATACAGCAGCATGATGAAGGGCACGATGCGCAGCCAAATTTTGCGCAGGGTACGCTTCTCAAGATCCAGCTCCATGGATGTCTCCTTTGTTGTCGATGACAGACCGGCGCGTCGCCGGTCTTGGTGCCGGCTTGCATACGGAATAAGGAGAGGTTAGTCCTTTTCTCAGGCAGGAGAATCGGTTTAAACTTAATTCATTCTTCCAAAAAACTGACGAATGAACGCCGACTCCGAACTCGCCTTTTTCTGTGTGCTCGTCAAGCAAGGTAGTCTTGCGGCGACGGCGCGCGAGCTCAACCTGACGCCGCCGGCCGTGTCGCGCCGTCTGTCGCTGCTGGAGGAACGGCTGGGCGTGCGCCTGCTGAACCGCACCACGCGGAGGATCAGCCTGACCGGGGAAGGCGAGGTATATTTCGAGAATGCGCGCCGCATCCTCAGCGATATCGAAGAAATGGAGCAGCGTGTATCGAGCAGCCGCGCTGCGCCGAAAGGCTTACTGCGCGTGAATGCGCCGCTGGGCTTTGGCCGTTCCTACATCGGGCCGGCGATCTCCGGCTTCACCAAGGCGCATCCGGATGTCGAGGTGCAGCTGCACCTGACCGACCGGCCCATCGTGCTGCCGGACGAGGCCATCGATATTTCTATCCGTTTTGGCAACGTGCCGGACTCACGGCTGGTGGCGAAGAAGATCGCGGCCAACCGGCGCCTGCTGTGCGCCGCGCCGGCTTACCTGCGCGCTGCCGGCGTGCCGGTCTATCCACATGATCTGACCAAGCACGAATGCATCGTATTGCGCCAGAACGAGGGCGCCTACGGCAACTGGCGCCTGAGCCGCGGCAAGCAGAGCGAAACCGTGAAGGTGCATGGCAAGCTCAGCACCAACGATGGCGAGGTCGCCCTGAAATGGGCGCTGGATGGCCACGGCGTCCTGATGCGCGCCGAGTGGGATGTCGCCAAATACCTGCGCAGCGGGCGGCTGGTGCAGGTGCTGCCCGACTACGAGACGCCGGCCGCCGACGTATATGCCGTCTATCTGGAACGGCTGAACCTGTCGGCGAAAGTGGCGTATTTCATCGAATACTTGCGCGAATACCTGGAAAAGCATTCAAACAGCCCAAGCCAGCAGCGGGCTAACTGGTAGTGACCGTGTCATCCTCGAGGCGCGGCGGCTGGGCCAGCACCCACATGAAATAGAGCGCCTTGGCCGCCTTGGCGCGGGTGACGATCGCCCGCGGTTCCAGCTCGGTGCCGTTGATCATTCGTCCGCGGGCAATGCCTTTTTCCGACCGGATCAGACCCAGCTGGTAGGCATCCTTCACCTTGGTGGCGTAGGCGGGCGCGATGCTGGCGGTGTCGCTGAGCTTGCTCCAGTCGACCAGCGGATAGTACATCGCGCCTTTCGCTCCGGTGTCGAGGTTGGGGTCGTAGCCGGGCATGCCGGGCACCACGGTTTTGCCGTTATAGTCGGTCATGTACTTTGGCTTTTCCGCGAACCTCAGGTGATAGGCCTCGGAAAGGATGGCGCCCATCACTTCGCGGCTTAGCGGAGCGTCGGCGTAGCCTGCCAGCGCATTGTCGGGCAATTGCATCAGCCTGCGCAGCGCCGTGATGAATTCATGCGTCTCCATCGGCAGGTCGGGATTGAAATTGCCGTTCCCGTCCTTGTGCAAGGCGCCGAGCTGGATCAGCTTCTCGATCTGGTTCCGGTAATACGCGCCGCTGCCACTGTGAGTGTCGTTGGCGATCTCCGGATAAATGCCGGACCAGTCATTCGCTGCGATGGCCTGTTTGACCTCGGTGCGCAATTCGCCCGCCAGCTCCGCTGCGACTGGATCGCCTTGCGTTCCAAGCCGTGCCAGTTCGATGGCGATGATGCGCGCAAACTGTTTGGCGAGCGTTTCCTTGTAATGGGTGCCATCGATCTTGTTGGACGGGTGACCGTTGGCATAGCTGCCGTCGTTGGTTTTGCCCGGTGTTTCGCCGGCTTCCAGCGACATCACCATGGCCGTCATCGCCGGGACGCCGGTGTCGTTATAAAACGCGATGCTGCGCGCATTCAGGTCGACGACGGTGATGCCCAATTCGGCGCCGATCTTCTTCATCACATCCGGAAAGTGGCGCTTCTTGAACGAATTGGAATAGGGTTCGCCGGCTTTCTGGTTGCCGTTCACCCGTGACATCGGCGTCACGAATACCGGCACCATGCCGCGTGCGCGAACGGCCGGCAGATAGACATCCCGGATCATCGATTCATACATGGCTTCCGTGGCGCCGCGGCCGAAGCGCCGCATCTCGTCGTCCATTTCGTCGTTGTGGCCGAACTGGATCATGACGACGTCGCCGGGGTAGCCGTTCATCAGCAGGTCGTTGAAGCGGCCCTCGGCATACGCGTTGCGGAAGGAACGGCCGCCCTGCGAGTAGTTGACGACCCTGACCTTCTTCGGATCGAACAGCTTGTCGAAAACCTGGCCCCAACCGCTCATTGGCGCTTCGTCGAAGGTGTAGGTTTTGACGGTGGAGTCGCCCAGCGTGAATATGGTCGGCAGCACGCCGGCCGGACGCTTTGTGGTTGGTATCGGCGTGATCGTGATTTCCGCGAGGCCAACCGGCGTATCGGTCTTGTTCGGCTCGACTTCGATGTCGATCGCCTGGCCACCGTTCACGTAACGGTAATTCCAGTCGTGGCCCTGCACCTGCATCGGTGTCTTGTTCGGAATCCGCCCGGCGGCATCCCAGGTCGTGTTGCCGATCAGGCGGCTGGTCTGCATGCCGGAGATCGACACGGTTGTATCGGCTGCGTCGGAAGTGGTGCGCACCTTGATTGCGTATGCACCCGGCGGCGCCTTGACGCGAAAGGCCATGCCGTAATGGTTGTAATTCAGGTTTTCGAAATTCTTCTCTACCTCGAACACTGGCTCGCTGATCACGGCGCCGCCGGCTTCATGATGGATGCCTGTTGTATGGACGGTGCGCGCGGGCAGGGCCAGCGTCTGGCTCACAAAACCATAACCGCGAGCGTTATCGAATAAAGGGACGCCTGTGATCTGATTGGTGAAATTGAAGTGGAAGGCATCCTGGCCGGCGCCATATGCGGCAGGCAGGATGAGCAGGAATGCGGCGCAGGCAAGGGCGCGGCGGTGGAAATTGGTCATCGTCGGGATGCTAGCAGTTTGATTTCCTCGCCGGGTGGCTTTGCAAAAAAACGAAATACGCGGTGGTGGATTTTGTAATATGGCTCACCGCCGTCATGGCTCACGACCAGGAAGCACCACATGCACGCCGAATTGCGAATCCATATCGATGCCTTCGTCGCCTCGGCCGAGGAAACGAGTTTCTCTGCCGCCGCGCGCAAGCTGGGACTGACGCCGGCGGCCATCAGCAAAAGCGTGGCGCGGCTCGAATCAGGGCTGGGCGTGCGCCTTTTCCAGCGCAGCACCCGCAGCCTGAGCCTGACAGGGGAGGGCGAGCGCCTGTACCGCGACGTCCGCCTGGCATGGACCGAGATCAGCGAGGCGCTGGCCGACATCAAGCAGGGCGCCGGCAAGCCCGCGGGAATGCTGAAGGTCGCGATGGCGTTCACGGTGGGCCGCAATTATTTCGTGCCGATGCTCGACGAATTCATGCGCCGTTATCCGGACATCGTCCCCGACCTGTACTTCGAAAACCGGCAGGTCGACCTGATCGCCGAAGGCTTCGACGTCGCCATCGGCGGCGGCTTCGAGCTGGCCGAGGGTCTGATCGCACGCGAACTCGCACGTGTGCGCATCGTTCTCGTCGCGGCGCCCGCTTACCTGGAACGGCATCCGGCGCCCGATTCGCCGGATGGCCTGTCGCGCCACCGCTGCCTGCTGCGCCGTTCGCTCAGCACCGGCAAGCAGGTGCCGTGGACGCTGAAGAACGATGCGGGCCGCGAGATCACCGCCAGCGTGCGGCCGGTCGCCGTGTTCGACGATCCCGAAGCGATCGCGCGCGCCGCGGCATGCGGCATGGGACTGGCGATGCTGCCGCTGCCGCACGTCGCGCCGCTGCTGAAGTCGGGCGAACTGCGGCGCGTGCTGCCTGGCTGGTACGCCGACACCGGCCCGCTGTCGATCTATTATTCGAGCCGGAAGCTGGTGCCGGCGAAGACCCGGGCCTTTGTCGACTACATCGTCGAGGCCTTTCGCGCCAGCGGAAATGCCGCGCGCTTCTCCGGCGGCTGAACGATCACGCCGCGAAGCCGCCGTCGATCAGCAGGTCGGCTCCCGTGACGAAGGCCGCTTCCGGCCCGGCCAGGTAGGACACCATCGCCGCGATCTCGTCGGGCTTGCCGTGGCGCGGGATCGCCATCAGGCCGTGCAGCGCGGCGCCGAATTCCGCGCTCTCCGGGTTCATGTCGGTGTCGACCGGACCCGGGCTGACATTGTTGACGGTAATGCCGCGCGGGCCGAGATCACGCGCCAGGCCTTTCACCAGGCCGGTGAGGGCTGCCTTGCTCATCGCGTAGGCGGCGCCGCCCGCGAACGGCATGCGCACCGCATTGGTGCTGCCGATATTGACGATGCGGCCGCCATTGCCCATGTGTTCGACGGCGGCCTTGGTCGCGATGAAGACGGCGCGCACGTTCACGGCGATGGTCTCGTCGAAGTCCGCAAGCGAGAACTGCTCCACCGGCCCGATGCGCAACACGCCGGCGCTGTTGACCAGGATGTCGAGCCGGCCGAAGCGCTTGGCGACGCTGTCGATGGCGTTCTTCAGCGAGGCGGGATCGCTTGCGTCGGCGTGGATGGCGAAAGCGTCGCCGCCGGCGGCGCGGATGCCGTCCGCCACCGCGTGCGCGGCTTCTTCCGAGCTGTTGTAGCCGATCGCCACCGTGGCGCCGTCACGCGCGAGGCGCGCGGCCGTCGCGGCGCCGATGCCGCGTGAACCGCCGTTGATGAAAGCGACTTTGCCGGTCAGGGACTTGCTCATGGTGTTCTCCTTGATGCAGTGGTTGGGATGGAGAACCCAGTATCGGCTGTACTAGTTATGATCGGTAGTCTGCAATGTGGCGAATAATTTTCAACCAATGGTATCAAATCAGCCGGGCGATCATGAATGTGAGCGGATGGGTGCGGTCGCCTTGGTTTCGTGCTACCGTTCAACTGTTTTGTCCTGAACCCGTCCGTCCAGTCGACATGATCATTTCGTCCGCCACCGATTTCCGCGAAGCCGCCCGCCGCAAGCTTCCTCCCTTCCTTTTTCATTACCTTGACGGCGGCGCCGGCGCCGAGGAGACGCTGCGCGCGAACGTGAGCGACCTGCAGGGCATCAAGCTGCGCCAGCGCGTGCTGCGCGGATCGGAAGACCTCGACCTGTCCACCGAATGGTTCGGCCAGAGCTACGGCTTGCCGATCGCGCTGGCGCCGGTGGGACTGGCCGGCATGTATGCCCGCCGCGGCGAAGTGCAGGCGGCGCGCGCGGCGTCGCAGCGCAAGATCCCGTTCATCCAGTCGACGGTGTCGGTGTGCCCGCTGTCGGAAGTCGCATCGCAGATCCCCAACCCTATCTGGTTCCAGCTCTACGTGCTGAAGGACCGCGAATTCATGCGCGACGTGATGCGGCGCGCCCGCGAGCTGGGCGCGACGACGCTCGTTTTCACGGTCGACATGCCAGTGCCCGGCGCGCGCTACCGTGATGCCCACAGCGGCATGAGCGGACCGAACGGGCCGACGCGACGCGTGCTGCAGGCGATGACGCATCCGCGCTGGGCGCTGGACGTCGGCCTGCTCGGCCGGCCACACGACCTTGGCAATATCTCGGCTTACCGTGGCCATGCCACCGGTCTCGCGGATTACATCGGCTGGCTGGCGGCGAACTTCGATCCGGCGATCGCATGGAACGACCTGCAATGGATCCGCGACGAGTGGAAGGGCAAGCTGGTCATCAAGGGCATCCTCGATCCGGGCGATGCTCTCGACGCGCTGGCCTTCGGCGCGGATGGCATCGTGGTCTCGAACCACGGCGGCCGCCAGCTGGACGGCGCGCTGTCCACCGCCCAGGCGCTGCCGGCGATTGCCAAGGCGGTGCAGGGCAAGATGACGATCTTCGCCGATGGCGGCGTGCGCACCGGCACCGACGTGTTCCGCATGCTGGCACTGGGCGCCGACGGTGTGCTGCTGGGCCGCGCATTCATCTACGCGCTGGCTGTCGGCGGCCAGGCCGGCGTCGAAAAACTGCTCGCGATCATGGAGAAGGACATCCGCACCAATATGGTCCTGACCGGTGTGAAGTCGGTGCGCGAGATCAGTTCCGAAGTCCTGGTGTCTTAATTCGTCGAGGGCCGATAGCGCTCGCGCGCCGTCGGCCCTTTCCTTGTTAGGCGTTCGCAGCGCTATCCTGCGACTCCAGCATCACCGGGCAGCCGCGCGCCGCCAGGCGGTTGATCGCATTCACCACCGCCAGCACCGACGCCGTCACGATGTTGGTGCTCAGGCCGGCCCCGAAAGCGGAACCGGCGATGCCCGGCCACGCCGCTTCGACGATCGCCAGCGCCTGTGCCTGCGCGCCGGCGCTGGTCGCGCGTTCTTCGTAGTGGTCGATGCGGACCGGCAGGCCGAGCGCGTCGATCACCGCCGCAATCGGCCCGTTGCCATTGCCCGACAAGCGATGCTGCGTGCCGCGGAAGGAAACGTCGATCTCGATACTCTGGCCGTCGTCATCGAAGCGGTGGCCGTAGTACACCAGCGTCGCGCCCTCGTGCTGGGTGTGCAGGTAGGTGTCGGAGAAGATCTTCCACAGCTGCTGTCCGCTGATCTCGCTTTCGCTGGCGTCGGCATGCTGCTGCACCACCGAGCTGAATTCGACCTGCATGCGGCGCGGCATCTGGATGCCGCGTTCGCGTTCGAGCAGGTAGGTGATGCCGCCCTTGCCGGACTGGCTGTTTACGCGGATCAGGCTGTCGTAGGTGCGGCCGATGTCGGCCGGGTCGATCGGCAGGTAGGGCACTTCCCACACGCCGTCCGGATCGCGCGCCGCGAAACCTTTCTTGATCGCGTCCTGGTGCGAGCCGGAGAACGCCGTGAACACGAGATCGCCGACGTAGGGATGGCGCGGATGGATGGGCAGGCCGGTGCATTCCTCGGCGATGCGGGCGATGCCGTTGATGTCCGAGAAGTCGAGCCTGGGGTGCACGCCCTGGGTGTAGAGGTTGAGCGCGAGCGTGACGATGTCGACGTTGCCGCTGCGCTCGCCGTTGCCGAACAGGCAGCCTTCGACGCGCTGGGCGCCGGCCATCATCGCCAGCTCCGCTGCCGCCACGCCGGTGCCGCGGTCATTGTGCGGGTGGACGCAGAGGATGATGTGTTCGCGCGGAACGAGGTGGCGGTGCATCCATTCGATCTGATCGGCGAAGACGTTCGGCGTCGCGTTCTCCACCGTGGTCGGCAGGTTGATGATGATCTCGCGGCCCGGTCCGGTGCCCCAGGCTTCGATGGCTGCCTGGCAGGCTTGCAGCGACACGTCCAGCTCGGTCATGCTGAAGCATTCCGGCGAGTATTGCAGCGTCCACTTGGTCTCGGGGCGGGCGTCGGTCAGTTCTTTCACGTAGCGCACGTTGCGGTCGATGAAGGCGACCATCTCGGGCACCGTCATGCCGAACACCACCTCGCGCCATACCGGCGCCGTCGCATTGTAGATGTGGACGATGGCGCTGCGCGCGCCCTTGACGGATTCGACCGTCTTTTCGATCAGGTCGGGGCGCGACTGCGTGATGACCATCAGGTTCACGTCGTCCGGCACCAGGTCTTCATCGATCAGGCGGCGCACGAAGTCGTAGTCGATCTGGGAAGCGGAGGGAAAGCCGACTTCGATTTCCTTGAAGCCGATGCGCACCAGTTCCTGGAACATGCGCACCTTGCGCTCGACGTTCATCGGTTCGAACAGGGCCTGGTTACCGTCGCGCAGGTCGGTGGACAGCCAGATCGGCGGCGCGGAAATGGTCCTGGACGGCCATTGGCGGTCTTCGAGGCGGACGGGGGAAATCGGACGGTACTTGCGGGAAGGTTCTTGCATCATCTGGAGCTCCACGTTCAGCGCCGGCGCTGGCGCGCCAGCCGGTTAAAACACACTTGGGCTCCCCCTTCTCGCGC
>JAEWEK010000031.1 GCA_023389425.1 Pseudomonadota bacterium | reverse complement strand
CATCTGCACCGCGCGCTGCAGCATGTCGAACCAGAACGGCGCGCCGAACAGGGTGGTGCACGCGGTCGCCAGCCAGCCGGACACTTGCAACAGGAAATCCGGACCCAGCACCGGCGGGAACTTTTCCCAGCCGATCGGCAGCGCCATCAATGCATCGACGGTCGCCTGGTCGAGCGTACCCGGCGCGCCCGTGATGTGCGCTGCCAGCGCCGGATGCAGCCAAAGCGTGCGGAACAGGTGGATGCTGTCGATATTGAAAAACACCGCCAGCAGCAGCGACAGCAGGAAGGAGATCAGCAGCTGCTTGCGCTTGTAGGCGCCGGACATGCGCTGCATCGCGTTGTCGAACCAGCTTGCCACCAGGCGCTGGAATTGCTGCAGGTCGCCCGCGCGCTTGTACAAGCCTTGCATCACGCGCTTGACCTGCGGATCGGGAATCGAGGCGATCGCGGCGCCCAGCGCCTCCCAGGTGGCCGGGCCGTCCTGCTGGATGCTGTCCATCAGTGCGATGGCGAAATGCGCCGGTTCGATATAGGACGGTTTCGACTTGAGCGAGCCGCCGCCATGCGGATTGACCAGCGGATGCGTGTACACCGCCTGCGCCAGCTGGCTGAAATCGGGATCGTTGAGCATGGTCTTGATGCCGGCCAGTAGCGTATTGGCGCGCAAGCGGAAGATCGACGACAGCGCCTCCTGCAGCGTGGCGACGATCAGCGCGACCGAGCCGAAACAGAAACTGAGGCCGACCGCGACTTCCAGGACAGTACTCCCGAGCATGGTTGTTCTCCTCTTAGGGGACGAAAAACAACGCTAGCGCATCCCCTCGACGCATGAGTTTGGCTGCATCAAACTTTGGCGCCGCGCGGTCGATTCCCCGCATTTTCTATATACTGGCGGCAATCGAAAAAATGAAGGTTGTATATGTCCGATAAAGAAGCGTTCACCGAGAACGACTGGCGCCGCCTGCTGTCGAGCCTGGGTGAAGACCCGAGCCGCGCGGGCCTGCACGAGACCCCGGCGCGGGTCGCCAAGGCCTGGAAGCACTGGACTTCCGGCTACGACCAGGATCCGGTCGAGATTCTCAAGGCCTTCGAAGATGGCGCCGAGGAATACAACGAGCTGATCGTCGTGCGCGGCATTCCGGTCTACAGCCACTGCGAGCACCACCTGGCGCCGTTCTTCGGCAAGGCCACGGTCGGCTATCTGCCCAATGGCAAAATTGTCGGCCTGTCCAAGCTGACCCGCCTGGTAGACGTGTTCGCCAAGCGGCTGCAGGTGCAGGAACGCATGACGATCCAGATCGCCAATGCCCTGATGGAAGTGCTCGAACCCAAGGCGGTCGGTGTTGTCGTGAAGTGCCGCCATATGTGCATGGAAAGCCGCGGCATCCGCACCCCGGGTGAAGAAACCATCACTTCCGCCATGCTCGGCGAGCTGCAGCCCAACCTGGCGCTGCGCACGGAATTCCTGGCGCTGGCGCGCGACTGAGCGCTTTCGTTCGCGCTTCGGGAACCTGTTCCAGATCGGTCGCCTCCAAGAGAGTATTTGGGGCGATCGAGATGGCCAGGCCAGAATTTCCAAGCGACTTGTCGCGCGACCAGTTCGAACAAATCCGGGACATGCTCGAGGCCGCGCGCCGCAAGACGCGTCCGCGCAAGCATGATCTTTACGATGTCTTCAACGCCGTCATCTACTTCCTCGATTCCGGCGCCGCGTGGCGCAGCATGCCGCCCGAGTTCCCGCCCTGGCGCACGGTGCACGAGTATTTCACCCAGTGGACCATGCTGCGCGAGGGCGGCAAGACCCTGCTGGAGCGCGCGCTGGAACAGGTAGGGCGGACCAAGGAGATCGAGCGCCTGCATCAGCTGCTGTCGCCGCGCCAAGCGCACTCCCGGCTGTAACACACTGTTGCGATTTCGCGTGGCGCGGCTCCGCGGGCGCGCTATGCTGAACTCATCCTTGCAGTAAAGCCATTTCCCCGGATCACGCCATGTTCGAGCACCTGAATCTCATCCTGTTTTCTTCCATCAACGCCTCGGCCGGCCTGTCCGGATGGGAACTGTTCAGCTCACGCTTCGCTGCGCAATGGCTGATCCTGCTGGTACCACTGACGCTTGCCGCGTTGTGGATCGGCGGTGAGGCCCGCCAGCGCCAGGCCTCGGTGCACGCCTGCCTGGCCGCCGTCGGCGCGCTGGCCATCAACTTCGCGATCGGGCTTCTCTGGTTCCACCCGCGCCCCTTCATGGCCGGCGTCGGCCACACCTTCCTGCAGCATGCGCCCGACAGTTCCTTCCCAAGCGACCACGGAACCATCATGTTCACCGTCGCCCTGGTACTCGCCTGCAGCAAGGTCGACAACGCGCGCCGGCTCGGCACGCTGATGCTGCCGCTTGCAGCCCTGGTCGCCTGGGCGCGCGTGTTCCTGGGTGTCCACTACCCGATGGATATGTTCGGTGCGCTGGTGGTGTCGATCATCGTCGCGGCGCTGTTCCAGACCCGCGCCGCCGGCGCGCTCAGCGCCTCGCTCGTGCCCATGATGGAATCCGTGTACCGCCGCGTGCTGGCAGCGCCGATCGCGCGCGGCTGGCTGCGTCCTTAATTCCCCGCCAATGCCGTCGAGCCCGCCTGCACGAAGACGAGCTTGTTCCCGATCATCCTGAATGCCCCCAGCGCCTGCCCGCTCGCAGCGGCGGGCGGTGCCAGCTCCGTGCAGGTATTGGTTTCCACCTGCCACAGCTTGCTTCCCGACTGCAGCGTGTAGACGCCGTTTCCATTGTCATACAGCGTGAGATCGACGCGCTCGGCAGCCATCTTGCCCAGCGGGTAGCGCCGCTGGCAATCCTGCAGGCGGGACGCGATCAGCTCGAGGTTGAGCGCGCTGTTCCAGAAGTGGGCCTGTTCGGCATGCACCACGATCGAGTGATCGGCGGCATCGGTGTAGTTGGCCGCATTGTCGACGCAGCCCGACAGCAGCACGGCAGCCAGCGGAATCAAAAGCTTGCGCATAAGTCTTTCCAAATGTGTATGCGGCTGAGTATAAGGCGCTTCCGTGTTTCGCGACACACGCCCCCGGCGCCAGCCGGACACCATGCTTTTGCGATTTGGGCGATGATACGCCGGACCTGAAAAGGCAAGCCGAACCCGCTGCCCGGCCGCCGGTCAGACGGGACTCATGTCATTCACTCGACGAGCTCTGCCATGCCTGAAGACCAAGCAAGCCTGGACCTGTCGCACGTTCCCGGCGCGGCCGCGCCCTACGTGCCTCCGCAAAAAGTCACCCTGCGCATCAACGGCGCCCTGCACGACCTGATGATCGAGCCGCGCGTTACCCTGCTCGACGCGCTGCGCGAAGTGCTGGAGCTTACCGGCACCAAGAAAGGCTGCGACCGCGGCCAGTGCGGCGGCTGCACCGTGCTCATCGATGGCGAACGCGTCAACTCCTGCCTGACGCTGGCGATCATGCAGGAAGGGCGCGACATCGTCACCGTCGAGGGCCTGGCCCATCACGGCCATCCGCATCCGATGCAGCAAGCCTTCATGGACCACGACGGCTTCCAGTGCGGCTATTGCACGCCGGGGCAGGTATGCTCCGCCGTCGCGCTGCTGGGAGAGGTGAAGCGGGGCGACGCCAGCCTGCACACGCGCGGCAATGCCCTTGGCCTGGGCGAGCTCAGCGACGACGAGATCCGCGAACGCATGAGCGGCAACCTGTGCCGCTGCGGCGCCTATCCCAACATCGTCGCCGCCATCCGCAGCGTGGTCGAACGCACCGCCAACGGCGCCTGAAGGGAGGGCGAGTGCATTCGATTTCCTACGACCGCGCGCGTGACGTCGCCCACGCCATCGAGCTGGCCGGCCAGCCGGGCGCCAAATTCATCGGCGGCGGCACCAACCTGCTCGACCTCTACAAGAGTGGCGTCGAGCGTCCGCTGAAGCTGGTCGACGTCGGCCGCCTGCCCCTGGCCGGCATTGTCGCGCTGCCGGACGGCGGCCTGCGCATCGGCGCCACCGCCAGCAATACCGCCGCGGCCAATCATCCGCTGGTGCGCGAGCGCTACCGGCTGCTGTCGGATGCCTTGCTCAACGGCGCGTCGAGCCAGCTGCGCAATATGGCCACCGTCGGCGGCAACCTGCTGCAGCGCACCCGTTGTTACTACTTCACCGATCCGATGCTGGGTCCTTGCAACAAGCGCACGCCGGGCGCCGGTTGCGCGGCGAGGGATGGCTACAACCGCATCCACGCCATCCTCGGCGCCAGCGAACAATGTATCGCCACCAATCCATCGGACATGAACGTGGCCTTGTGCGCGCTCGATGCCGTCGTGCGCCTGCAAGGTCCGAACGGCGAACGCACGGTCCCGCTCGCCGATTTCCATCGCCTGCCGGAAGAACGGCCGCAGGACGACACCGTCATCGCCGCCGGCGAACTCATCACTGCCGTGGACCTGCCGCCGCCGCGCTTCACCGCGCATCACTACCTGAAAGTGCGCGACCGTGCCAGCTATGAATTCGCGCTGGTGGCCGTGGCCGTCGCGCTGGAGCTCGACGGCGCAACGGTGCGCGATGCGCGCGTGGTGCTCGGCGGCGTTGCCCACAAACCATGGCGCTCGCAACAGGCCGAAGACGTCCTGCGCGGCCAGCCCTTGACCGACGACACGTTGCGCCGCGCCGGCGACGCGGCAGTGCAAGGCGCGCAACCGCTGGAACACAATGCATTCAAGGTCGAGCTGGCACGCCGCGCCGTCGAGCGCGCCTTGCGCATCGCGGGAGGAATCGCATGAGCGTCATCGGAGCCCCCATCAACCGTACCGACGGCTGGGCCAAGGTCAGCGGCGCCGCGCGCTATTCCGCGGAACACTTCCCACACCAGATGGCGCATGCCGTCATGGTCACCAGCACCATTCCATCCGGCCGCGTGAAGCGGATCGTGGCCGACGATGCCTGCCCAGGCGTGCTGCTGGTACTAAGCCACGAGAACGCAATGTCCCTGCCGCCGGACCGCAAGGCCGGCAAGATGCATCCTCCCATCGGCCGTGTGCTGTCGCTGCTGCAGGACGACGCCATTCACTACAACAACCAGCCCATCGCCGTCGTCGTGGCGGACACGCTCGAGCATGCGCGCGAGGCCGCAGCCAGGCTGCGCGTGGACTACGAGACGGCGCCCGCCGTGCTGGACTTCGACCAGGCGAAGGTCCGCACCCATCCGCCGGACAAGGTGCTGGGCGAGTCGGCGGACACGCGGCGCGGCGACCTGCAGGCCGGCATGCTCGCAGGCAGCGTGGAATTCGACGCCACCTACGTCACGCCCCATGAAACCCACAATCCCCTGGAGCCGCACGCCACCGTGGCCGCGTGGGATGGCGACAAACTGACCCTGCATGACTCCACCCAGTACATCAAGGGCGTGCAAGACATTGTCGCGTCGATTCTCGGCCTGCAAAAAGAGCAGGTTACGGTGCTGTGTCCGTACACCGGCGGCGGATTTGGCTGCAAGGGCTCGGCGTGGTCGCACGTCTTGCTGGCGGCAATGGCGGCCAAGCAGTGTGGCCGGCCGGTCAAGCTCGTGCTGGATCGCAACCAGATGTTCGGCCCGGTCGGCGGCCGTCCCATCACCGAGCAGCGCATGCGCCTCGGCGCCACGGCCGATGGCCGCCTGACCGCTTCCAGCCACGACGTGGTCGCCTACACCTCGATGATCGAAGACTGGATCGAGCCTTGCGCGCTGGTCACGCGCATGATGTACGAATCGCCCGCGCAGCAGACCTCGCACCGGCTGGCGCGCATGCATCTCGGCACCCCCACCTTCATGCGCGCCCCCGGCGAAGCCACCGGCAGCTTCGCGCTCGAGGCCGCCATGGACGAACTGGCGGAAGCCTTGGGCATCGACCCGATCGAGCTGCGCCTGCGCAATTACACCGAACGGGATCCGGAAAAGCAGCTGCCCTATTCCAGCAAGTCATTGCGCGAGTGCTACCGCATCGGGGGCGAGCGTTTTGGCTGGAGTCGCCGCACTCCCGCGCCGCGTTCGATGCGCGAAGGCGACAAACTGGTCGGCTGGGGCATGGCCACCGCCACTTACCCGACGCACCGATCGGCTGCCGAAGCCAGCGCGATCCTGCATCCGGACGGCCACGTCGTTGGCCGTTCCGCCACGCAGGATCTCGGCACCGGGACCTACACTGTCATGACCCAGGTGCTGGCCGATGCGGTCGGCGTGGCGGTCGACCATGTCCGGTTCGAGCTGGGCGATTCGCACATGCCGCAAGCGCCAGTGTCGGGCGGATCTATGACGGTGGCCAGTGTGTCGTCCGCCGTGCTGGCGGCGGGACAGGGGCTGCGGCTCAAGCTGGCCGGCATCGCGGCGGCCGATCCGCAATCGCCGCTGCGGGGCGCGCTTCCGGACGAGGTCGATGCAGATGACGGCTGGCTGTTCCTGCGCAGCGACCCCCTGCGGCGCGAGCGCATGTCGAGCATCGTCAAGCGCCACGGCGCCCCGGTGGAGGTGACGGCCCGGGCCGAGCCGGGCAGCGAGAAGGAGAAATACTCGATGCATTCTTTCGGCGCCGTCTTCGTCGAGGTGCAGGTGGACGAGGTGCTGTGCGAAATCCGCGTGCCGCGCGTGGTCGGCGTGTACGGCGTCGGCAAGTTGATCAATGCGAAGACAGGACGCAGCCAGCTGCTGGGCGGCATCGTCTGGGGCCTGGGCATGGCGCTGCTGGAAGAAACCGTATTCGACAAGCGCGTCGGCCGGGCGGTCAACGGCAACCTGGCCGAGTACCATGTCCCGGTGAATGCGGACATCGGCAATATCGATGTGCATGTGGTGGACGAGGATGATCCGCACGTGAACCCGCTGGGCGCCAAGGGCATCGGCGAAATCGGCATCACTGGCGTGGCGGCCGCGGTGGCGAACGCCGTCTGGCACGCAACCGGCAAGCGCGTACGCGACCTGCCGATCACGCTCGACAAGCTGCTGTAACCGCTTCACCCGGTGGTTGAGATGAGGGCCTGATACAAACCGCAACTTGAAAGCGCCCGCGTCGCGCCCAATTATCAAGCGACCAACCAAGGAGCGCACCACCATGACCCCACAAGATTCCCAACTCCTGCAGGATTTCCTGGCACAGCTGGTACAGGCACGCGGCGTCGCCAAGGACCCCGAGGCCGAAGCGATGATCAATCGCGCCGCCAGCCAGCAGCCCGACGCGACCTATCTGCTGGTGCAGCGCGCCCTGCTGATGCAGCAGGCGCTGAACAACGCCAGGAACGAGATCGCATCCCTCCAGAGCCAGTTGCGCAACGGCGCGCCGCAGGGCCAGCCATCCTTCCTGGATCCCAACGCATGGGGCAACAGCGGCACCGCGCGCCCGTCGGCCTCCGCGTCGCCGCCGT
Source organism: Pseudomonadota bacterium (assembly GCA_023389425.1). Taxonomy (GTDB): domain Bacteria; phylum Pseudomonadota; class Gammaproteobacteria; order Burkholderiales; family Burkholderiaceae_D; genus Telluria. Next base: position 31,803 of record JAEWEK010000031.1, on the reverse strand, counting down.
ACCAGCAACCTGCGCCCGCCTCGATGCAGGCGCAGCAGGAACCGCCCAGCGGTGGCTTCCTCAGCGGCAGGGGCGGCAGCATGCTCGGAAATATCGCGTCGACGGCTGCCGGCGTGGCCGGCGGTGCCTTCTTGTTCCAGGGCCTCGAACATCTGCTCGGCGCCCGCGCCGGTAATGGCTTCCTTGGCCCGCAATCGGCGCTGATGTCCAAGCCCGAAGAAACCACGATCGTGAACAACTACTACGAAGACAGCGACAAAGACCAGAAGCTGTCCGACCGCGACGACCGCAGCAACTTGTTCGACGATACCGACCAGAACAGCAATTCGGACAGCCTGCTGAGCGATGACAGCGGCAACAGCGACTTCGACAACCTGGGGCCGGATGATGACCTGTTTACTTGAGCTCTATGTTCAGCGCTTTTCCTCGTGCTGCCCGTGCGTGTTCTGCCAACCTCCGCCTAGCGCCAGGAACAAGGTCACCTGATCCGACGCCAGCTGTGCATCCGACGCCGCCACGGCACTCTCCGCCACCGCCAGGGCCCGGTCCGCATCCAGCTTGCTGAGGAAATCTACACGCCCGTAGCGATACAGCTTGTCCGACTGCCGCTCCGCCAGCTTGCTCTGGTCACGCGATGACTTGAGCGCCGCGTTGCGATCCAGCTCGCGCGCATATACAGTCAGCGCGCTCTCCGTTTCGCGCAGCGCGTTCAGCACCACGCTGTCGAACCTGGCCAGTGAGCCCTTGGTCGTCGCCTCCGCCTGCTCGATGTGCACCCGCGCCGAGCTGAGCGCCGGCAGGCTCCACGAGATCAGCGGACCGAGTCCGTAGTGCCAGGTGTTCGCGTCGCCGATCCCCGGGATCATGCCGACGCTGCCGAAGGACGCGCCCAGCGTGATGTTCGGGTACAGCTCCGCCGTCGCCACGCCGATGCGTGCGGTGGACGCGGCCAGCGTGCGCTCGGCCTGGCGAATGTCCGGACGGCGGCGCAGCAGTGCGGCGCCATCGCCAACCGGGATCGCGCTGGCCACGCGCGGCGGCACGTCGCATTTCGCCACATCGGCAGGAAAGTTGGCCGGCACTTCGCCGGTCAGCACCGCCAGCTTGTACAGCGCGACGCGGCGATGCGCCTCCAGCGGCGGCAGCGATGCGCGCAACTGGTCGAGCTGCGCCCGCGCGCGGCTGTTATCGAGCGCGATGCCGCGTCCCATCTGCACGCGTTCGCCGGTCAGCTTCACGAACTGCTGCTGCAGGTCGACCGACTGCTGCGCCACCTTCAGCTGGTAGCCCGCCGAGCAGGCGTCCGCATAAGCACGCGCCGTGTCCGCGGCGATGACCACGTGCGCCAGGTCGTTCGCAGCCTGCGCTGCTTCCTCGTCCGCATGCGCCGCCTCGATCGCGCGCTTGATCTTGCCGAACAGGTCGAGCTGGTAGCCCACCTTGATGTCGGCCGAGTAGAGGCCGGAATCCGGCAGCTTCTCGGGAATACCGAGCGAGGCGCCGGCGATCCGGCCGTAACCGGGCTGCGCTTCCATCTCCACTTCCGGACGCTTCTTCTCTTCCACCGATTCCAGCACCGCGTGTGCGCGCTGCAGGTTGGCGGCGGCCACGCGCAGGTCTGCGTTGGTGGCGAACGCCTTTTCGATCAGCTTGTCGAGCGTCGGATCCTGGTACAGCTTCCACCAGTTGTCCGGCAGCGGCTCGGACTTGAACGGCTTCTCGGCCGCGCCCAGGAAGGGCTTCGCCGCTTCGGGACGCTTTGCCACGGCTTCGTCGGGCACCTTGTAGTTCGGCCCGACGGTGGTACAAGCCGCCAACGCCAGCAGCGCTGACGCGACGGCCGTCCTGGTAACGATGCTTCGATATGAATTCATGGCGGATTATCGCTTGATGGTGGTGGCGGCGGCCGCGAGCACTTCCACCGTCGCGGTCTGCCCGGCGACCAGGCGTACACCGGCCGGCACGCTGTCGATCGCGACGCGCACCGGAATGCGCTGCGCCAGCCGCACCCAGTTGAAGGTCGGGTTAACGTTCGGCAGCAGGTTCGCGCCGGTCGTGCGGTCGCGGTCCGCGATGCCCTCGGCGAAGCTCTCGACGTGGCCGGACAGCGCCTGCTTCGTGCCCATCAGCTTCACGCTCACCTTGTCGTCCAGGTGAATGCGCGGCAGCTTGGTCTCTTCGAAATAGCCTTCGACATAAAACGATTTGCTGTCGACGACCGCCAGCACTGGATGACTGGCCGCTGCGTACTCGCCCTCGCGCAGGTCGAGGTTGGTGACGAAGCCGTCGATGCCGGAGACGATGCGCGTGCGCTCCAGGTTCAGCTTCGCGGTGTCGCGATTGACTTCCGCCTGCGCCAGCGCGGCGCGCGCCTGGTCGGTCCTGGTCTGCCCCTGTTCGCGCGTTTCCTGCGAGACGAGATCGTCGAGCTGCGTATTGCGTTTGCTCTCGCGCTGCGATTGCGCCAGCGCGGCTTGCGCGGCCAGCACGCTGGCGTCGGCCTGGCGTAGCGCGAGTTCGAAGCGTGCGCGGTCGATGTCGAACAGCGGATCGCCCTTCTTCACTTGCTGGTTGTCGTGCACGTAGACCTTCGTGACGAGACCTGCGACGTCCGGCGCCACCTGCACCACGTAGGCCTTCACGCGGCCGTCGCGCGTCCACGGATCGACCTCGTAGTAACGCCACAGCTGCAAGCCAGCGTAGACGGCGATGGCAAGCGCCACCAAAGTAATCGCTACCCGGCCCAGCGCCGGAAAGATGTTTTTCTTGACCATGTCAGGACCAGTTGGATGCGAAATGAGCGAGGCTGCCCAGTACGATGACGAACAGCGAGAAATCAAACAGCGCCGGGTGCCACACCAGGCGGTAGAAGCCGGCGCGCGCCAGCAGGCTGCCCAGCACGCGCGACACCAGCAACGCGGGCAGCATCAACAGCAGCAGCGGCGGGACGTACAAGCCGAAGAGACTGACTTCGCCGATCATTGGATTTCCTTTTCAATCACGGGTGACGGCGCGTAGGCCGCGGCGCGCGGGAACAGGTCGCGCCGGATGCCCGCCAGCGCGGCCACCGCCTGGCGCTGCGCCGCCGACACCACTTCCTCGCACACCGAACGCAGCGCGTTGTCGAGCGATGCGAGCAGGTGGATCTCGTTTTCCGCGATGAGCTTCGGCCGCGTGTCGAAATGGCGCGCCAGGTCTTCCATCAGCACCGCCAGCGAGGCCTGGCTGCGACCCAGCCCGCTGCGCGCTTCGGCAAGGTGCGACATGTTCAGGCCGATGCGCAGGTCTGTCAGTGCGTCTGCCGCCACCAGGTCCGGCTGCTTGCCCGCCAGCTGGATGCGCGGCGTGAGCAGTGAGATGCGGTCGACCATGCGCGCCGAGAATTCGGGCACCGACGGCACCTTGTCGCCGCGCCCGATGCCGGCCAGTTCGACCCAGCCGGCCTTCAACAGGCGGCGCGCCGTGAAGCCCGCGCCCACGGTGCGGAACAGGCGCGTGGTCAGCGCCGCCAGCCAGATGCCGACGATCTGCCCCAGCGTGCTGTTGACGAAGCCGATCATGTCCGCGTTGTGCGTGTCCACCAGTGCCAGCGTCCCCGCGAGGCCGAACAGGAAAGGCATCGCCTGCCCGAAGTTGGCCGGCCGCGCCAGCAGCACGCCCAGTACAAAGAAGGCCGGCGCACACACCAGCACCAGCGATTCGAAGTTGTGCACCGCCGGCAGGATGCCCAGCACATACAGGGCCGACAGCGGCAGCGACCACAGCGTGTACTTCAGGAAGCCGGTGATGAACGGGACCGGATCGTCCTGCGTCGAGAAGAAGCAGCACATCACCGCCGCGAACATCGGTACCACCGAGCCGGAAGGCCAACCGGTGATGATCCAGAACGCGCAGCCGGCCAGAACGCCGATCAGCGCGCCCAGCGACGACATCAGCGCCATGCCGCGGTCCAGGTGCAGTGCGGCGGCGCCGGCGGCCGGCATGTTGCGCGCTTCCGGCGGTAGCTCTCCGTGCACGCCGGCGTCGATATGGCCGCGCAGTGCTTGAGCGGCGAGGCAGGTATCGATCAGCGCGCGCAGGCGCAGCGCCAGGTTCACTTCCACCAGCTCCTGCCAGCTCGAGGTGCGGCCGATGGCCGGCGTGAGTTCGTCGATCTGCGCGCGCAGCACATCCTCGCGGCCCGGCTGCGCTTCGCCGCGGCGGCTGTTGGCCCAGTCGCGCACATCGTCCAGCACGGCGCGCCAGCGCAGCGACACACCCTCCGCGCCCAGTTCGCGCAGCGTCTTGAGGCGGTCTTCGATCCCGGACAGCAGCGGCATCATCATCGCCAGCCGGTCCTGCAGGGCGTGGATCGCGTTCGAGGTCCAGCGCAGGTGCGAGGTATCGAAGGGCAGGTGGGTCGACATCATGCGCAGCTCGGTGATGTCGGCCGCCAGCGCGCGGCGGTCCTTCTGCGCATCGCCCGACAGCGACAGCGCGTCCGCGATCCAGTGCTGGGCGTCGCGCAGCGCCTTGTCCAGGCGCGCCAGCAGCACCGGCGCGAAACTCTGCGGCAGCACCAGCGAATGCACCAGCGTCGCGCAGCCCATGCCGAGCAGGATCTCCTCGACGCGCGCGAGGCCGGTGTCGAAGATCGTGTCCGGCCGGTCGACGGCGGGGAAGGCGATCAGGGCGCAGGTGTACCCGGCCAGCATCACTACGTAGGAGCGCGGCGTGCGGTCCAGCAGCGAGATGTACAGGCACACCGCCACCCACAGCGCGATGCCGAGCGAGAGCAGTTCGGGCGAATCGACCAGCGTCGGCACCAGCAGCACGGCGGCCGAGGCGCCCAGGAAGGTGCCGGCGAGGCGGAAGATCGCCTTCGAGCGCGTCGGACCGGCGAACGGCGCGGACACGATGTACGCGGTCATCATCGCCCAGAACGGACGCGGCAAGCCGATACGCAGCGACACGTACACGGCGAGCATCGAGGCGGCGAAACTTTTAACGGAGAAGAGCGCCTCTTGAAGTGTGGGCGCCTTCACGGGGCGTCTTGGTGCTTGGCTTCGATGGCGGCGGAGAGGCCGGTCAGCACGCGCATGCAGGCGTGGACGTCTTCTTCGGCGATATCGGCGAACAGCTTGCGGCGGAAGGGGATCAGCGCCTGCTCCATGCCGGCGGCGCGGCGCGCGCCTTCAGCGGTGAGGTGCAGGGTCTTGGCGCGGCGGTCGGCGGCATCTTCACGGCGCTCGACCAGGCCGATTTCGATCAGGTGGTCGGTGACGCGCACCAGCGACGAGGGCTCCACGCCCAGCGTATCGGCCAGCACACCACAGCGCACGCCTTCGCCGAGGCGGCCCATGATCAGGACGGGGAGGCCGGTGGCCTGCGACAGGCCGTACTCCGACGTCACCTTGTCCACGGCCGCGCGGTAAGCGCGCCCGACTTGGGGGAGCATCGAAACGAGGTTCATCAGGGTTTGGTCGTAGGACGACATGCGGCACTGTCAATATAGTTAGCAGACGAAAGTTTAGCATGCTAAGTATTTTCGCGCAATTGCACGGTATGTGCCATCGATCAGTCAGACGTGGCGATTGTGCCGCGAATGGCGCGCCATGCCAGACTCCAATCGATCCGTTCCTGCTCGAGACGCACCGCTTGACCGAAAGAATGGAGTTTCAGTTTTGTATATAAATTCGCTTCGCCAGATGTCAGCCCGGGCAGCTCGCTCGCGCCATGTTGACTTGGTTCGACACTCCAAAGCGGGTGGTGCCGAAGAAGCGTATCCTCGTCCATCAGCAATGACTCAAGGTGGGGAAGCGCGGAGCGGGCCTTGCTGAGGATTGCAAAGCCATGCGTGTCGATATCTCCCCAATACCAGCAACGCGCGCGCTGCAGCCACGATAACGCAGTCAAGACGTTCACACCGTAGCCCAAGCCCATCACGGCGACGGTGCGATCCAGATCCTCCAGTGCCAGGCCTGTCTGCAGGTTTTCCACGATCAGCACCCGCGCCGGATAAAAATCCAGTCGGGCCAGTTCCTCGACAGGTGCGCTGATGTCGCTGAGTCCGCCGGCGCTTGCACGCAGGGCCGGGTCGAGTATGCGGATCCGCAACTGCTGGGGTGGTTTCCGCAATCCGCACAGCTCGTAAAAGTCGGCCGCGTCGTTCGTCCGATCGCTCAGTACCGCAAGCAATTCGTTCACGACCGCGCGTCTGGGCTCGACCCATTTCGAATCCAATCCAGCAATCGGGAGCTGGCGCAGATACAGGCCGGACCGCGGATTCGTCTGTAGCCACGCGACACAATCCAGCAGGCGCGCGAAGTCATCGGTGGTGTAGTCGGCCATGACCTCGAACAGCTTGCCGAGCGAGTTCCCCAGGCCCGGCCAGCGGGCGGTCAAGGCGACGCTGCGCTCCCGCGCCCGCAGCCAGCGTTCGCGCTGTCCAGCCCAATCGGCAACGTCGGCCGGCCCGTGTAGTCTGATGCTGGCGGGCAGCCGCTGCATGCCCAACGCACGCCATTGGCGATTAATCCAGATCAGCTCGCCAGCGCCGCGCCATTGCCGCCACTCATCCGCCCAGGCGCGCACGGCCTCCGGCTGGCGCAGGGCTTGGGTCTCGGTCGGGATGCCTAAGGGAATATCGTCGGGCCAGTAGCCATCTTGCTCGGTCGCGTCCAGCCACAGTCGGTGTTGGTGCGCGAAGCGACGCTGCAGCAGCAGCCTGACCTCAGCCGGATGCTTCAAGCCTTGCCTCGCTGCGCGCATGGTCCGGCAACTGCAGCCGCTGACGCTCGTCATCGTATTCGATCAGCAGGACGCCCGACACCCGGCGATCCCGGATGTCGACGAAACAAGCGCCGCCGATGAACGGTTCCAGCGTCATTACCGATTTGAGCGGTGTCGCCACGATCATCTGGAAACCGAAATTAGCGAAAATATTCATCGCCAGGGCGGTGAATTCGTTGTCCGCCTTGTCGAACGCTTCATCCAGCACGACCGGCGCGTACAGCGGCAGGTCGGTGTTGCCGCCGCCGAGCTGGTAGCGCAAGGCAGCCGCCAGGCAGGTGGTCGCCAGCTTTTGCCGCTGGCCGCCGGATTTGCCGGCGCCACTGCGGTAGGCTTCGATTTCGTTGCCATTGGCGTCCATCTCGCGGCCGATGAATTCCACATGCAGCCGCACGTCGAGCACTGCTTCGCGCCAGCGCCGGTGTTCCGGCTCCTGGCTGGCGAGCCGGTCCACCAGCTTGCGCAGTGCGACGAAGCGCTGCTCCGCCAATTCCGAATCGTCGCTCCACGCGTTGTTCAGCACGCTCAGGATATCCTGCTTGAATTCACGCACTTCTGGCAGTTGCCGGTCGTCCGGCTGGATGTGGAGGTAAGTGCTGAAATCCGGCCCCTGGTTGAAAGGAACCTGACACAAGCTCTCGTTGACCATCTCCATGCGTTCCAGGATCGCCTTGCGCGCATTGCCTAGATAGGCCGACAGCGCGGTCAGATTCTGGTGACTCTGGTTTTGCAGCAGCTCGAAGAAGCGGTGTTCATGCGCAGGCAAGCCGTCCGTTTCCAGCCGCGTCAGCTTGTTGAAGTAATCGGGGGCGGCCGCGATGCTCGGGTCGAGGCCCTCGGCGTCCGCGCGCCAGTTGCGGCTGAAGGCGGCGAGTTGAGCTTCGATGAACTTGATGCATTCGGCAATCTGCCCGTTGATGTCCGCGATTTCCTCGACGATGGCTTTCGCGATGGCCCGATCCTGCGCGTCCAGGTTTTGCAGGCGCGCAGGTTCCGGCAAAGCCGCATAGCGCGCGTCCAAACCCTCCCGCTGGAACGGCGTGAGCGCCACGATGGAAGGATCCTGTTCCAGCGCCGCCAGTTGTTCGCCATGTTTGGCGACGTCACGTGCGCATTCGCGTTGTGTCACTTCTTCGTTGCGCAAGTCGTCGCGCGCCTGTTGCACCAGCTTGTCTTGCTCGGCTAGTTGTTCGTCGATTTTTTGCAGCGTCGAATTGCCATCTCGAATGGATTTCAACTGGCGATCGATGGCGGCAATGCGGTCCATGATCGGCAACACGTCGATCTCCTGCCATTGCAGGTTGACCAGCGTCTGGCAATGCAGACGCTCGTTGTTGCGCCTCTTCGCCCGATCGAGCAGCGCGGCAAGCTGGCTTTCCAGCGAGCCGATCTTTGCTTTCAGCTCGCGTTCCTGATGTTCGTAGAGGGCGAGTTTCTCGCGGTTGTCGAATCCCAACACCCAGTTGCGGCGCTCGTCGATGCGGTGGCTGTCGTCCTTCTCGTGGCGCGCCCGGCTGTGCTTGGCCTGGCCTTCGCGCGTCAGCGCGCGCTCGGATGCGGAGCGGAACGCGCGAATCGACTCGACGCACTCGTAATCGAAGCGCTGCCGCAAGTCGGCGCGCAACCAGTCTGCAAACGCACCGTCCTTCACATCGAGCTTCAATACCAGCGAATTGGGGCGCAGCGCGCGCGCCTGTGCCGCGTCGGGATGGCTGGCGCGCAAATACACGAGCTTGCGGCCCAGGTCGGTATCGTTGACGTGGGCGGATAGCGCCGGATAATGATCGTCGTTTACCAGGATCGACAAGGCCAGGCCGCGCAGCACTCGCTCGATGGCGCCGCGCCACGGCGCCTCGTCGGACTTTACCTCGATCAGCTCGCCAGCGAACGGCAGGGCCGTCTCGGCCACGCCGATCGACTGCGCCAATTCGCGGCGCATGGCCAGGAAGGGTGCGGGAATGTTGGACGGCTGGCGCCGCAACGAACGTACCTCCTGCTCGACGGCCTCATGTTGAGTACGCGCCTCGTCCCGCTCTCTTGCCAGCGTCATCATGGTGTCGTGGGCGCTGTCGTCTTCCTGCGAGGCTTCGATCTCGCGGCGCGCCCGGCCCGCCAGCTCCGCAAACCCTTCCGGCGAGCCGGCGAAATCCCAGTCCAGGCGCCGGCAAGCCTCGAGCGCCTGCTCTCGCTTGCGCATGCGTTGCTCGCGCTGTGTCAGCTGGATAGCGCGCTCGCCTTCCAGCAGTTCGATGCGCTCGCCGCCCGCTGCGCGGCGCTGCTGTTGCAAGCCCTGAAGGATCTGGCTGCGAGTTTCCAGTAAATCCGACTGGCGCTGGACGCGCGCAGCGGCCGCTTCGGCCTGGACTTGCAAGGCGGCGATGTGCTCTTGCAACAGCGCCATGCGCTTTTGCTCGCGGTAGCTGTTCATACCGGCCCGCAGCTCGTCGCGTTCGTTGCGTTGCAGCTGCAATGACTGCATCTGCTGGTGGCTTGTCCGCGCCGGCGCCAGGGTTTGCACCTGCTGGCGCGCGGTCACCACGGCGGCATGGGCGGCGTTGAGCTCGCCGAACTCGCTGACCAGCCGGTCCGCCACCTCGAAGGTTTCCGGCTTGTCCAGCATGAAGTCGCGCAGGAAGGTGTTCAGGTCGCCCAGATTCTTGGCCGACTGGGTCTTGTGCAGCAGGCGCAGCGCCATTTCGTTGTCGATGCCGAGCAGGCGGCAAAACCGTTCGCAGTAAGGCGCGAAGGTGTCGCGCGCATAGGCATCGGCCAGCGTTTGCTTCAGTTTGCGAACATCGAAATTATTACCGAAATCCTCCACCTCGCGCAGATCGAATGGCCGCTCCAGGATCAGGAAGTAGCGCTTCACGTCGCCATTCCCGTTGGCATTGCCGCGTATCCAGAACAGTTGGACCAGAACCACTTCCTGCCCGACGCCGTTGCGGTAGCTCAGCGCGAGCGCGGAGAAGGTCGAGCCGGTCCGTAGGAAGCGCATCGCGTATTCGCCCGACGCCGCATCGCTCTGGGCAGCCCAGGCGCCGCGCACGTAGGTGACCAGGTTGCGGTCGCGCCCCGCGCGCTCGGTCTCGCGCGCGGCGGCGTTGAAGTCGATCCAGCGCGGCGGAATCAGAAGGGCGGAAAACGCGTCGAGCAAGGTGGACTTGCCGGCGCCCGACCGTCCCACGATCAGAAAGCCGCGCTCGCTGATGGGAATGTCGTGCAAGCCGGAAAAGGTACCCCAGTTGTAGACCTGGAGCCGGTGCATGCGAAATTGCTGGGAGCGCAGAAGTTCGTTTGGACGCAGGTCGAGGTTCATTCTTGTTCCTCATCGTCGTCAAGCGCCTGCTTGCCGACCGCCTCGCCGGCGGCCATGCGCTCGTACAGGGCAGTCAGCCCCAGAATTTCTTCGGCCGAGAACAGCAGTTTCAACGTTGGAGAAATTTCGAAGCGGTCCTCGGATGAGCGGATCTTTTGCAGGATGTTTTGTTTCTTGGCCTTTTCCACAGAAGCATTGATGCGCTTGTTGAAACCGGCGCGGTCGGTGCTAGCCGCGCGTTCGTACAACATCAGGTTTTCCGTGATCTCGTCGAGCGAGATGACGGCGCGTTCGCCATGGCTGTCGGCCAGCGTAAGACGTTGGCGCAGATACAGAAGCAATACCGAATCGATGAAAGTAAGCTGGGACCGGCGCAACAGGATCGGCACGTCGAGTTCGCCAGCGTCCACCTGACTGGTGAAGGCCACTTGCAGGTCGCGGTCGATGACCAGATCCAGGAACAGCTCGCACAGGCGGCGCCGCACCACCGCTTCGTCGCGCAGCAGCACGGGCCACAACTTCTGATGGCGGCGCCCGTCCAGCGAAGGGCCGGACAGCAGCTGAACCAGCACGCGGCGGGTGTCCAGCGGCAACTCGCCGGTATCATTGGCGAACAGCGCCGTCGCAACTGGCGCTTCGGGCGTGATGGCCTGGTCGGCTTCTTCAACCGAACTCATGTATGCGTTCCTTCAAAAAATAAATTACCGGCACGCGGGCGCTGCGAGGCATCTCATCGCCGCCGATCCACGACACGGTTTCGAGCCCTTCCGAGACGATACCGTGACGGCTGCCGAGCGCAACCAGGCCCAGCACGCTGCCAAGTCCCTGGGCGGCGGGGAACACGTGCAACACATCGGCAACCGAGGCTTGCGGCTGCGTCTGCAGGACCATCTTGACATGCGCGCGCAGGCTGCGAAAGTCGATCTCGGACTGGGCCACCAGCTCGGCCACCGTCTCCAAGTCGATGGGAGCGGCTTCGCCCGTCGCCATCGCGCCGGGCAAGGCTTGCAGGGCGGGGTCGTGCAGGACCCACTGCGATAGCGAGCGCACCTTGCTGCTCGTAAGGTCGAGGGTATATTGCAAGGTTTCGGTCGCCTTGACCTCGTCTTTCAGGCCGAGGGCGGCACGCTGGGCTTGGCGCAGCACCTGGTTCAACCGGCGCTGTTCCATGAACTCGCGGCTCTGCACGAAATGCTTCAGGCTGCGCGCGAAGGACTGCACCACGTCGTGCACCGCGCCACCTTGCTCCAGCAGGGTGCGCATCAGGCGCAACAGAAATTGGCGTTCCGGTGGATCGAGCTCGGCGACGAATTCACGCATCATGAGCTGGTCCAGCGCCTCGTCCAGCGTGGCCGACTGCACCGGGTCGGTCAGCAGCCGCCAGAACGCGGAGAACGTGCGGCCGGCGTCGCTGTCGGCCAACAGGTCGATGCCCGCGAACATGGCGTCGAGCACCGCGCCGCGGTTGCCGTCGCTATCCATGATGCGTTCGCGCAGGTCGCGGTTGAGCTGCTCGAAGCGGTCGCGCACGTGGCGGAAGTCGCCGGCCAGCTCGTCGGCAAGCGCGATGATCTCGCGCGTGCGCTCAAGTGCCGACGCCGGCGGCAGCACCTGCACCACGCCCTGCTCGATGGCGGCGATCTCGCGCTCGATGCGCTGTTGTTCCGCGCGCAGGCGGGCGACGCGGCGCGCCTTGTCGGCGTCGGTGTCGTCGGCCAGCTTGGCAAGCGCGCCGATCACCAGGCTCAGGCGGCTTTCGGTGGCGGCCGTGTGCGGTTTTTCGATGCTGCTCAGGAAGCGGATCGCTTCGACGGTGGAGGTGGCGAGCTCATACTCTTCCTCCTTCGAACCGGGCGGAAAACGGCGCTCGAGGTAGCCATCGCCCAGCCAGCTGGCGACGTAGGCTTGCGCCGGCTGGGGCCAATCCTCTCCACGAGTGCGTAATTGTTCGAGTTCGCGTTCGATGCGTTCGTGAAAGATGGATGCGGGCAGGCGGCGATCTGTTTCATACAGCTGCGTTTGCAACAGGGCGACAACGGTCGGGCCATTGGTCGACGCGAGCAAGCGCCACAGCGGCAGCGTGCGCATGCGGCGGTAGATGGCCAGCAGCTTGTCTGCTTTCATCGTGTCAGGACCAGGGGTTAAGGCAGCGTACTCCGGTGCCGGCGAAATCCGGCGTATTGCGAGTGACGACGGTCAAACCGTGCACGAGTGCCGTGGCTGCGATCAGCGCGTCGCGCTCGGGCCGCACATCGGGGACATGCAGCTGCGCGCAGCGTAGCGCAACGGGCGTGTCCACGGCAAGTGTACGCTTGGAGAAGACCGGCAAGACCTGATGGCTCATCCAGTGACGGAAGATCGCTCCCTTGGCTGGATCACGGCGCTCCGCGAGCAAGATGCCAATTTCGATTTCTTCCAGCGTGATGACCGAGATAAAGAGGTTGTGCGCATCGACCTGACCGGCCCATGTGGCCACGCCCGGGTTTGCTTTGCCAATCCGGACCTTGCGCAGTTCGGAAACAAGGTTGGTATCGAGCAGGAACATTATTCCAGCTCGGCTGCGCTTGGAGGATCCCGACGGAGCGGAATGACAAGCTCAAAGTCGCCGACGTCCGGCATTGCCAGCAAGGCCGCGATGTCCTGCTGCGGCGCGATCAGGGTCTTGTAGTCTTGCATCGTCAACAGAACATAGGCGGGCTTGCCGCGGTCGGTAATGAACACCGGGCCGTGGTCGGCAGCTTTCTTCACCTCGCTGGCGTGCTGATTGAATTCGCGGCTGGAATAGGTTGTCGTTGGCATGCGGGTGCCTCTTTTGTAGGTACGTTACTACGTTGTGCAGGGCGGCGCAAGGGAAAACATATTCAAGGTACGCAGACGTGATCGGTGAGGTTCCTGATCAATCAGAAACACAACGCATAGCAGAAGTGAGTCGAGATATCGGGCTTAAGCCGGTTTGAGCCCACGGGTTGAGGCGTCGCACGTAAGGTCGGCGCATTCATTCAATGAAAGTGTGGGTATCCAGTTCGATGGCTTCCGGTACCTCGATAATTAAACGTGGGACACGTTCATATAGTTCGAGCTTGAATTCGTGTTTGTCTTTCGACGAGTGACAGCGTCGATGACAGTTGGGGCACAATGCCACAGCGTTTGTGACGGTATCTGAACCGTGACTTGCGAGCGGCATGACATGGTGAAGTTCGAGGAACGGCTGCTCTCGATCATCAACAAACGGTGCAACGGAGCCGCATCCTTCGCACACTCCTCCAGCGGCTTCCAACACCCATGCTTTCACTGCGGGATCGCGGAAATAGCTTGTTCGATCAGTCACGACAGTCGGTGGTCGCAATCTTCCGGGCGGGATTTTAGGCAGACCGCGCAGCCGAAGCTCAGCAACTCTCTCCGAGAGCAAGTCGGGATTCGTCGTTGGAACGTAGCTTGAAAGCGAATCGGCACCGTTCAGTTTCAATAACTCGATTAGCTTCTCTTTCACTGCGCTGCCAATGTTCTTCGCTGGCTTATAACCAGGAATCCATGGCATCTTCAGTTCATAAAGCGCCGCAGAGATATTCTGCATTCTGAATTCGACCGAGCCTTCCGAACGTCGGGAAAGCTCGCTCCCGCGAAGTTGTCGATTTATTTGTGCCTTATTGTAGGGACGTCCATCGAGCTCGGCGTTTAACATACTCAGGTACGCCACTACCGCTGCAGTGAGCTCGACTTCGCTCCAGTCTGACGCGGGTGTTGGACTTTTTGGCGGAGGGAGCTCGGGCATGCCGGCAAGAGGTCGTTGATTGTCGGCCTCAGTCTACCGTCTGTTCAATATCTTCACAACAAGATTGGGGGTAGTTTGGTCTTTCAGCTATTGGCTGCATCGAACGCTATACCCCCCAAACATCTTCTCGTACTTGAGATTGCGGACATTCAGCTCGGTCACTTGACTCAGCTGTCCACCACCCGTTTCCGACGCATCAGTGCCCGCTCGTGCTTTCACGATATCGCCGACCTTTACCGGCTGATCCGGGCGTGCCTCGATATACCAGTCGAGCCAAGCTTCTGTCCCCACACCGCAGGTCGCGACGAATAGCCGGCCGTTTTCAAGCGGCTCTTTCGGCAGGGAGCGGATCCACGCCTCCGCCCTGTCGTACTGGGTCAGGCTCCAGCTGTTTGTTGTCGTCGTCAATTCAACGCGTACCGTGCCGGGCGTACTCGTCGCGTCGCACGCCACGAGTTTCCTGTATGTTAGTTGCCGCAATTCGGCCTCGCTCGGCTCTGCGGTTTTCCTTGCAACGTGGCTCAACGGACCTTCATCCGAGTCGGGCGTACCCGGGACAATCTCGGCAAACTCCGATACACGGGTGCCGATAACAAAGCGTTCGTTGCGCGGTAGCTGGACGGTCCAATGGCGATCCTCGTAACCCTGTTCCGTCTTCTCCGTGCAGAGTCCGAATGCAATCCGGCCATCTTTAATATCGTCGCGCGTGGCGCCGTGGGCCAAAGCGTTTCGTACCGCCAACGTTGGCCCGCGTCGCGAGATTTCTTCGACGGTCAGCTTTGTCACCACCTTGACATATATCGTTTCGCCGGGCTTTGGTACGTAGTAGACACAACCGGTCAGACTGGCCGCCAAAATCGACAATAGAACCGTCGCGATATATTTGGGAATCATCACCTCTCCTGTGAATACCGCAAGGTTATCGAAAATGTCCCACGCAGCAGAAGTAATTTAGAAGTGGTATCGGTCGACAGTACCAGCAGGACCAGTATTCGGCCTCGCCGGAAAAGAAAAAGGACCCGGGAAGGGTCCTTTTCGACTTCGCAGGGCGAGGCTTATACGTCGATATTTCCCGCTTGCAGCGCATTGGTCTCGATGAAGTTACGCCGTGGTTCCACCTCATCGCCCATCAGTGTCGTGAAGATCTGGTCGGCAGCGATAGCATCCTCGATCTGCACCTTGAGCAGGCGACGAACGGTCGGATCCATCGTGGTCTCCCACAGCTGCTCAGGATTCATCTCGCCCAGACCCTTGTAGCGCTGCTTCGACACGCCACGTTCCGCTTCCTCGCGCAGCCACTGCATCGCCTGGTGGAAGTCGCCGACCGCCGATTCCTTCATCTTCTCGCCCTCGCCGCGGCGGATGATGGCGCCTTCGCCCATCAGGCCTTTGAAGGTCGATGCCGAGCCAGCCAGCAGGTTGTAATCCGCGCCACCCACGAAGTCGGCGTCGATCGAGGTCACTTGTACGTTACCGTGGCGCATGCGCTCGATGCGTAGCGCGTGCTTCTCCGACAGGTCGTCCGAGCGCACGGTCACTTTCACCGCCGGATCCTTGATCGCCGCGTCCATCGCCTTGGCCGATTCCTCGGCCGCCGCCAGCGTCGACAGGTCCAGCTGCACGCCGCCGGCGACGATGGCTGACAGCGCCGAGCGGTCGATCACGCGCGTCAGGCGCATCATCACGGCGTTGGCCAGGTTGTATTGGCGCACGAGCTCGCCCAGCGCGTCGCCGGTGATCGGCTCGGCGCCGTCGCGCGGGATCAGCGACGCACTGTTCAGCGCCACCATCATCATGTAGCTCGCTTCCTCGACGTCGTCCTTCAGGTAACGCTCGTCGCGACCGGCCTTGACCTTGTACAGCGGCGGCTGCGCGATGTAGATGTGGCCACGCTCGACCAGCTGCGGCATCTGGCGGTAGAACAGGGTCAGCAGCAGCGTGCGGATGTGGGCGCCGTCGACGTCCGCATCGGTCATGATGATGATGCGGTGGTAGCGCAGCTTGTCGACGTTGAATTCGTCCGGGCCGATCGAGGTGCCCAGCGTCGCGATCAGGGTGGTGATCTGCTCCGACGACAGCATCTTCTCGAAGCGCGCCTTTTCCACGTTCAGCACCTTGCCGCGCAGCGGCAGGATGGCCTGGAACTTGCGGTCGCGGCCCTGCTTGGCCGAGCCGCCTGCCGAGTCACCCTCGACGATGTAGAGTTCGCACAGCGCCGGGTCGCGTTCCTGGCAGTCCGC
The DNA here is from genome assembly GCA_023389425.1 of Pseudomonadota bacterium. Lineage (GTDB taxonomy): Bacteria > Pseudomonadota > Gammaproteobacteria > Burkholderiales > Burkholderiaceae_D > Telluria. The sequence continues at coordinate 15,704 of JAEWEK010000031.1, read as the reverse complement.
CAGTTTCGACGACAGGCCCAGGCCGTCCATCACGCCCTTGCGGCGGGTCAGGTCGCGCGCCTTGCGGGCGGCTTCGCGCGCGCGGGCTGCTTCCACGATCTTGCCGCAGATGATCTTGGCGTCGTTCGGCTTTTCGTTGAGGAAGTCGGTGAGCGTTTTCGCGACGATTTCCTCGACCGGGCCGCGCACTTCCGACGACACCAGCTTGTCCTTGGTTTGCGAGGAGAATTTCGGCTCAGGCACTTTCACCGACAGCACGCAGGTCAGGCCTTCGCGCATGTCGTCGCCGGAGATTTCGACCTTGGCTTTCTTGGCGAAGTCGTTCTCGTCGATGTATTTGTTGATGACGCGGGTCATCGCCGCGCGCAGGCCGGTCAGGTGGGTCCCGCCGTCGCGCTGCGGAATGTTGTTGGTGAAGCACAGCACCTGCTCGTTGTACGAGTCGTTCCATTGCATCGACACGTCGACGCTGATGTTGGTGCCGTTGTCCGACACGCGCTCGCCGGTCGCCTGGAACACGGTCGGGTGCAGCACGGTCTTGGAGCGGTTGATGTACTCGACGAAGCCACGCGTGCCGCCTTCGAACGCGAAGACCTCTTCCTTGCCGTTGCGCTGGTCGGTCAGCTTGATGTTGACGCCATTGTTCAGGAAGGACAGTTCGCGGATGCGCTTGCTCAGGATTTCGTAGTGGAACTCGACGTGCGTGAAGATTTCTTCGTCGGCCCAGAAATGCACCTCGGTGCCGCGCTTGTCAGTGTCGCCGAGCACCTTCATCGGGGATACCTCGACGCCATCGACGACTTCGATCAGGCGGTCCTGCGGCACGCCCCGCACGAATTCCAGTTGGTGAATCTTCCCTTGCTGGCGGACCGTCACCCGCAGCAGCTTCGACAGCGCGTTCACGCACGACACGCCGACGCCGTGCAGGCCGCCGGACACCTTGTAGGCGTTCTGGTTGAACTTGCCGCCGGCGTGCAGTTCGGTCAGGGCGATCTCGGTCGCCGAGCGCTTCGGCTCGTGCTTGTCGTCCATCTTGACGCCGGTCGGGATGCCGCGGCCGTTGTCGGTGATCGAGATCGAGTTGTCGGAGTGGATCGTGACGTGGATCTCGGAGCAGTAGCCGGCCAGCGCCTCGTCGATCGAGTTGTCCAGCACCTCGAACACCAGGTGGTGCAGGCCGGTGCCGTCGGAGGTGTCGCCGATGTACATGCCCGGACGCTTGCGCACGGCCTCCAGGCCTTCCAGGATTTGAATCGAGGATGCGCCGTATTCAGCCTCTTTCGAGGCGGCGGCTTGGATTGCTTCAGTGTTCTCGGACATGACTGCTTTCTCTTAAAACTGTGTTCGGGCTTTTGCTAGTGTCGCTTCGTGGCGATGCCGGCTTTAACCCGCAACCTCAAAACCGTCATTCCCGCGCAGGCGGGAATCCCATTTTTCGTGCGCGGGCATACAAAATGGGGTTCCCGCCTGCGCGGGAACGACGTGCTAGGTGGTGGTCGAGCTTTTGGTTCGGCCACCTGCCGTGGTCTTAAATCCGCATCGGCATGACAACGTATTTGAAGTCGCCGTTGTCAGGAATCGAAATCAGCGCCGACGAATTCGAATCGCCCAGCGAAATGTTCACCTGGTCGCACTTCAGGTTGTTCAGCACGTCCAGCAGGTAGGTGACGTTGAAACCGATGTCGATCTTGTCGCCGCCGTAATCGATTTCCAGTTCTTCCACCGCCTCTTCCTGGTCGGCGTTGGTCGAGCTGATCTTCATCACGCCCGGCTCGATCACGCAGCGCACACCCTTGAACTTGTCGCTGGTCATGATCGCGGCGCGCTGCAGCGAACGCAGCAGTTCGTCACGGCTGATCGTGAAGTCGTTCTTGTAACCCTTCGGGATCACACGGGTGTAATCCGGGAACTTGCCCTCGACCAGCTTCGACACCAGTTCGATGTCGGCGAAGGTCAGCTTGACCTGCGAGGCGGCGATGTCCAGCTGGACCGTGTCGTCCGACTCTTCCAGCAGGCGCTGCAGCTCGATGATGGTCTTGCGCGGGATGATGACTTCCTGGCGCGCGAACGACTGTTCGGTCTCGACCTGGCAGAAGGCCAGGCGGTGGCCGTCGGTCGCGACCGCGATCACGTGGTTACCGTCCAGTACCAGCAGCAGGCCGTTCAGGTAGTAGCGAATGTCCTGCTGCGCCATCGAGAAGTGCACCATGTTGAACAGGTGCTTCAGGGTCTTTTGCGGCAGGGTCACGCTGGCGTTGTAGCTGTCGGCCACCGAGACGGTCGGGAATTCTTCGGCCGCCAGGGTCTGCAGGGCGAAGCGCGACTTGCCGCTTTGCACCGTCAGGCGCTTGTTCAGCAGGGTCAGCGACACGTCGCCGGACTCCGGCAGCGCGCGCAGGATGTCCAGCAGCTTGCGCGCGGCCACGGTGGTGCCGGTAACGTCGGCGCCCGAGCCGATGGAAGCGAGGGTCGTGATCTGCACCTCGGTGTCGGTCGACAGGAAGGACACGTTCTCGCCGTCCTTGCGGATGAGGATATTGGCCAGAATCGGCATAGTGTGCCGACGCTCGACAATACCACTCACAATCTGCAAGGGCCGCAGCAGCGTGTCTCGGGTGGTTTTGACCAGTTGCATAGTTATCCCTTAGGTTGTATTTATGAAAACTGTCTTACAGGACAATCGGTACTATTTTGCCAGAATTTCTTGGGTGAAAATCACTTCTCACCGCCCACTTCGCCGTCGTCCCGGCGCAGGCCGGGACCCATGCTGAGCATCCCGTCACGCGGTCTATGGGCCCCGGCCTGCGCCGGGGCGACGGTTTTAGAGCTAACAATTAACCCTTCAGCGTCTGCTCCAGCACGTGCAGCTCGTGGTTCACTTCCGGACTCTTCTGCCTGTCCCCCGCAATCTTGCGCACCGCATGCAGCACCGTGGTGTGATCCCTGCCGCCAAACAGCTCGCCGATCTCCGGCAGGCTCTTCTGGGTCAGCTCCTTGGCCAGGTACATCGCAATCTGGCGCGGGCGGGCGATGTTGGCCGGCCGGCGCTTGCTGTACATGTCCGCGACCTTGATATTGAAAAAGTCCGCCACTGTCTTCTGGATGTTCTCCACCGAAATCTGGCGGTTTTGCACCGACAACAGGTCCTTCAGCGCTTCCTTGACGATGTCGATCGTGATCTCACGCCCGTGGAAACGCGAGTACGCCAGGATCTTGCGCAGCGCGCCTTCCAGCTCGCGCACGTTCGAGCGCAGGTGCTTGGCCACGAAGAAAGCCACGTCGTCCGACAGCGTCACGCCGTCCTGCTGGGCCTTCTTCAGCAGAATGGCCACCCGCATTTCCAGCTCCGGCGGCTCGATCGCCACCGTCAGGCCGGAATCGAAACGCGAGATCAGGCGGTCGTCCATACCCGTGATCTCTTTCGGGTAGGTATCGCTGGTGATGATGATCTGCTTCTTGGCCGCGATCAGCGCCTCGAACGCATAGAAAAACTCTTCCTGCGTCCGGCTCTTGCCGCCGAAGAACTGGATATCGTCGATCAGCAGCATGTCCAGCGAGTGATAGTAATGCTTGAAATCGTCGAAGCCTTTGCGCTGGTACGCAGTCACGACGTCGCGCACGTACTGTTCCGCGTGGATATAGCGGATGCGCGCGCCCGGCTGGTCGGCCATCACCTGGTTGCCGATCGCGTGGATCAGGTGGGTCTTGCCGAGGCCGACGCCGCCGTAGAAGAACAGCGGGTTGTACGACACGCCCGGGTTGTTGGCGACCTGGATCGCGGCGGCGCGCGCCAGCTGGTTGGCCTTACCGGTGACCAGGCTGTCGAAGGTCAGTTCCGGGTTGACGCGGCTTTGCTCGCGCTTGGGCGAGTTGGCGATATTGATGTTGTCCGGGCTGGTCGACAGCATCGGCGCGGCCGGGCGCAGCTCCGGCTCCGGCGCGGGCGCGGCGGCGGGGCCGAGCGGCTTGCGGTTTTTCGGGTCGAGCACGAATTGCACTTCGACCGGGGCTTCCCAATACTGGCAGGCGAGGGCAGTGATGCGCGAGGCAAACTGCGACTTCACCATGTCGAGCTTGAAACGGTTCGGCGCCGCGATGCGCAGCTTGCCATCCTCGTAGTCGAGGACGATCAGCGGCTTGATCCAGGCGCTGAATTGCTGCGGCGTCAGCTCGAGTTCCATTTGCGCGGAACAGGTCTGCCAGAAGTTTTCCATGAATGCCAGCTAGTTGATACGTAACACGCTATTTTACCTGTACTGGCGGGAGTTATCCACAGGCACGGGGTTTAAATTTTAGGCCGCATGGGCTTGACATCGTTCCCGAGCAGCTCGCCTTCACCGCTATCGTAAATACGTCGCCCCCGCGCAGGCGGGGACCCATAGACCGGGTGAGCCGTCGAAAGGCAGCGCCGCAGGCCGCGATGCTCAGCATGGGTCCCCGCCTCCGCGGGGACGACGTTTTGACCTTGGCGAAGACTCATCCAGAACAACACCCGCCTTGACAGCTGGACTGAAAATGCTGTCTAATTCAGGGTTCCCTGTCCGCGTACCATTCCAATCGTTCAACGGTTGCCCGGCTTCACGCGGCCAAGATAAGTATTTGCTGTGGCGTGACGCTGGCTTAACCCTCTGCGATCCTGTCATTGGCGCCCGAAGCTGACGAGACGTCAGACCCGATTTTGCACAATTTGCTTTAAGCGAGACCACCATGAAACGTACTTACCAACCTTCCGTCGTCCGTCGCAAGCGCACGCACGGCTTCCGCGCTCGTATGGCTACCCGTGGTGGCCGCCAAGTCCTGAACGCTCGCCGCGCCAAGGGCCGCAAGCGCCTGGCCGTCTAAGGCCAAGCCGCTCTGATCGATCGCGGTCAGCCATGACAGGCGAAGGGTTGCACGACTTCGCGCGCGTTCGGCGTATCGTTAAAACGGATGAGTTTTCATCCGTTTTTCGTTTGCGGCCGGCGCAAAAAACCGCGCATTTCGTCCTCTATACCCGACCCAACGGCCTGCCGCACGCGCGGCTGGGCGTCGTTGCGGCCAAACGGTTCGCCCCGCGCGCCGTCACCCGCAATACCATCAAGCGCATCACCCGCGAGCTGTTCCGGACCACGGCGCTGCCGCCGTTCGACTGCATCGTGCGCCTGTCCGGCCCCGTCAACAAACGGGACGGCGCCGCGACCACCAGCGCCCTGAAGGCCGAACTGCGCAGCGAACTGGTGCGCCTGTTCGCCTCGCAGAAGGCGCGCGCCACGGCGGCCCCGGCATGAGCACGCTGCTGGCCTGGCTGGTGCGCGCCTACCAGTTGCTGGTCTCGCCGATGCTGGGCCAGAACTGCCGTTTCTACCCGACCTGTTCCAATTACGCGCTGGAAGCGCTGCGCACCCACGGCGCCGCCCGCGGCAGCTGGCTGGCCGCGCGCCGCATCTGCCGCTGCCATCCGTGGAACGAAGGCGGCGTCGACCCTGTTCCGCCCGCGAAGCAGGACTCCCATCCAGCCGCTTGCGGTTGTAACCACCCCTGAAGAAATCCAATGGAAATCAATAAACGTACCATCCTGTGGATCGTGTTCGCCATCTCCCTGATCGTCCTGTGGAACGATTGGATGGTGTCGAACGGCAAGCAGTCGATGTTCTCGCCGACGCCGCCGGCCAAGGTGGCCGCGACCGCGCCGGCCGCGACCCCGGCCGCCAGCGCGCCGACCGCACAAGCAGGCGGCGCCGCACCGGCTGCCACGGAGCCGGGCGCACCCGCACCCGTCAAGGCTGAGACCGTCACGATCACCACCGACGTCTTCAAGGCCGACATCGACACCGCAGGCGGCGTCATCCGTCGCCTGGAACTGCTGAAATACAAGGCAGAAGGCAGCCCGGGCTGGTTCGGCGGCTGCTTCGGCCTGTCGCCGGCCTGCAAGCCGACCGACCGCGACACCAATGAAGTCCTGTTCGAAGAAGATCCGAAGCACACCTACCTGGCCCGCAGCGGCCTGACCGGCGCCAACGACCTGCCGAACAACAACACCATCTACACCCTGAAGCCGGGCGTGCGCACGCTCGACGGCGGCAACCAGGTGCAAGTGGTGCTCGAAGCCGAGCAGGGCGGCGTCAAGCTGACCAAGACCTTCACCTTCAAGCGCGGCGACTACGTGATCGACGTGCGCCACGACGTGGCCAACGTCGGCAGCGCCCCGGTGACGCCGTCGGTGTTCCTGCAGCTGGTCCACGACGGCAACACGCCGGAAGGTTCTTCGTACTTCAACAGCCGCTACACCGGCCCGACGCTGTACACCTCCACCGACAAGTACCAGAAGCTGACTTTCGAGAAGATCGAAAAAGGCACCGTCGAGCACAGCAACAAGGCCAACGACGGCTGGATCGCGATCTCGCAGCACTTCTTCGTGTCGGCCTTCGTGCCGCCGGAAAACCAGCCGCGCGACATCCGCACCTCCAAAGTCGGCACCAACCTGTACGCGATCGAAACCGTGATGCCGGTCGGCACGCTGCAGCCGGGCGCCAGCGTGTCCAGCTCGGCCAAGCTGTATTCGGGTCCGCAGGACGAAAAGGCGCTGGAAGGCATCGCGCCGGGACTGGAACTGGTCAAGGATTATGGCTGGGCGACGATCATCGCCAAGCCGATCTTCCTGGGCATGAACCTGATCCACAAGGTCCTGGGCAACTGGGGCTGGACGATTATCGCCTTCACCATCCTCATCAAGCTGCTGTTCTTCCCGCTGTCGGCAGCCGGTTATCGCAGCATGGCCAAGATGAAGACGCTGGCGCCGAAAATGCAGGCGATCCGTGAGCGCTTCAAGGATGATCCGGCCAAGATGAACCAGGCCACCATGGAGCTGTACAAGAAAGAGAAGATCAATCCGCTGGGCGGCTGCCTGCCGATCCTGGTGCAGATGCCGGTGTTCCTGGCGCTGTACTACGTGCTGCAGGCCTCGATCGAATTCCGCGGCGCGCCGTGGATCGGCTGGATCACCGACCTGTCGCAGCACGATCCGTGGTGCATCCTGCCGGTGGTGTACGCGATCTCGATGTTCATCACGCAGAAACTGAACCCGGCGCCGGCGGATCCGGTACAGGCGAAGATGATGCTGTTCATGCCGCTGGCGTTCTCGGTGATGTTCTTCTTCTTCCCGTCCGGCCTGGTGCTGTACTGGGTGGTGAATAACATCATGTCGATCGGCCAGCAGTGGGTGATCACCAAGAAGCTCAATCCGCAGCAGTAAGCCTGAGACTGCAAACAGAAAGCCCGCGAATTCGCGGGCTTTCTTATTTTTGCCATCTACCTGTCAACGTCGTTCCGGCGAAGGCCGGAATCCATGGACCGCTTGAGTAGTCGCATCGCACGCAGTTGGCCAGCACCCTCGGCATGGGTCCCCGCCTTCGCGGGGACGACGTTGTTTCGGTGTTGAGGAAATTACGACTGCCACAGGTGCAAATACGTCGCCGACCGATTCAACAAATTCTGGCTCATCTGATCAAACCGATCCGCCTTCGGCTTCTTGTCCTTCGCCCCAACATTACCGAAGCCACTGAAACCCAGCCCCAGCTGATTCCCGTGCGCTTCAAACCCGATAAACTCCAGCATGGTCGGCAGCAGATCGAAATGCACGATCTCCTCGCGGTTCTTCTTCATCGGCTCATCCGAAATGAACTTGTTGAAGATATACCGCTCCGGTAGTGTCTCCAGCCGATCCGCCACCGGATTCTTGCGCGCCAGGTGATCGCCCAGGATCACCACATTGGTATCCTTCAAATACCCGCTGTCCTTGATGAAGTCGACGAACGCCGCGATCTCCTGCGCGCTGCATTCCACCACGCCTTCGAACTGATTCGGGTCCTGCACCTTGCAGCGGCGCGGCTTGAATCCCGCCGGTTCGTGCGTATCCACGGTCAGCAGCGTCAGGTTGAACGGCTTGTTCGATGCGTGCAGCTGGCGCAGCTTCTCCTTCGCCCGGTCGAACAATTCGTCGTCGTACAAACCCCAGCCATTCATCTTGTCCGGATTCGCACCCTGCGCGATCCAGTCTTCCCGGCCATAGGTCTCGTCGTAATGGTGGCTATGCAAGAAATTCCCCTTGCCCGCGAATTTAAGCGAACCACCGCCCATGAACACATTGCGATAACCGTGCTGGTTCAGGATGTCGCTCAGGCAGGTCGCGTGCGGCAGGAAGTTATCGATCACCTGGCCCTGCGTATTCAAATCGAACAGGCCGACGCGCTCAAGCGGCAAGCCGCATTGCGTCGATACGATCGCCGCGATCGTGAAGCCGGTTCCCGGTGCCTGCCGATATTGCGTGAAGCTTTCGCCAGGCAGCTGCGTGAGCGGCGCGATGCGATCCTCGCCGAATAATTCTGGCTTGGCATAAGCCGCCTCCAGGCTTTCGACGTAAATGATGACGAGGTTCCTGGTGTGCGCGCCTTTCAGGCTGACGTCTTGCGGCGGCAGGTAGTTCGCGCCGAAATAATCGACGCCGAAATTCTTGCCGATGTAGCGCAGCGCATTGGTGTCGACCACCCAATACGCCAGCGCCGCCGCCATCAGCACCAGCGGCATCTTCGCGCCGAGCGCGCGCAGCCCCGCCGGCAGGCGCCCGCGCCATTCCACCACCAGCGTCGCCGCGAGGAACACCAGCGGCGCCACCACGCACCAGCGAATGAAGTGTCCCACCAGCGCAGGATCGGAGGTCCCGAGTCCCTCGACACCGAGTCCGACGTGATACGCAATCTGGTCCAGATCCGGCCGCCCGAAGAACTTGTTGAGCCACAGGCAGACGCAAATGAGCACGAAGGCCGTGAGATAGGTGAGCGCGCGTGCCGTGCGCTGTACGGCGGGCATTCGAAGAATGAACATGGCATTGAATACGGGAAAGTGACCCGATTGATTGTCAGCAATGCCAGTGTTAAAAAACGTTAAATAAACTCAGTGTTTGTAGCGGGATTGTTACTGTTGTGTTGCATGCCGTCTTTACAACACATGTCCATGCGCCACGTAAAACGGGTGGATAAATTACAATCGCACCGATGAAACTCGACACTTCCTCCATTGCCGCCATTGCCACCGCACCCGGACGCGGCGGCATCGGCGTCGTGCGCGCTTCCGGCAAATCGCTGGCTCCGCTGATCGACGCCCTGTTCCCCGGCACCACGCTGGCGCCGCGCCAGGCTACCTACATCCCCTTCAAATCCGCCAACGGCGACGTGCTCGACCAGGGCATCGCCATTTATTTCAAGGCCCCGCATTCGTACACGGGCGAAGACGTGCTCGAACTGCAGGGACACGGCGGCCCGATCGTGCTGCAGATGTTGCTGGCGCGCGTGCTGGAAGCCGGCGCGGACCTCGGCCTGCGGCTTGCCGAGCCCGGTGAATTCACGCGCCGCGCCTTCCTCAACGACAAGCTCGATCTCGCGCAAGCGGAGGCGGTCGCCGACCTGATCGACGCATCGACCGAAGCGGCCGCCAAGTCGGCCTCGCAATCGCTGTCCGGCGCCTTCTCGCAGGTGGTGCACAAGCTGGTCGACCAGACCATCAACCTGCGCATGCTGGTCGAAGCGACACTCGATTTCCCTGAAGAAGAAATCGATTTCCTCGAAAAGTCCAATGCGCGCGGGCAGCTTGCCACCATCGTCGAATCGCTCGATCACGTGTTCAAGCAGGCGGCGCAAGGCGCGCTGCTGCGCGAAGGGCTGAACGTGGTGCTGGTCGGCCAGCCGAACGTGGGCAAGTCCTCGCTGCTCAATGCCTTGGCGGGTGCCGAAGTGGCCATCGTCACGCCGATCGCCGGCACCACGCGCGACAAGGTGACCGAGACCATTCAGGTACAGGGCATCCCGCTGAACATCGTGGACACGGCCGGCATCCGCGCCATCCACGAAGACATCGACGTGGTCGAACGCATCGGCATCGAGCGCACCTGGGGAGAAGTCGGCAAGGCCGACGTGATCCTGCACCTGCTCGACGCGAACCGGGGGCCGACGGCGGCCGACGAGGACATCATGGCCGCCTTCCCGGAGAGCGTGCCGGTGGTGCGCATCTGGAACAAGATCGACCTGTCCGGCCACAAGGCGACGGTCGAGCCGACCCCGGACGCAACCCACGTTTACCTGTCGGCGGCGGAAAAGGAAGGGATCGACCTGCTGCGCGCCGAACTGCTGCGCATCGCCGGCTGGCAGCAGACCGGCGAGTCGCTGTACCTGGCACGCGAACGCCACCTGATCGCGCTGCGCGAGGCGCGCAAGCACCTTAATTTCGCTGCGGCGCATGCGGCGCAGAACGACCAGTCGCTCGACCTGTTCGCAGAGGAACTGCGGCTGGCGCAGGATCACTTGTCCAGCATTACCGGGCAGTTCACGCCGGATGATTTGTTGGGGGTGATTTTCAGCCGGTTCTGCATCGGAAAATGACAAACCGGGTGCCGGGCTGCGGCTGCCGGTCAGCGCGCTCCGGATCGGGCCATGCTTAGTTTCGCGTAATCGATGGCGTCGTCCAGTAAATCGTAGCGGAATGGTCCGTAGCAGTAACGGCCGTGTTCGTAAGTGATGCCGAAGGCCGCCATTCGGGCCGCGTCGGCCTGGTCTGGCTCGCGCCACTCTTCCCAGTGGGATGGCAGCGGGGTGGCGTGGAAGCCGGGCTTGCCCCGGTCCGTTCGGGCATAAGTGACCGCGTCCTCCAGGCGGTCATAGCGATATTGCTGGTAGTGATAGGCGCGACCGTCGAACCAGATGCCAAGTTCCGGCTCGACCAGCGGCGGCGTGGATGACTGGGTGGGGCGCATCGTGTCCTCCCTGACAGGCGCCGGCGCATGCAGGCGTCCGGCGTGAACCACCCACGATACACGCATCCGGGCAACCCGCCCGGCATGCTCGCATGAGCCGTGCGCCCGCCAGAGGCAATTGGGCGTACGCTCAAAGGGCTGGTTGGCGTGGTCGAGGAGACATCATGATGGAAGCCGAACCCGCGAATACGTTTCGCGGCCTGCCGCTGACTTCCGAACAGGAAAGCGAGATCAGGCATTACATCCACGTCAGGCAGCGTGCCGGCCGGCCATGGGATACGCCGGAGCTGCACGCGATGCTCGCGGACATGCTCAATCCGCCCGAAGCGGACGCGGAAGACCAGCGTTCGCTGTCCGCCAGCATGGACACGGAACGGTCGGCCGCAGTCGTCGACGGTGAGGTGGATCGCGACAAGTCCGATCCGGACCCGGCGGCGTGATTCGGCATTGCCCCGCCTGGTGCAGGCAGCGGCGCTTGTTCATGTACATTGCGCGGTCGGCCTGCTGGACATAGTCGAGCAGCAGCGCATCGCTGCCCGCGTCGCATCTCCATTGCTGGTTGGACCGGCTGTCGGCGCCGTCATCGATCGTCCGGCGCGGACGGCGTGATCGCTTCCGTTACCGATTGGCTGGCGCTCTCCCGGCGGCGCGCCTGCGGCTGGCCGAGGACGCGGACAATCACATGGTCCGGCACGTCCTTGTGCAGCATATAGCGCCTGGCGAGTTCGACGTTGCGTACCGCCAGGATGTTCAGCCCGCGCGCCACGGCATTGGCCGTCCGTTCGTCGTTGCGCCGCTGGCGTTCGATGATTGGCATCAATCCTCCGTTCCAAGACGCCCGGCGCTGGCGCCGCGCGTCAGGGAGGACGTCGGCCGTGTCGCACGCCGGTGCGGCCCATCATACGCGCCGGGCCGGCGCGTCACCAGCGATTTCGTCGCGCGCCCGGTCAATGCCGCACAGTATGCATTGGACGGGGCCGCCGATTCGGCGCAGTCTGGCCGAATACGGAACGAGGGAGGACCAGAATGGAACACATGTGGCAGCCTGTGCTGCAGTGGCTGGCCTCCGGCATGCTGGCGTGGCGCCCCGCGCTGATCGTCGCCTACACCGCCGTCACCACGCATCTGACCATCATCGCGGTGACTGTCTACCTGCACCGTTGCCAGGCCCACCGCGCGCTCGAGCTGCATCCTGTCGCCAGCCATGCGTTCCGCTTCTGGCTGTGGATCGCCACCGGCATGGCCACGCGCGAATGGGTGGCGGTGCACCGCCGGCATCACGCCTGCTGCGAGCGTGCGGGCGACCCGCACAGTCCGCAACTGTTCGGCATCGGCAAGGTGCTGCTGCAGGGCACCGAGCTGTACCGGGCCAGCGCGCGCGATGCCGCCCTCGTGCAGCGCCATGGCCATGGCACCCCGGACGATTGGCTCGAGCGCCATGTGTACGGCGTGCTGCCATGGCAGGGCGTCGGCCTGCTGCTGGTCGCGGACCTCGCCATGTTCGGCGTCATCGGCCTGACCGTGTGGGCGGTGCAGATGTTATGGATCCCGGTCACCGCCGCCGGCATCGTGAACGGGCTTGGCCACTACCTGGGCTATCGCAGCTTCGACGGACCGACCGCCGCCGTCAACATCGCCCCCTGGGGCATCGCGATCGGGGGCGAAGAACTGCACGGCAATCATCACGCGTTCCCGACTTCCGCCAAGCTGTCGGTGCGCTGGTTCGAATTCGACATCGGCTGGGTCTACATCCGGATCCTGGCCTGGGCGCGGCTGGCGCGCGTGCGCCACCTGGCGCCGCGGCCGCCGTCGTGGCGCGCGCCGCCCGCCTTGCTGAGCGCCGCCACCGTGGACGGCATCATCGCCGCGCGCCTGCATGTGATGCGTGCCTATGGGCAGCTGGCGGTGCGCGTGTTCCACAGCGAACTGCGGCAGGCGCGGATCCGCACCGGCATGCGCGCCCGCCGCCGCGCCGAACGGCTGCTGCGGCGCGACCCGGAATACCTGAGCGCAGCGCAGCGCGGCGCGCTGGTCGCGCTCGTCGCCCGCCATGGCGCGTTGGGGCCGACGCTGCGCATGCGCGTCGAACTGGGGCAGCTGTGGCGTGAGCGCCATCTCGATCCGGGCGACGCGCTCGCGCGCCTGGCCGCCTGGTGCGAGCGCGCGGACCAGGCCGGCGTACCGGCGCTGCGCGCCTTCGCGGCGCGCCTGCGCGCATATGGCTAGCCACATCGCGCGGGCCGCGCTACCGGTTTTTGTTCGCGAACCGCCGCGCCGTGTTACACTCGCGTCCTCGACAGGTAAATGGGCCTGTCGTTCTCTTGAAGGCACGTCCCTTGCCATGTGTAATGGCATCGACGAAGCTGCCGCTTGGGATGTTCTCCCGATTTATTGGTCGATTACACGAACGAGCACCATGCAGATAGCATGGGCGTCCGACGCTCCGCACTGTGCAGATAGCACAGGCTGGATCAGCGATTCAACTTTGGTATTACATTGAAACGAAGCCCGCGGCGTGCGGGCTTTTTTTTGGTCGCGCGCAGCAGTCCGTGATTCCACGGCGAATGCAGGCGTCGGCCCTGCCATTTTTCGTTCCCGCCGTTGCCAGGCATCCCTCTACAGGAAACATTAATGGCCAAAGAAGAACTGATCGAAATGAATGGCGTTATCGCCGAAGTGCTGCCCGATTCGCGCTTTCGCGTCACTTGCGAAAACGGCCACCAGCTGATCGCCTATACCTCGGGCAAGATGCGGAAGAACCATATCCGCATTCTCGCCGGCGACCAGGTCAAGCTCGAGCTGTCGCCGTATGACCTGAGCAAGGGCCGCATCACCTTCCGCCACATCGAACACCGGGGCGCGGCGCGTCCTGCCTTCCGCGGCCGCAAGTAGCAACGCGGCAGCAAAGTAGAGGTCGCACGAGCGGATCACGTAACAGCTTGTGACCGCAGCACGTATCCGCGCACGCTTGTGCTAGGCTCTGCGCTTCTCAAGAAGGAGCTGACATGCAGAACTATGGCGGAGTGGCGGCAAGACGGCGCGTACTCAAGGCGATCGCGGTGGTGGCGGGCGGCGCGATGCTGGCCTCGTGCGCGACCTTCCTCGGCCCGCGTCAGGTCGAGATCCCGCTGTACAAGCTGCAAGCCGGCCTCGACCGCCGCTTCCCGGTCAACAACCGCGCCATGGAACTGTTCGACGTGCACCTGACGCGCCCGCAGGTCGCGCTGCTGCCGCAGGATAATCGCATCGGCCTGTCGATGCAGGCGGAGATCTCGCCGTTCTTCCTGAAGCGTGCCTACAGCGGCGCCGTCGCCTTCTCCGGCCAGCTCTACGTCGATCCCTACCGCGGCGGCGTGTTCATGGCCGATCCCCACGTCGACCGCTTCGACATCGACGGCGTCGACCCGAATACCTCGCGCCAGCTGACCAAGGTCGCTAACATACTGATGGACAAGGTGGTGCGGGACACGCCCGTCTACTCATTCCGGATGGAAGACCTGCGTTACGCGGGCGTGCAGTTCGTGCCGACGCGCATCGATACCACGAGCAACGCCCTGGTGGTGACGCTCGAGCCGATGAAGTGAGCTGACCTGGGTCACCTGCACCGAGGTGTTGGAGGATGCGGCCGCCGTGGCGTCGTCCGCCGGCGCCGTCAGCACCGCGTTCACCGCCGAGTTGAGCAGGAAGGTGAAGACCGCGATGGTAATCACGGTGCAGGCCAGGCCGATCCCGATCATCCATAGAATCAGGCGCAACCTGTTGCGTTCCATCTTCGCCTCCAGCTCGGCGAAGCGCGCGTCGATTTTCGCATCCTGCTGTTCGGTCATTCGCTGGTACACCCAAGCTTTGATCGCTTCGGTGCGTGCGTCTAATTCGTGTCGCCAGTTCTCGTCCATGCGGCTATCTTGGGCTTCCGCGCCAACGCTGTCAAACCCACGCCACAGCGCTTGCGGAACAGTGCGCGCCTATTGTTTGCAATTAGTTATTATTTCCGCGAGTCGAATGACTGCGGGAACAAATTGCGATTGCGCGAGACGGGCCGGTAAGCGACACTGTTTTTAATGACAGCATTGCAGAGGTTTCGTGTTCGGAGCAAACTGAATTGGCTACATGGCTGACGTCGTCGGCAGTGCAGCCACGTCGCTTGCGCTTTGTCATGCCTGCGTTATTCCACTGAAGTAATCTTGCTTTGTTACTTTACGTGCTGTCGGCTAGGGGGTGGACCTTGGAAACGATTCAGGACAGTTTGCCGGACAAGAGCGTGGCCATCGAGCCGCCGATTGTTGCCGCTGCTGCGCAGCCCCTGCCGGCGCGCCTTTCCCTGCCGCCAAAAGGCTCGTGCTGGTACTGCGAAAAGCCGCTCGACAGCGTGCGCCGTTTCTGCGGCAAGCTCTGCGCCGACGCCTTCGACGAAGAGGCGGAATTCACCCGCTGATGGATGCGCCGCTGGCCGTCCTCGCCGCGCCGCTAGAACATTCTGTCGATTTCCTGCAACACGGCCACGCCGGCCGCCATCCCTTTTGATCCCCACGTTTCGCCACACCTTGTTGCGCGCGAAATCGTCATGCACGGCTTCATTACTGATTGTGTCGACCTGGCGGAAGTGTCGCGCAAACGCCGAAACCCACTCTGCAGCGTAAAAAATTGACACGTCATTTCCGCCTGCGTCGTAGGTCGTGCCTGACATCAGCTTGGCCAGTGAATTGACACGTCGTTCCCGCGAAGGCGGAAATCCCATTTTGCGTGCGCCCAACTAGCGTTGGGTCTGGTGGTATGCGCCAGAATGGGGTTCCCGCTTGCGCGCACTACTGTCCGGAATAATTTGCTTGACTAAGCTGGGAGGGGTTGCAGGTATTGGATTTGGGGCGTATACCCGAGTTTGCCGACTCAACAAATCCAAACCTGCAACATGTTCAGCATAACT
>JAEWEK010000012.1 GCA_023389425.1 Pseudomonadota bacterium | reverse complement strand
ACCAAAGACATCATGCTCGCGATCCGCCGAATGAGCGCGACTACCACCGGCGGCCCGACGGACATGCCCGGGGTCGACATCATGACCATCCTTCCCCTCAATCAGTCGAAGCGCAAGATCCAGGTGCCGGTCACCTTGCTGACGCAGCAGCCTGGCACGCCAAACGGCAACCGCATCTATGTGGCCGAGCCGCGCAAGCAGGAGGGGGAGCCGCCTGATACGAGAATGATGCTTGTCGACCCCATCCATGGCGGCTCGATCCGGATCGAGCGCCCGGCGACCGTGGACTGGTGGGAGCTGGACGCCGCCGGCCAGCCGCGCCTGGCCCGGTCCGCCGCAGGCCGCACCAACACGCTGTGGTACCGCCTGCCGGACGGCAAGTGGCGCAAGCTGCGCGAGGACCTTCCCCTGGGCAGCGCGCCCGATCCGGTGGTCCCGCTCGGCTTCGGGCCGGACGGCACCCTGTACGCGTCGGCTGCAAACGGCAAGGAGACCAAAGGGCTGTATGCGCTCGACCTCAAGAGCGGAAAAATCAAGGGCTCGGCGCTGGTCGCCGGCAAAGGCTACGACATCGACGCCCAGCTCGTCACCGACAGCATGAAGCTGCTCGGCGTACGCTACGTGGCCGATGCGCCCGACACCGTCTGGTTCGACGACAAGATGGCGGCCGTGCAGAAACGGGTCGACGCGCTGCTGCCGGCCACCATCAACAAGCTCACCCCGCCGCGCTACGGCAAGGAGCCCTGGGTGCTGGTCGAGTCCTTCTCGGACGTGATTCCCACCGGCTACCTGATGTTCAATCAGAAGACAGGCACGCTGACGATGCTGGGCAACTCGCATCCCCGGATCGACAACCGCCAGATGGGCACGATGCGTACCATCCATTACACCGCGCGCGACGGGCTGGAGATCGAAGCCCTGCTCACGCTGCCGCCTGACGCCGCGGGCAAGCCGCTGCCAATGGTGGTGCTGGCCCACGACGGTCCCTGGCAGCGCGGCTCGGCCTGGGGCTGGCGCGACGAATCGCAATTCCTCGCCTCGCGCGGCTATGCGGTGCTGGAGCCGGCCTACCGCGGCAGCACCGGGCTCGGGAACAAGCTGTTCGAGGCCGGCCGCCGCCAGTGGGGCGCGGCGATGCAGGACGACCTGGCTGACGGCGCACGCTGGGCGGTCGAACAGGGGTTCGCCGCCGAAGGCCGGATCTGCATCGGCGGCAAAGGCTATGGCGGCTACGCCACGCTGATGGGACTGGCGCGCGATCCCGGCCTGTACCAGTGCGGCATCGCTTGGGGCGCGATCACCGACCTGCCGACCTATCTGGCCACGGGCTGGGATGCGCTCGACGGCGCCACCGACGACTTCAAACGGGGCACGCTGATGCCGCTGGTCGGCGACCCGGTGCGCGACGCCGCCGCGCTCAAGCAGGTTTCGCCGGTCGCGCAGGCCGCCCGCATCACGGCGCCGCTGCTGCTGGCGCATGGCTCCGCGGACGCCGTCGTGCCGGTCGAGCATGGACGCAAGTTCTATAGCGCCGTCAAGCGCAGCAACCCGGACGTCGAGTGGGTGGAATATACCTCCGAACTGAATACCTGGGAGATGGAAAAGACCCGGATCGACTTCTGGCAAAAGGTCGATGCCTTCCTCGACAAACAAATCGGCAACAAGCGCAAGGGACGCGTCTCCATTATCTACGACCGCGCCGCGCCGTAGCGACAACACGGCAACAGAAGTAAGCCGACAATGGCGGTCCTCCTGTATGATCGGTGCGACCGCCTAATGTGGAGGGGTGAACTATGTCGTCGGGTAAGATCTTGGTGGCACAGGGAGGCGGGCCGACCGCCGTCATCAACCAGTCGCTGGTCGGCGTCACGCTGGAGGCGCGGCGCTTCCGCAACGTCACCCGCATCTATGGCGCCCTGCACGGCGTGCGCGGCATCATCGACGAGGACTTCCTCGACCTCACGCAGGAAACCAGCCACAACCTCGAACTGGTGGCGGCCACGCCCTCGTCCGCGCTCGGCTCGACCCGCGACAAGCCGGACATGGCCTACTGCCAGCAGATCTTCGAGGTGCTGCGCGCGCACGAGATCGAACACTTTTTCTACATCGGCGGCAACGACTCGTCCGACACCGTGCGCATCGTCAGCGACGAGGCGCGCAAGGCCGGCTATCCGCTGCGCTGCATTCACATCCCCAAGACCATCGACAACGACCTGGTCGGCAACGACCACACGCCCGGCTTCCCGTCGGCGGCGCGCTTCGTGGCGCAAGCCTTCGCCGGCGCCAACCTCGACAACGCCGCGCTGCCCGGCGTCTACGTCGGCGTGGTGATGGGGCGGCATGCGGGCTTCCTCACGGCCGCCTCGGCGCTCGGCAAAAAGTTCCCGGACGATGGCCCGCACCTGATCTACCTGCCCGAGCGCACTTTCGAACTGGAACGCTTCCTGGCCGACGTCAAGGCCATGTACGAGCGCCACGGGCGCTGCGTGATCGCGGTGTCGGAAGGCGTGCACGATGCCTCCGGGCAGCCGGTGGCCACCTTGCTGGCCAAGGAAATCGAGCGCGACCAGCACGGCAATGTCCAGCTGTCCGGCACCGGCGCGCTGGCCGACCTGCTGTGCGACGAGATCAAGAGCAAACTCGGCATCAAGCGGGTGCGTGGAGATACCTTTGGCTATTTGCAGCGTTCCTTCATCGGCTGCGTGTCGGACGTCGACCAGCGCGAGGCGCGCGAAGTGGGCGAGAAGGCCGTGCAGTACGCCATGTGGGGCGACCGCGACGGCTCGGTGGCGATCAGGCGCACCGGTTTCTATTCGGTCGACTACGAACTGCAGCCGCTGGAGGCAGTCGCCGGCAAGACGCGGACGATGGAAGACGAATTCATCGCGCCGTCCGGCACCGACGTGACCGACGCATTCCGGCTCTACCTGCGGCCGCTGCTGGGCTCGGGCATGCCGGATGCGTTCCGGCTGCGCGGGGCGACGGTGGAGAAGATTCTCAAGCGTTGAGAGCTGCCAGCCGAAAGTCGCACGTCGTTCCCGCGAAAGCGGGAATCCCATTTTTGCGCCGACCGGTACCGCTCGCCAATGGGGAGCGCACGCAAAATGGGGTTCCCGCCGTCGCGGGAACGACGTACTCAGTTAAAAAAATGGGCGCCCAATCAGGCGCCCATGCAGCTCACAAGAAAAAGTCAGCGCACGATCGTCTGCGCTTCGCCTTCGCCGCGGGCACGGATCTGGCCGATGCGGTACACCGTCTCGCCTGCCGCCTGCAGCTGGGCCATTGCTGCGTCCGCATTTTCCTTCGATACGATCACGCACATGCCGATGCCGCAGTTGAACACGCGGTGCATCTCCGCATCCGCCACACCGCCGTGCTGCTGCAGCCACTGGAACAGCGGCGGCAGGGTCCACGACTTGCCGTCCAGTTCCGCGGTCAGCGTATCGGCCAGCACACGCGGGATGTTTTCGACCAGGCCGCCGCCGGTGATGTGCACCATGCCCTTCACTTCCATCGCGGCCATCAGCGCCAGCAGCGGCTTGACGTAGATGCGGGTCGGCGCCATCAGCACGTCGGCCAGCTTCTTGCCGTGGAAGTCAGCTTCCAGGTCAGGCTTGGCGACTTCGATGATCTTGCGCACCAGCGAGTACCCGTTCGAGTGCGCGCCCGACGAGGCCAGGCCCAGCACCACGTCGCCCGGAGCGATCTTGCTGCCGTCGATGATCCGCGACTTCTCCACCGCGCCCACCGCGAAACCGGCCAGGTCGTATTCGCCATCCGGGTACATGCTCGGCATTTCCGCGGTCTCGCCGCCGATCAGGGCGCAGCCGGCCTGCTCGCAGCCGGCGGCGATGCCCTTGACCACGTCGGTCGCGGTCGGCACGTCCAGCTTGCCGCAGGCGAAATAGTCGAGGAAGAACAGCGGCTCGGCGCCCTGCACCAGGATGTCGTTCACGCTCATCGCCACCAGGTCGATGCCGACCGTGTCGTGGCGGTTCAGCTCGAATGCCAGCTTGAGCTTGGTGCCGACGCCGTCGGTGCCGGAGACCAGGACCGGTTCCTTGTACTTCTTGCTGATCTCGAACAGGCCGCCGAAACCGCCGATGCCGCCGAGGACGCCTTCGCGCATGGTGCGCTTGGCGAAGGGCTTGATCGCTTCGACCAGGGCGTCGCCTGCATCGATATCGACGCCGGCGTCGCGGTAGGAGAGGGAAACATTAGATGGTTGGCTCATGGTATTTGGCAGCGGAGGCGGTAAAATAGAAGGCGGCGACCCAAACCTGGTCAATCCGCTATTTTAGCAAAACAGCCTCTATCGAACTTCCGTTTCTACTCGGATTAACAGAATAACAATATCGGCATGCC
>JAEWEK010000402.1 GCA_023389425.1 Pseudomonadota bacterium | reverse complement strand
CGGTGATGAACTATCGCGGCACGCGCTACCGGGTCCCGTTCTGAAATTAACGGTCACACCCTAAAGTTTCTCAACAAGCGTCCGTTAATGGAGGATACGCCTTATTGGGAGCTGAATTTATGGACGCCAGCAGCATCGCCCGGGCCGCGAGCACCATCGCGGACACCGGCACCAAACAAGATGTGGAAACAGCCGTACTCAAGCGCGCGGAAGAAATTGCATCTTCGACAGCAACCCAGCTGATCGATGCCGTCAAGTCGCCGCCGCCACCGCAAAATCTGCCGGATCACCTGGGCCAGAACATCAACACCACGGCCTGAGCGCGGTTTTCTGGGCTGGATCAATGCAACCCGGGTGCCTCGGCCGAGGTTCCCGGGTTGTTTTCGTTGGCGGGCCGGGTACAATCCATGCGTCCGACACATCAGGAGAGAGACCATGAACAAGCGCCACGCAATGATCGCCGCCGCACTGGCCGGCGCGTGCGCCGCCAACCTCGCCATCGCCGCCGGCCAGGACAGCATGCCGGTGCAGGGCGACCAGGAAAAATGCTACGGCATCGCCAAGGCCGGCCAGAACGATTGCGGCACCGCCACCCACGCCTGCGCCGGGCAGGCGACGGTCGACAATGACGCCAAGGAATGGAAGTACGTCGCCAAAGGCACCTGCGAGCAGGTCGGCGGCAAACCCGGCGCCAAGCGCAGCGCCGCCAAGAAGTAGGCGGCTTCACCATGGCGGGGCAGGCGCCGGCGGCCGGGGTGGGGCTGCGCGCGCCGCACTACCGCCGCTTCCTCGAACACAAGCCGGCCGTTGGCTGGCTCGAAGTTCACACTGAAAATTTTGTCTCCCGCGCGGGCTGGGACTGGCACGTCCTGCGCACGCTGCGGCGCGACTATCCGATCAGCCTGCACGGCGTCGGCCTCGGGCTGGGTTCGGCGCGCGG
Organism: Pseudomonadota bacterium; assembly: GCA_023389425.1. Classification (GTDB taxonomy): domain Bacteria; phylum Pseudomonadota; class Gammaproteobacteria; order Burkholderiales; family Burkholderiaceae_D; genus Telluria. Next base: position 1,604 of record JAEWEK010000402.1, on the reverse strand, counting down.
CTTCCCCGAACGTCATCTTGAACGTATCCGGCTGCTGGTCGACCAGGTCGAGCCGATGCTGGTTTCCGAGCATCTGAGCTGGGGCGCCATGCAGGGGCGCCAGCTGCACGACCTTCTGCCCCTGACCCTGGCAAGCGATGCGCTCGCGCTGCTGGCCGAGCGGGTCGGCCGCATGCAGGATGTGCTGCGGCGACAGGTGCTGCTGGAAAACGTGTCGACCTACGTACGCTTTCATGACGACGCGATGAGCGAGGCGGAGTTTTTGGCCGAGCTGGTGCGGCGGACCGGCTGCGGCGTGCTGCTGGACGTGAACAATCTCTACGTCAACCTGCGCAATCACGGCGAAGACCCGCTGGCGGCCATTGCGGCGCTGCCCGCCGGCTGTGTCGGCGAAATCCACCTGGCGGGGCACTTGCAGGCCGAGCACGCCGTCATCGACCATCATGGCGCGGCGGTGGCGGAGCCGGTGTGGGACCTGTACCGCGCCGCGCTGTCGCGCTTCGGCCGGGTGCCCACGCTGATCGAGTGGGATACCGACATTCCCGAGCTGGATGTGCTGTTGCAGGAGGCGGCGAAGGCGGACCGGATCGCGCAGGATTATTCGCCCGCCGCTGGCGCTGGTGTGCCGCGCCACGCGGCTGCGCCTGCGTCGTCGGTGGACGCGCTGGCGGCGCGGCAGCAGGCCTTCGGCGCCGCCTTGCTGGACGGATCGCTTGCTCAGGAGACGCTGCAGGCGGTGAAGGGCGCCGCTGCGGCCGAGCGGCTCGGCATTTATCGCGGCAATCTCGGCGCGAACTGGGACAAGGCGCTGGCCGCAGCGTATCCGGTGCTGCGGCAACTGGTCGGAGAGGATTTCTTCGGCGGCCTCGCGCGTGCCTACGGCAAGGCCTTCGCAGCGACGGACCCCGACCTGAACCTGTTTGGCGCGCATTTCGCCGATTTCCTCGCCGGCTTCGAGCACGTCGCGGAGCTTCCCTACCTTCCGGACATGGCGCGGCTGGAATGGGCGCTGCACCGCTCGTATTACGCGGCCGATGCGCCGGCACTGACGGCGGCCGACCTGGCTGGCCTGGCGCCGGAACAGGTGGAAGCCTTGCGGCTGGCACTGCATCCAGCCACGGCACTGGTGCGCAGCGACCGGAGTGTCGCGGAGTTGTGGCTCGCGCACCAGTCTCCGAGCGCTGATTACCCGGACGACATGACGAAGCAGAATTTCGCGCTGGTCACGCGGCCGGCATGGCAGCCTCAGTTATCGTTGCTGGATGAAGCGGCCTTTGCGGCCCTGAGCGGGTGCGGACGGGGCGTGACCCTGGGCGAAGCGCTGGATACCGCGTGTGCGATTGACGAGGAATTCGACGTCGCAATCCATCTCAGGAAATGGCTGGACGGCGGCGTATTCGCAAGGCTCTGATCGGCTTCAGTGAAAAGCGCGGAGGATGCGCTCTTCGCCGGTCTTGTCGTGAAAGCGCTCGTTGGCGTTGCGGGTGGCGTCGATCATGCGCGTGAGTTGGGCGTCTTCGAAACGGGCCAGTTCTTCGTTGGCGGCGTTCAGGGCCATCGACAGCTTTTCCCGGGCGTTCTGGTACGGCGCGCTGGTGTAGTGA
>JAEWEK010000383.1 GCA_023389425.1 Pseudomonadota bacterium | reverse complement strand
TGTCCCTGTACACCGGCCAGAACGAAAAGAATGACGGCAAGAGCAAGGACTTCTCGCTGAGCTACGGCGCCGGCGACGAAAAAGCTTCGCTGATGTTCGGCCTGTCGCACACCGAGCAGGGCGTGGTATGGCCGGGCAAGCGCAACATTACCGCCTACCCGAAGGGCCCGAACCGCCCGACGACCGGCCTGGGCCTTGGCCCGTGGGGCTGGGTCGAGCCGCTCGACGGTTCCTGGGACAAGGTCCTGAACCACACCGGCGACCAGACCGGCACCGGCACCGGTTCCGACCCGCGCAACCTGAACAACTGGCACGACTACTCGGGCGTGGCCGCCGACAAGTTCAACACGGCGCAGCAGATGATGTTCCAGATGCCGAACAAGCTGGACACCATCTTCACCAAGGGCACCGTCGACCTGCCGTACGGCATGAAGTTCGCGAGCACCGCGATGTTCTCGCAGCGTAATTCGACCGCCCAGATCGCCGGCTACCCGCTGCGCAGCGACGTGCAGTCGAACTACCCGGTCTACGTCGACAAGAACAGCTACTGGAACGCCTTCGGCGAAGACCTGTACTTCATGCGCCGCACCATCGAGCTGCCGCGCATCACCGACAACGAGAACCGCACCGTCCACATCGACGCCACCCTGTCGGGCGACTTCAGCGTCGGCGCGCATCCGTGGAACTGGGACGTGGGCTACAACCACAGCGCCGTCTCGGGCTCGACCACGACCAGCGGCAACATCAACCTGCTGAACCTGAAGCAAGCCCTCGGCCCGTCGTTCATGAACGCGGCCGGCGTGGTCCAGTGCGGCACCGCGGCCTCGCCGATCCCGCTGGCATCGTGCACCCCGTGGAACATCCTGGGCGGCCCGTCGGCCTCGACCCCGGCCGCGCTGGCTTACGTCAACTCGATCGGCCAGGCCACCTACGGCAGCACCATCAACAGCGCCACCGCCAACATCGGCGGCGAGCTGTACAACCTGCCGGCCGGTGCCCTCGGCTTCGCCGCAGGCCTCGAGCACCGCAATGTGCGCGGCTACGACCTGCCGGGCCAGTTCGAACAGTCGGGCTACTCGACCGACCTGGCCGGCAATCCGACCCGCGGCGAATACAGCGTGCAGGAAGCCTACGCCGAAGTGAACGTGCCGCTGCTGAAAGACGCGCCGTTCGCCAAGCTGCTGAGCGTCGACCTGGCCACCCGCCACTCGAACTACAGCAACTTCGGCATCGCCAACAACAGCAAAGCCAGCTTCATGTGGAAGCCGGTCAACGACCTGCTGGCCCGCGGCACCTACGCCCAGGGCTTCCGCGCCCCGACCGTGGGTGACACCTTCGGCGGCGGCCAGCAGACCTATGACGACTACATGGATCCGTGCGACAGCGTCTACGGAGCCGCCGCGCGCGACGCCTCGATCGCGGCACGCTGCGCAGCCGCCGGCGTGAAGCCGGGCTTCCGCCAGACCGACCAGACCAATACTCCGGTGGCCAGCGCCGCCGGCGGCCAGTCGGCCAACCCGTTCATGGCCGGCGCCGGCAACAGCGCGCTGCGTCCGGAACGCGCGACCACCAAGACCCTGGGCCTGGTGTACAGCCCGTCCTACCTGCCGGGCTTCTCGGCGTCGCTGGACTGGTTCAACATCAAGATCACCAACGAGATCAGCGCCATCACCGCGACCCAGGTTGCCGAGTACTGCTACGTCCAGAACGTCGGTTCGTACTGCAGCGACATCAAGCGTGACCCGCTTACCGGCCAGATCACCTCGCTGTCGCGCGGCAACGCCAACCTCGGCGCGCTGCAGACCGAGGGTGTCGACCTGTCGCTGGGCTACCGCCTGCGCACCGCCTACGGCCTGTTCAACTTCCGTTCGGACTCGACCTACGTCAAGTCCTTCAAGGAGCAGGCTGACGCGACCGCGGCATGGAAGGAGTATGCAGGCCAGTACTTCTACAATCGCGTGAAGTCGAACCTGACCACCGACTGGAGCCAGGGCAACTGGAGCGCCACCTGGACCGCCCGCTTCCAGAGCGGCGTGAAGGACAAGTGCTTCTCGACCGCCGAGTGCAGCAACCCGAACGACCAGGCGACCTGGGGCAAGGGTTACAACAAGCTGGGCGCAACGGTCTACAACGACGTCAGCGTCGGCTACAAGACCGCGTGGAAAGGTACCGTGCTGCTGGGCGTGAACAACGTCTTCAACAAGCAGCCGCGCACCACCATCCTGGGCGCAGCGTCGTCGTCGGCCGTCGATGCGGACATGCCGATCGACCGCTTCTTCTACGTGCGTTACACCCAGGCCTTCTAATGTAAAGGGGCTTTACCGCCCCTTTGCTGAAGCCTGAACCAATGCCCGCCCGGCGCCAGCCCGGCGGGCATTTTTTATGGAGCTGCCTGCGTTAAGTGTTGAAAGTGATTCGTCGTTCCGGCGGAAGCCGGAACCCATTCTGAATGTGCATGTTTGCAGCTCTCGCCACAGCCGCGATCCGATATGCCCAGTATGGGTCCCGGCCTGCGCCGGGACGACGTGCTTCAGTCAACACTTAACGCAGACAGCGCCTTTTTTTATTGCTATTCCATGGCCTAAAAAAAACGGCCCGCTCGAAAGCGGGCCGTTATCACATCCGATGCAGCGGATTACTTCGCGTTCATCAGCGCGACCGTGGTGTCGAGCATGCGGTTCGAGAAGCCCCACTCGTTGTCATACCACGACGACACTTTTACCAGGCGGCCCGAGACCTTGGTCAGGGTCGCGTCGAAGTTCGACGATGCCGGGTTGTGGTTGAAGTCGATCGAGACCAGCGGCTCGGTGTTGTAGGTCAGGATGCCTTTCAGCGCGCCTTCCGAGGCGTCCTTCATCAGCTTGTTGATCTCTTCCACGGTCGTGTCGCGCTTGGCGATGAAGGACAGGTCGACGATCGACACGTTGATGGTCGGGACGCGGATGGCGAAGCCGTCCAGCTTTCCGTTCAACTCCGGCAGCACCAGGCCGACCGCCGCGGCGGCGCCGGTCTTGGTCGGGATCATCGACATCGTGGCCGAACGGGCGCGGCGCAGGTCTTCGTGCATCACGTCGGTCAGGACCTGGTCGTTGGTGTAGGCGTGCACGGTGGTCATCAGGCCGGTTTCCACGCCGATGGCGTCGTTCAGCGGCTTGACCAGCGGGGCCAGGCAGTTGGTGGTGCAGGATGCGTTCGAGATCACGGTGTCGGTCGACTTCAGCACGTTCTGGTTGACGCCGTACACGATGGTGGCGTCGACGTCCTTGCCGCCCGGCGCCGAGATGATGACCTTCTTGGCGCCGCCCTTCAGGTGGGCCGACGCTTTCTCTTTGGTGGTGAAGAAGCCGGTGCACTCGAGCACCACGTCCACGCCCAGCTCGCCCCACGGGATTTCGGCTGGGTTACGCTGCGCGAACACGCGGATCTTGTCGCCGTTCACGATCATGTAATCGCCGTCGACCGTCACGGTGCCCGGGAAGCGGCCATGGGCGGTGTCGTGGCGGGTCAGGTGGGCATTGCTTTCGGCGTTGCCCAGGTCGTTGATGGCCACGATCTGGATGTCTTGTTTCTTGCCGCCCTCGTAGAACGCACGCAGGACGTTGCGGCCGATGCGGCCATACCCATTAATTGCGACTTTGATCGTCATTTCAGCTCCTGATTTTATTAAGAAACCCAACGGCGGGCGGCACGCGCCACCCGCTCTGACATCCCGTTCAGCCGGCGATCACCGACTTGGCCTTGGCCACCACATTGTCCACGGTGAAGCCGAAGTATTTGAACAGCACCGGGGCCGGCGCCGATTCGCCGAAGGTGTCAATGCCGACCACGGCGCCGTCCAGGCCCACGTACTTGTACCAGAAATCAGTCACGCCCGCCTCGATGGCGACACGCGGCGTGCCACGCGTCAGCACGCTGGCCTTGTAGGCCGCGTCCTGGCGCTCGAACACGTCGGTCGACGGCATCGACACCACGCGCACGGCCACGCCCTCGCCCGCCAGCGCGTCGGCGGCCTTGAGCGCCAGCTCGACTTCCGAACCGGTGGCGATCAGGATCACCTTGGCATCGGCGGCGTCGCGCAGCACGTAGCCGCCCTTGGCCACATTGGCCAGGGTGGCGGCGTCACGCTCCAGGAAAGGCAGGTTCTGGCGCGAGAAGATCAGGGTCGACGGGCCGTCGTGGCGCTTCACCGCCACGCCCCAGGCCACGGTCGATTCGACCGTGTCGGCCGGGCGCCAGTTGTCCAGGTTCGGGATCAGGCGCAGCGAGGACACGTGCTCGACCGACTGGTGGGTCGGGCCGTCTTCGCCCAGGCCGATCGAGTCGTGGGTGAACACGAAGATCGAGCGGATCTTCATCAGCGCGGCCATGCGCAGCGCGTTGCGGCTGTAGTCCGAGAAGGTCAGGAAGGTGGCGCCGAACGGGATGAAGCCGCCGTGCAGGGCGACGCCGTTCATGATGCCGGCCATGCCGAACTCGCGCACGCCGTAGTTGATGTGGTTGCCCGGCACGCCCGAGCGCACGGGGATCGATTCCTTCCAGTTGGTCAGGTTCGAGCCGGTCAGGTCGGCACTGCCGCCCAGGAATTCCGGCAGGCTTGGCGCCAGCGCCTGGATCGCGTTTTGGCTCGCCTTGCGGGTGGCGATGGTTTCCTTCTTCTCGACGTTGGAGGCAATGGCGGCGGCCAGAACCTGCTCGAAGTTGCCCGGCAGTTCGCCCTTCATGCGGCGCTCGAATTCGGCGGCCAGTTCCGGGTACTGCGCGCGGTACTTCGCGAACAGCTCGTTCCATTCGGCTTCCAGCTTGGCGCCGCGCGCCTTGAAGTCCCAGGCCTGGTAGATCGGGGCCGGCATGTCGAACGGGATCGCATCCCACACCAGGTGTTCGCGTACCGCGGCGACTTCCTTCTCGCCGAGCGCGGCGCCGTGCACCTTGTCGCCGCCTTGCAGGTTGGGCGAGCCCTTGCCGATGATGGTCTTGCAGCAGATCAGGGTCGGCTTGTCCGAGGTTTTCGCCGATGCGATGGCGGCGTCGAGGGCGGCGACGTCATGGCCGTCGACGTTGCGGATCACGTTCCAGCCGTACGCTTCGAAGCGCTTCGGGGTGTCGTCGGTGAACCAGCCTTCCACCTTGCCGTCGATCGAGATGCCGTTGTCGTCGTACAGCCAGACCAGCTTCTTCAGCTGCAGGGTGCCGGCCAGCGACGCCACTTCGTGCGAGATGCCTTCCATCAGGCAGCCATCGCCGAGGAAGGCGTAGGTGTAGTGGTCGACGATGTCGAAACCGGGGCGGTTGAATTCGGCCGCCAGCAGCCACTCCGACAGCGCCATGCCGACCGCGTTGCTGATGCCCTGGCCGAGCGGGCCGGTGGTGGTTTCCACGCCCGGCGTGATGCCCACTTCCGGATGGCCCGGGGTCTTCGAGTGCAGCTGGCGGAAGTTGCGGATGTCGTCCATCGACAGGTCGTAGCCCGACAGGTGCAACAGCGAGTAGTGCAGCATCGAACCGTGGCCGTTCGACAGCAGGAAGCGGTCGCGGTTGGCCCAGTGCGGGTTGGCCGGGTTGTGGTGGTAGTGGCCGTCCCACAATGCGACAGCGATCTCGGCCATGCCCATCGGCATGCCTGGGTGGCCCGAATTGGCCTTCTGCACAGCGTCCATCGCCAGCGCGCGGATCGCGTTGGCCATCAGGGTGGTGGTTTGGGTAGGTTTCATGGATGTAGCGTTGGATAGGGAAAGCGGTGGCGTGGGCCTTAACCGGCTATTTTACCAGAGAGGGGTGCTGCCGAATTAAAATGGACGCTTTGTAAAACTGTCTATCAGGAACAGCATGCCCCGTTTTTACTGCCCGTCCGCGCTGGCCGAAGGCGCCTTGGTCGACCTGCCGGAGGCGCTGGTGCGCCACCTGCAGGTGCTGCGCATGGCGCCCGGCGATGCGCTCGACCTGTTCGATGGCCGCGGCGGCGTGTACCGCGCCACCCTCGCCTCCCTCGACAAGAAGCGCGCCAGCGCCAGCATCGATGCCTTCGCGCCGGGCGGGGTCGAGCTGCCTTTCGCCCTGAGCCTGGCCCAGGGCCTGCCGGAAGGCGGCAAGATGGACTGGATCGTCGAGAAGGCGGTGGAACTGGGCGTGGCCGCGATCATCCCGCTGGCGGCCCAGCGCAGTGTCATGAAGCTGTCCGGCGAGCGGGCCGACAAGCGCCGCGCGCATTGGGAAGGGATCGTGGTGGCGGCCTCCGAGCAGTGCGGGCGCAACACTTTGGCCTCGGTGGCGCCGGTGGACACCTTCGAGCGCTGGATCGCGGCGCCCTCTCGTGTGCGCCGCATCCTGCTGTCGCCGCGCGCCACGCAGTCGCTGGCGGAATGGGCCGCCGCCACGGCTCCGCACGAGATGTGCATCACGATCGGGCCGGAAGGCGGATTCTCGGAGCAGGAAGAAGCGCTGGCGATCGCCAATGGCGCGGTGGCACTGTCGATCGGACCACGCGTGCTGCGCACCGAAACCGCGGGCCTGGCCGCGCTGGCCGCGCTGTCGGCGCTGTGGGGCGGGATGTAGGGAAGCCGGGCAAAGCGCGCCAGTGCCATTTCGGCCCCCTCGTACTTTCTCCTAAGCGAACGGGGCTAAGGCTAACTCGAAAGCACCCGACGCCCCAACGCGTCGGGACCTGTCTCGGTATGCTTATTTCGATGGGACGGAGATCGTGACCCGGCGCGGGGGTGGCAATGCCGCCAGCCTGGCCTCGTTGACCGAGTCGTACAGGTACTTGTAATCCGCTAGGGCCGCGCGCGACTCCTGCTGACTCGCTTCAATCCATTTGCCTTCGGCAGCGCCCACCTGGTCCGCCGCGCGCTTGCCGTCCGCGGCAACACTGGCATACGCCTTGTCCATGCGCGCGCGCGCCTGCTCGAATTCGGCGCCATTCATCAGCTGCGCGATATCCTGTGGGATCGCCTTCCCGACCGGGAACTGGGCATTGAGGTTCTTCGCGAACTTGCCGTAGCACTCGTACCACTGCGCAATCTGGCCGTTCACCTCGATGATCTTCGATTTGGTCCGCGAGATCGCCGGGATATCGAGCGTGCCGCAATCAAAGCGCGCCAGCGACAGCTCGGCCCCGTCGTACTGGGTCGTGTAGCGTGCGATGTCCGCCTTGTGGGCTGCGCGCTGCTCCACCAGCGCCAGCGATGCCGCCGCATCCTTGTTGCCGTGCGCGCGCGACAACTCCAGCCAGCGGCGCGCCTGCGCCAGGTCTTCGGGGCTCCCTTCGCCAAAACCTGTCATTTCGCCGAGCTGGCGTTGCGCTTCCGAATCGCCCGCCGCCGCCAATGTCGAGAAGATCTTGTGGGCGGTCGCAAAATCCTTGGCCTCCCATGCCTTCAGTCCGTCCTGCAGCTGGTCCGCCCGGGCGACGGCACACGCCAGCGCCAAGACTATCGCAACTTGATAACGTTTCATGTGTTTCTCCTTATATAATAATCCCGAAGGCTACGAAAGAAATACAGGCGTTGCATTGCTGCGTGACAGGATAGGATCGGAACGCGCTAATGTTTTAATTCCGTTTTAATAGTTGCACGTTGTTTTTTACCGGTCAATATCGATTTTGAATGTTTTTATGCCCGGACTTCCCTAGCAGTTCTGATAGGTTGAACGCCGAAGCCCTGCTTATTTCCCTCCGCTTGAAACGCTGACCGGGGGAGGAAGCGACATCACACGGCGATTCGCCGACTCTTCGATGCCGCGCTTGTAATCCTCGTCCGCCGCGCGCGCGGCCTGCTTGCTGGCTTCGAGCCACTTTCCTTCGGCGACGCCAATCTGCTCGGCCTCGCGCTTACCCTCGTCCCCGACCCTGGCGTAGGCCTTGTCCATCCTCATGCGCGCCTGGTCGAACTCCGCCGAGTTCATCAGTTGGGCGATATCCTGGGGGATCGCCTTGCCGGCAGGAAGCTGGGCATTCAGGTTTTTGGCAAATTGGCCGTAGCATTCGTACCACTTGCTGATTTTGCCGCTGATCTCGGCGATTTTCTTCTTTGTATTGGACGACTCCGGAATCTCGGGATTGCCACACTTAAAGTGCGCCAGCGCCACGTCGGACCCATCATATTGCGTCGTGTAGCGTGCGATGTCGGCCTTGCGGGCCGCGCGCTGCTCGACCAGCGCCAGCGAGGTCGCGGCCTCCTTGTTACCGTGCGCGCGCGACTGTTCGATCCAGCGACGGGCTTGGCCGAGGTCCTCCGGCACCCCTTCGCCGAAGCCGTACATTTCGCCCAGCTGGCGCTCCGCTTCCGGATCGCCCGCCGCCGCCAGTTTCGAGAAAATCTTGTGGGCTGTCGCGAAATCCTTGTTTTCCCACGCCTTCAATCCGTCTTCCAGCTCGCCGGCGCGGGCCAGGGTGCACGCGAGCGCCAGCGCGAGGGCCACTTGATAAGGTTTCATACGAATTCTCTCCAGGTCAAAAAAAAACCGCGGGCTCGCGCCCGCGGTTTGCCAGGAAACCGGAGCCACGAGGACTCCGGCTGCCGCGGACTATCAGAACTTGACGTCGTACTGCGCGGTGAAGCGCACGTAACGCGGCGAGGTGTACGAGATGACGCGACCGTACGCCGTGCTGACCACGTTGCCGCCAGAGCCGTCGTTGTACTGCTCGTTCACGGTCTGCGGAATCTGCTTGTTCATCACGTTGAACACGTTCACCTTGAATTGCAGGCCTTTCAGGAACGGTGCCTTGTAAGCCACGTTCAGGTCGAGACGCGTGGTCCACGGCAGCGTGCCGGCGGTGCCGCGCGGCGACGGAACACCGTTGCAGTAGTGGAACGACGAGCCGTAGCCGAAACCGGTGTACTTGCCGCCGCCCAGCGGGTACTCGCCCAGGCAGTTCTTCGGACGGCCGGAAGCGAGCAGCGTGTTCGCGCCCACGGTCCACTCAGGCGTGATGTCCCAGTAACCGAACGCCTTGATCTGGTGCGTGCGGTTATTCGGCAGCAGGCCGTCGGCGTATTCCATGATCTGGGAGAAGTCCCAGGTCTGGGTTGCCGCCACGTCGGTCTGGCCCACGTCCGACAGGGTCTGGCCTTCGGTGTTACCCGTGTTCTTCGACCAGGTGTAGTTGATCTTGCCATACCAGCCGTCGCGGTACGGGTGCTCGGCGAACACGTCGAGTGCCTCGTAGATGCGCTTCGGTTTCGGCATGCCGAAATCGGACCACGGGATCGTCACTTCGGTGTGCGACTTGCCGGCCAGTGCCGGGTTGGCGTTGTTGAAGTCGATCAGGAAGGTGTTGGTCATGCCCGGGTTGAACGATGCGCAACCGAAGCCGTCGTAGTTGGCTTCGCTCACGTTGTTCTTCGCGGCCCAGGCGTCGATCACGCCGCCGTCGCACCAGTCGTCGATGGTCGACTTCAGGGTACGGTAGGTGAACTTGGCGCCGAAGGTCAGGCTAGGCGAATACGACTTCTCCAGGCCCAGGGTGATCTCGTCCTGGTAGGTCGGCTTGATGTCCTTGGCCGCCACGCTCAGGTAGTCCTTCTGCTGGTAGTACTCGTTGTTGGACGAGAACGGCTTGGCGGTGATCGGCTGCAGGCCGGTCGGGTTGCCGTTGGCATCGGTACCAGTGTAGGTGAAGTACTGGGTCGTGTTCAACGAGCGGCTGGCGCCACGCACCGAGATGTGGGTCGGGATCTGCAGGCTGTAACGGCCGGCGCTGCCGAACACCTTGAAGGTCGAGTCGCCGTTCACGTCCCACGATGCCGACAGGCGTGGGTTGTACTGCTTCTTCACCTTCAGGAAGACCTGCTGGTCGCCGTTCAGGTTTTCCATCTGCTCGATACGCAAGCCGCCCGTGATCAGCAGGTTCTTGGTCGCCTGCCACCGGTCTTCGATGTACTGCGCCGACTGGTTCGAGTAGGTGTTGGTGACCGTGTTGAACTTGATCTCGCGGACGTAGTAACCCTGTGCGTACGGGCTGCCTGCAGGAGCGCCGGCGCCGATCGTCGGCACGGTGCCGTCCGGGAGGGTCGGCTTGCTGCCCGGGGTGGACCAACGGTAGTTCCAGATACCGCCGCCGGCATACATCTCACCCGCGTTCAGCGAGATCAGCTTGTTGTCGTCCAGACCGGCACGCAGCGTGTGGTCGCCGAGTTTCCATTCCAGGTCAACACGGTTCGACTTGATCTGGTCTTGGGCGCCCGGAGCGATGATGGTGCCGCTCAGGAACTGCGGGCTGGTGTAGTTAAAGCCAGGGAACGCCGCGCTGTGGCCGCCTGCGCCGGCAGTCTGGGTGATCTGGTACAGCGGCTTGTTGATGTCGTAGCCGTCGAAGGTGTTGGTGTGGTCCGACTTGCTGCGGCCGCTCAGCACCGTCAGGGTCAGGTTGTCGGTCAGGTTGCCGACGTAGCGCCAGATCTGCGCGTCAATGCCGTTGCCGCTCGCCGGCGGGTTGTGGAAGTGCTGGGTCGACACGACGTTGCCGTTGACGGCGTGGGTCGCGTAGTTGTACCCCTGCAGGCGGTCATCGTAGTAGGTGTTGTCACCCAGGAAGGTGAACTCGAGACGGTGATCGTCGGTGATGTTCCAGTCGACCTTCTCCATGTGGCGGCGCACGCTGGTGTCGCGCTTGGTGTAGCCGGAGGTCTGGACGTTGGTCTGGTTGGCGGCGGTGGTGCCGGTCACGAGGCCCTGCAGACTCTGGGTTTCTTCAGCCGAAATGAAGGCGAACAGCTTGTCCTTGATCAGCGGGCCGCCGACGTAGGCGCCGTACATCTTCTGGGTCAGGGTGTTGTCCGACCGGCGCAGGTACAGGGTGTTGTCGGTGAGCGCGTTGGCGCCGGTGTTCGCGTAGTAGATGTCGCGATACTTGCCGCGCATGCCGCTCGGGTCGATGTAAGTCATCACCCCGGCTTCCCAGTTGTTGGTACCGCTCTTGGTGGTGATGTTGACCACGCCGCCTGCGGAACGGCCGAACTCGGCACCGAAGCCGCCGGTCAGGACCGAAGCCTGGGCGATCGCGCCGAACGGCAGCTCTGCGCCGCCGAGCTGGGTCAGCGGGTTGGTGACCGGGAAGCCGTTGATGTAGTAGGCGTTCTCGGACGCGGCGCCGCCGCCGATCGAGGCGCCGCCGCCGTAGCGCGAGTCGACGGTGGTGGTGTTCGGGGCCAGCTGGATGATGGCGTCGACGTTGCGCGCCACCGGCAGGGTATTCAGCTCCTTGGCCGTGAAGGTCGCACCGTTGTTGGTGTTCGACACGTCGATGCGCGAACGGCGGCCGGTGATCAGCACCGTCGAGGTCGCTGCGGGCGCGAAGTTGGCGTCCACACCCTGGCCGGCAAACACGTCCACTTCGGTCGTGCTCTGGACCTTGCCGTTCTTGACCATCTCGACCTTGTAGTGGCCGATCGGCATGGACGTGAACTGGAAGCGGCCGTTGGCGTCAGCCGTCATCGAGCGCTTCAGGCCGGTTTCGGTGCTGGTCACATTGATGGTTGCGCCGGCGGCGGCATCGGCGCGGCCGTAGATGCTACCGGACGCGTTCGACTGTGCCATGACGGGCGCCACCACGGCGGCGCTCAGGGCGACGCCGGAAAATGCGATTGACAGGGCACGTGCTACGACAGTTTTTCTCAACATTTTTTGTGATTTCCTATTAATTTACCGCGGAGAAGAAGCTTCGGCCGGGGTATGGTTTTACGTTTTCAATCACTTTACGGCTAGTAGTCCCACTACCTTTTTCTCTCTTTCACCGGCAGGTGAAAAATTCATTCTCTTTGTGTATGACAAAGAAATTGAATGCAACATAAGACCATAGCGAGAAACAATGTGTCAACTTTGCCAATTGCCCATATGCATGGATACAACACATGTGCACAACAACGATACAAAATTTGGAAGAAAAGCAATCCCACGGCCCGTTCGGATCGCCTGGACGCGGCCCAGCGCATGCCTGTGTCCGGCGCGCACGCATAAAAAAAACCGCCCCGAAGGGCGGTTTGTGCGGATCGTGAAATCCGATCAGAAGGCGTGGTTGTACTCCACCGTGAACTTGAGGGTGCGCGGCGAGGTGTAGCCGACGAAGGCGCCCGGGGTGCCATAAGTCGGCGAACGGCTGCCGTCGTCCAGGTTGTACAGCTGGTCGATCTGCTGCACGGTCTGCTTGTTGAACACGTTGAACACGTCCATCTTGAGCGACAGGCCCTTGACCGCGGCCGGACGGAAGGTGAGCGAAGCGTCCATGCGTACGTCCCACGGCAGCCTGCCGGCCGCACCCGGCGGCGACGGCGGGTTCTTGCCGTTCGGGCCGAAGCAGTAGTGGTAAGCCGCACCGTAGTCCGGGAAACCGGCCGTCTGCAGGGCTTCCGGATAGGTGCCCAGGCAGGTGATCGGGGCGCCCGATGCTGCCAGGAAGTTGCCACCCAAGATCCACTGCGGTACCACTTCCCAGTAGCCGAAGGCCTTGATCTGGTGCGTACGGTCGTTCGGCAGCAGGCCGTTGGCGTACTCCATGATCTCGTAGTGGTCCCAGGTCTGGGTCGCGGCCACGTCGGTCTGGGCCACGGCCGACAGGGTCTGGCCCTCGGTATTGCCCTTGTTCTTCGACCAGGTGTAGTTCACGCGGCCGTACCAGCCGTTGCGCATCGGGTGCTCGAGGTACAGGTCGAGCGCGGTGTAGGTGCGCTTGGCCTTCTCCTTGAAGCCCATGTCCTGCATGGTGAACGAGACCGGGGTCAGGTTCTTGCCGGTGCCGGAGAAGTCGACCAGGAAGTTGTTGGTCTCGCCCGGGTTGATCGAGGCGCAGGCGAAGCCGCTCCAGTTGCTGGTGTCGATTTTGTGCGCGGCCGCGTAGGCATCGAACGGACGCTCGTCGCACCAGTCGTCGATGGTCGACTTCAGGGTGCGGTAGGTGAACTTGGCGCCGAAGTTCATCTCGGGCGAGTAGGCACGCTCGAAGCCGAACGTGATCTCGTCCTGGTAGGACGGCTTCAGGTTCTGCGCCGCCACCGTCTGCGCCAGCTTGGTCTGGCCGAACTCGTTGTCAGGCGACACGATCGGACTCAGTGCGGTCAGGCCGGTCGGCTGGCCGTCCGCCGCCACGCCGGTATAGGTGTAGTACTGGCGGATATAGGTCGAGATCGACGCTCCGCGCACCGCGATGTGGGTCGGGATCTGGATCGAGTAGCGGCCCACCGAGCCGAACACCTTCAGGCTGGCATCGCCGTAGGTATCCCAGACCGCCTGCAGGCGCGGGTTGATCTGGTTGTTCATGCTGAGGAAGGTTTCGCCGTTGCCGTTGCGGTTCTTGTACTGCTCGATGCGCAGGCCCGGGGTGACCAGCAAGTCCTTGGTGACTTGCCACTTGTCCTCGATGTACTGGGCCGACTGGTCCGAATACGCGGCGGTGATGTCGCCGAAGATCTGCTTGCGCACGTAGTAGCCGGCCGCTGCCAGCGGGCCGGAACCATTGTTGATCTTGGTCTTGTAGCCCGTCAGCGAGGAAATGCCGTTGGGGTCGTCGGTGTGGAAGTAGGACCAGGTGAAGCCGCCGGCGGTGGCGTTACCGGCGCCGAACGAGGACAGCTTGATGTCGTCCAGGCCGGCGTGCAGCGTGTGGTTGCCCAGCTTCCACTCGAGGTCGACCTTGGTGGCCTTGACCTTGTCGGAGGAGTTGGTGGCGTCCAGGTTCTGGCCCGCGTACGGCTGCGGGTTGTTATAGGTGAAGCCCGGGGCCTGCGCATCCGGCGTCGCCACGATGCCCGGAACCGCCGGGTTGTAGCCCAGGCGGCTGTTGACGTGGTCGGTCGTGTTCTGGCCGTGCATGATCTGCAGCGTGATGTCGTCGGTCAGGTTGCCGGTGTAGCGCAGGATATTGGTCTTGGCGCCGATGGTCGGGGTGATGTTGGCCACGCTCTCGTAGTGGCCGCCGGACGGGATGGTGGCTGCCATGCGCTGCAGCGTCGCGTAGCTGAAGCCGGAATACAGCAGGTCCGACTCCGGCTTGTCGCCGATGCTGGTCCACTCGAGGCGGTGGGCGTCGGTGATGTTCCAGTCGAACTTGGCGACGTAGCGGGTGGTCTTGTCCTTGCGGTCCAGCCAGCCCGATTGCGCCGAGGTGGAAGCGGCCGACTCGTTGGTGCGGGCCACGCCGTCGCGCTTGTGGTTGATCTGCTCGGCCGACAGGAACATGAACAGCTTGTCCTGGATGATCGGGCCGCCGATATAGAAGCCGCCGCGGTTTTCCGACTCGGTGGTCAGGTCGTTCTTGGCGTACAGCTTGCCGTCGGTGGCGAAGCCATTGTTGGCATAGTAGACGTTGCGGGCCTTGGCGCGCATGCCCGACGGCTCGGTGCTCAGGCTGGCGCCGGCCTCCCAGCGGTTGGTACCGGACTTGGTGGTGACGTTGACCACGCCGCCGATCGAACGGCCGAACTCGGCGCCGAAACCGCCGGTCAGGATCTGGGCCTGCGAGATCGCGCCGAACGGCAGTTCGGACGCGCCCAGCTGGGTCAGCGGATTGGTGACCGGGAAGCCGTTGATGTAGTAGGCGTTCTCGGACGCGCCGGAACCGCCGAACGAGGCGCCGGCCGCGTAGCGCGGGTCGGCGCGCGTGGTGTTCGGTGCCAGCTGGATGATCGCGTCCACGTTCTGCTGGATCGGCAGCTGGGCCAGTTCCTTGGCGGTGAAGGTGGCGCCGTTGTTGGCGTTGGTGACGTCGATGCGGCTGTGGTGGCCGACCACCTTCACCTGGGTGATGGCGGCGGCGGTGAACGAAGCGTCGACACCCTGGCCCACCAGCACGTCCACTTCCGTGGTCTGGGCGACGGCGCCGTTGCGCATCAGCTCGACCTTGTAGTGGCCCGGAGGCAGCGCGGAAGCCTGGTAGCGGCCTTGCTCGTCCGGCGTGGCGGTGCGGCGCAGGCCCGTCTCGGTATTGCTGAGCACGACCGTGGCGCCGGCGGCGTTGTCCACGCGGCCATAGACGTTACCTGAAGCGTTCGACTGCGCCATGGCCGGCTGGACAACAGCGACCGAAACGGCGGCAACGCCAAAAGCAATCGACAAAGCATGTACCAAAACTGTTTTTCGTAACATTTGTAGTCCTTTTTGGGTAATGCCCCGCCCCGGGTTGGGGCAGGCTTCGCGTCACTGGCTTGCTGCCGGGATATCCGACCTTCTCCGGTCACCCGTCTATACAGGTCAATGAGTGCGAAGATGGAAACATAGCGGAAATTAAAGGTCTATTAAGCAATTGTAATTCGTGAAGGAAAACAACAATCTGTTAAATACCCCGCTTCCACCGGCCTGGTTGCGTCACACTTTTGTGACATAAGATGACAGTCGTACAGACATTTATTTTGCATATCAATACCTGTCGGCGCGGCTGTCGCTGGCCCGCGCCAGTCCGCCATTTCAGCGGAAAGCGCTATGGTTACGATGACAACCCACAAAAGAATAGCGGAAAGCTTTCGCTTTCCGCTGTAATGTGTCTGCGGGGCGCAACGCCCCGCCCGCTAGCGCTGGATCAGAACTGGTAGTTCATGCCCACGCTGAAGAAGCGGCCCACTGCGCCAGCCTGGTGCAGCGAGGCGTTGTACGCCGTCAGTGCGCCCGAGTTGCCGTAGGTTGCCACGTCGATCGGCGGCTGCTTGTCGAACAGGTTCAGGATCGAACCGCGCAGCGTGACGTTCTTCGACAGCTTGTAGGTCAGGTTCAGGTCGGTGGTGGCGAACGACGAGATCCGGCAGAACTGCGGCGGGGTGACGC
>JAEWEK010000370.1 GCA_023389425.1 Pseudomonadota bacterium | reverse complement strand
TGCAGCGCTTGGTCATCGACACGGAATACTATCGGCGACGAAGAGCTGAGCAGGCAGAAATGGCAGCCCGACAGCTCTCCCTGGAGTACGCGTTATGAGCCGACAAATATTCCGGACAGCAGTGCGCCTGCGCGGGGACGACGGTTTCAGGGGCGTGGTCAGATGCCGAAGGCGGCGGCATCCCCCCTGCCCTGGCGCAGCAGCACGGGTTCGGCGCCGGTCAGGTCGACGATGGTGGTCGGTTCCAGGGTGCCGGCGCCGCCGTCGATCACGAGGTCGATCTGCTTGCCGATGCGGGCCAGCACCTCGTCCGGATCGGACAACATGTGCGCGTCGCCCGGCAGCTGCAGCGTGGTGCCGATGACGGGCTCGCCCAGTTCTTGCAGCAGGGCCAGCATGATGCGGTTTTCCGGCACCCGCAGGCCGATGGTCTTGCGCGAGGGATGCGAGAGCCGGCGCGGCACTTCGCGCGAGGCTTCCAGGATCACCGTGTACGGCCCCGGCGTGGTCGACTTGAGCAGGCGGTACTGGGTGTTGTCGACGCGGGCGTACTGGGCGATCTCGGACAGGTCGCGCACCAAGAGGGTCAGGTGGTGTTTCTCGTCGACGCCGCGGATGTGGCGGATGCGCTCGACGGCCGCCTTGTCGTCGAGCCGGCAGACGAGGGCGTAGGCGGAGTCGGTGGGGGCGGCGACGATGCCGCCCTTGCGGATGATGTCCGCCGCCTGGCGCACCAGGCGCTGCTGCGGATTGTCGGGATGGATCTGGAAATGCTGGCTCATGCAATCCTAAGGGTTAGCCGCGCAGCTGCTGCAGCGCGGCGATGCGCTGTTCCAGCGGCGGATGGCTGGCGAACAGCGCGCCCCAGCCGCTGCCGCCGCCGGCGATGCCGAAGGCCTGCATCGACTGCGGCAGGCCGTCGCCCTGCATCTGTCCCAGGCGCGCCAGCGCGTGCTGCATCGGCAGCGTGCTGTTGAGCAAGCGGGCCGAGCCGGCGTCGGCGCGGTATTCGCGCCAGCGCGAGAACCAGGCGACGATCATCGAGGCGACGATGCCGAACACGATTTCGCACACGAACACGCTGATCATGTAGCCGATGCCCGGGCCGCGGCGCTCGCTGTCGTTGTTGCGCAGCAGGACCTGGTCGACGAAGAAGCCTACCACGCGCGACAAAAACACGACGAACGTGTTGACCACGCCCTGGATCAGGGTCAGCGTGACCATGTCGCCGTTGGCGACGTGCGAGATTTCATGGCCGAGCACGGCCTCGATTTCCTCGTGGTTCATGCCGCTCAGCAGGCCCGTGGACACGGCGACCAGCGCCGAATTCTTGAAGGCGCCGGTGGCGAAGGCGTTCGGTTCGCCGTCGTACACGGCCACTTCCGGCATGCCGATGCCGGCGCGGTTGGCCAGGCTCTGCACCGTGTTCACCAGCCACAGCTCGGTGGAATTGGCCGGCTGCTGGATGACGCGCGCGCCGGTCGACCACTTGGCCATCGGCTTGCTCATCAACAGCGAGATGATCGAGCCGGTAAAGCCCACCACGACCGAGAACACCAGCAGCGCCGTCATGTTGTCCGGGCCCACGGCACGGCCGATGCCGAGCAGGTTGAGCACGATGGTCAACACCAGCACGACGGCGAGGTTGGTCGCGAGGAACAGGATGATGCGTTTCATGGAGAGCCTCCGGGCCGTTTGCGTATTAACAGGCCGCTAAGATACGGGTGCCCTATGGAAAATTCAAGGGCTCAGCCTTAGCGGATGCTTAAAACCAGTCGTGCCACACGGGGATGAGGCCGGCAGGCAGCGGCGGCAGCTGGGCGAAATCGACGCGCGCCTCGCCGGGGCCGTGGAAGTCGGTGCCGCGCGAGGCCAGGAAGCCGTAGCGGCGCGCTTCTTCGGCGTAGGTGGCGTACTGGTCGGGCGTATGGCTGCCGGTGACCACCTCGATCGCGCTGCCGCCGAGCTGGCGGAACTCGTCGAACAGCGCGCCCTCCACCACCGGCGCGAACTTGTAGCGGCCCGGGTGGGCGACCACGGCGATGCCGCCGGCGCCGCGGATCCAGCCGACCGCCTGTTCCAGCGTGGCCCAGCGGTGCGGCACGTAGCCGGGACGGCCTTCGGACAGGTATTTGCGGAACACCTCGGCGGTGTTGGCGCAGGCGCCGATTTCGACGAGGTAGCGCGCGAAGTGGGTGCGCGACATCAGGTCGGGATTGCCGACGTACTTGAGGGCGCCGGCGTAGGCCTTGGGGATGCCGGCTTTGTCCAGCGCGGCGGAAATGTCGCGCGCGCGGCGGTCGCGGCCGCTGCGGGTGGCGGCCAGGCCAGCGACCAGGCCGGCGTTGTCTTCGTCCACCTGCAGGCCGACGATGTGCACGGTCTGCCCGGCCCAGGTGATCGAGATCTCGACGCCGGGCACGAAGCGCATGCCGAGCCCCTGCGCGGCGGCGCGGGCCTCTTTGATGCCGCCGACTTCATCGTGGTCGGTGAGCGCCCACACATCCACCCCGGCCTGATGCGCGTGGGCGGCCACGGCTGCCGGCGCGAGCAGGCCGTCGGAAACGGTGGAGTGGCAGTGGAGGTCGACTTTCATGCGCCCATTGTACGACGCATTCGGGGTTTGGACGGAAGCAGGCTTGCCAGGGAGACAAGCTATTGGGCTTCAAAGTGCTGCGATCTCGTCCAGCAACTCGGGGTGGCGATCGACCAGTGCAAGCAAAATCGCGGCTTGTGCGTTCGGCTTTGCGACGCCCTGTTCCCAATTGGCGATGGTGCGCGGTTCCGTGCGGAGTTTGCGTGCAAAGACCGGTTGCGACACACCAAGCTTCAACCTAAGCCGGCGCACCATTTCAGGCGTCATATCCGGTGGCGCTTTACGTTCAACTTCAGTGGTCCGCAAGGTCAGCTTGCCCTCCCTTGCCTGCTTCAAGGCATCCACGCCCTCCATCAATTCCGCAAAAAGGTTTCGTTTGCTCATTTTGCGCCTCTCCTCGCTTCAATTTCCAGCTGTAATTGCTGCTTGAATAGCTGGCGTTGCTTTGGCGTGAGGTCCGTCATTTCATCCTTGCCATAGACTGAAAACAGCCAAAAT
>JAEWEK010000308.1 GCA_023389425.1 Pseudomonadota bacterium | reverse complement strand
GGCCACGATATATCCGTAAAGCCGATCCTGGCCGCTTCGGCCAGCGTCCATGCCGGGTTGGCCAGGTGCGGCCGCGCGACCGCGCACAAATCGGCACGGCCCGACGCGATGATACCGTTGGCGTGGTCCGCTTCATAGATCGAACCGACAGCGATGGTCTGGATGCCGGCCTCGTTGCGGATGCGGTCCGCGAACGGCGTCTGGAACATGCGGCCGAACACGGGCTGCTCCAGCTTCGACACCTGGCCGGAAGAACAGTCGATCATGTCCGCGCCCGCCTCCTTGAACAGGCGTGCCACCTGCACCGCGTCCGACGGCGTGCTGCCGCCCTCGACCCAGTCGTGCGCCGACACCCGCACGCTGATCGGCAGGTGGCGCGGCCACACCGCGCGGATCGCCTTGAACACCTCGATCGGATAGCGGCAGCGGTTCTCGAGCGAGCCGCCATAGGCGTCGGCGCGCTGGTTGGTCAGCGGCGAGATGAAGCTGGACAGCAGGTAGCCGTGCGCGCAGTGCAGCTCCAGCCAGTCGAAGCCCGCCTCGGCGGATGCCAGGGTCGCTCGCACGAAGTCCGCCTTGATGCGCTCCAGGTCATCCAGCGTGGCCGCGCGCGCCACTTGCGACACGCCCGCCAGGTACTGCTGCGCGGACGCCGACACCAGCGGCCAGTTGCCCTCGTCCAGCGGCAGGTCGATCCCGTCCCACATGCGCCGCGTCGATCCCTTCGCGCCGGCATGGCCCAGCTGGATGCCGATCTTCGCATCGGTATTCGCATGCACGAAGTCGACGATGCGGCGCCAGGCCTGCGTATGCCCGGGCGTGTACATCCCCGGGCAGGCCGGCGTGATGCGCGCATCGGCCGACACGCAAGTCATCTCCGCCAAGACCAGCGCCGCGCCGCCGAAGGCCCGGGCGCCGAGGTGCATCAGGTGATAGTCGCCGGCCACGCCATCCACCGCCGAATACTGCGCCATCGGCGACACCACGATGCGGTTCTTGAGCACCACCTCGCGCACCCGCAACGGTGTGAACATCGGCGGGATGCTGCGCCTGGTCTCCGGCAGCGGCAGCCCGGCCTGCGCGAAGGCGCGCGCGGCCAGCCAGCGTTCCAGCCGCTCGACGTAGCCGGGATCGCGCAGGCGCAGGTTCTCGTGCGACAGGCGCTGGCTGCGCGTGAGGAGCGAATACGCGAACTGCTCGGTCTCCATTGCCGTGTAGCGGCGCACGTTCTCGAACCACTCCATCGAATTGCGCGCGGCGCTCTGCAGCTTGAGCACCTCGACCGCGCGCAGCGACTGGTAGGCCGCCAGCGCATCGTCCAGCGGCTTGTCCTTAAGGCTGCGCGCCAGCTCGATCGCATCTTCCAATGCCAGCTTGGTGCCCGACCCGATCGAAAAGTGCGCCGTGTGCGCCGCGTCCCCCACCAGCACCACCGGCACGCGCCGGCCGCCCGCATCGATCCAGTGCACCCATTCCCGGCAGACGATGCGCGGAAAGCTGATCCACATGGCCGATCCGCGCAGGTGTGTGGCATTCGACATCAGCTCGTGGCCGTCGAGGTGGCGGGCGAACAGCCGCTCGCAGAAGGCAATCGCATCCGCCTGCGACATCCGGTCCAGGCCGGCCGCGCGCCACACTTCCTCCGGCGTCTCGATAATGAAGGTCGAGGTCTCGCCGTCGTACTGGTAGGCGTGGGCCTGGAACCAGCCGTGCTCCGTCTCCTCGAAGGCGAAAGTGAAAGCGTCGAACTTGCGGGTGGTGCCGAGCCACACGAAGCGGCAAAGGCGGTGGTCGATGTCGGGCTGGTAGGTGGCGGCGTGGCGCGCGCGGATGCGGCTGTTGATGCCGTCGCAGGCGATCACGAGGTCGGCGCCATATTCCCGCGCCAGCGCCTGCTCATCGGCCACGTCGGTCTCGAACACCAGCCGCACGCCCAGTTCTTCGCAGCGCCGCTGCAGGATGTTCAGCAGGCGCTTGCGGCCGATGCCGCAGAAGCCATGGCCGCCGGAGCTCACCGTGCGGCCCTTGAAGTGGACCTCGATGTCGTCCCAGTGGTTGAAGGCGCCGAGGATCGCGCGCGCCGTCGTCTCGTCCGCCGCCACCAGCTTGCCGAGCGTCTGGTCGGAGAACACCACGCCCCAGCCGAAGGTGTCGTAGGGGCGGTTGCGCTCGACGACGGTGACCACGTGTGCCGGGTCCTGCTTTTTCAGCAGCAGCGCGGCGTACAGGCCGGCCGGGCCGCCGCCGACACACACGATATTCATAGCCCGCCCCTCCCGGCTGTCATTCATGCGCGAATATTACAGGGATAAATACTTGACGTGTCAAATAAATCACCGCACGGCAGGGTGAACCGGGCAAGGAATTGAGTACAATCGCGCATACTTCGGCACCCTCAAAAAGAAACCAACGATTACCGATGCGCGTCGACCTGAGCAAATTCCGCCTGATCAGCCTGCGCAGCCGCCTGATGCTGCTGGTCGCCCTCGCCATCACGCCGCTGGCGGCCATGACCGTGATTAACGGGGTGCGCGAGCGCGAACACGCGATCCGGGTGTCGGAAGAAAACCTGCAGCGCCTGACGCGCCTGGCCGCCGCCAACGAGGCCCAGTCGATCCAGAGCGCGCGCCAGATCCTGGTCGACCTGTCCAGCGTGCCGGAGCTGCTGGGCCCCAAGGCGCGCTGCAGCGCACTGCTGGCGGACGTCCTCGAGCGCAACGCCGGCTACGTGAACTTCGGTTTCATCCAGCCCAATGGCGACGTCACCTGCAGCGGCGTGCCGATGACGCGCCCGGTGAACCTGCGCGACCGCAGCCACTTCCAGCGCGCCGTGGCCGAACGCCGCTTCATCGCCGGCGACTACGTGTTCGGGCGCGTGATCCGCAAGCACACCATCAACCTGACCTATCCCGTGATCGACCGCCAGGGCGCGGTGCGCGGGGTGGTATTCGCGGCGGTGGACCTGGCCGATCTCGACACCTACATCAACGAGATCAGCCTGCCGCCCGGCTCCGTGCTGTCCACCACCGACGCCCGCGGCCAGCTGATTTCGCGCCGGCCCGATCCGGAGCGCTGGCTCGGCACCAGGATCCCCGAGGTGATGCGCGCCGGGATCGCCCACCCGGGCGCCAGCGCGCTGCTGATCCGCGGCGACGACGGCATCGAGCGCCTGCACGCCTTTGCCCGCGTCGGGCCGCCGCAGCTGACCGACTACACGGTGTCGATCGGCGTCCCGGTCGAAGCGATCACCAGCGCCGCCCAGCGCGACCAGGTGATGTCGCTGGTGGCGCTCGCCTGCACCACCATCCTTGCGCTGCTGGCCGCCTGGCTGGCCGGCGACGTCCTGATCGTGCAGCGCGTGCGCAAGCTGATGGAAACCGCGCGCAGCATCGCCGCCGGCAAGCTGGAGGCGCGCAGCGGCATCGAGTACGGCCGCGAGGAGATCGGCAACCTGGCCAGGGCGCTGGACGAGATGGCCGCCGCCCTGCAGAAGAAGGAAGCGGCGCGCAGCCAGGCCGAACGCGAGCTGCGCGCGGCCGACCAGCGCAAGGACGAATTCCTGGCGATGCTGGCGCACGAGCTGCGCAACCCGCTGGCGCCGATCAGCACCGGCGCCCACCTGCTCAAGCTGCTGCACTCGGACGACGCCCAGATCACCCAGACCTGCGCCATCATCGCGCGCCAGGTCGAACACATGACCAGCCTGGTCGACGACCTGCTCGACGTCTCGCGCGTCACCCGCGGCCTGGTGTCGCTGTCGACCGAGGCGCTGGACCTGCGCCGCGTGGTCGAAGACGCGGCCGAACAGGTGCGCCCGCTGTTCACCACCCGGCGCCACCGCGTGGTGCTCGACCTGCCCTCCGGCCCGGCCTTCGTCAAGGGCGACCACAAGCGCCTGGTGCAGGTGCTGGCCAACCTGCTCGGCAACGCCGCCAAATACACGCCGGAAGGCGGCCATATCAGGCTGCGGCTGGCGTCCGAGGGCGGGCAGTACGTGGTGGCCGTGACCGACGACGGCATCGGCATGGACCCGGCGCTGGTGGCGCGCGTGTTCGACCTGTTCACGCAGGCCGAGCGCACGCCGGACCGTTCGCAGGGCGGCCTTGGCCTGGGCCTGCCGCTGGCGCGCAGCCTGGTCGAGCTGCACGGTGGCAGCGTCGATGCCTGCAGCGCAGGGCTGGGCGAAGGCAGCACCTTCACCGTGCGCCTGCCGCGCTTCGAAGAGCCGCTTGCCACCGCCGCGCCGGCGCTGCCGCCGCTGGACCGGCGCGGCGCACGCGGCGAAGCGCTGCGCATCCTGCTGGTGGACGACAACCAGGACGCCGTGGCGACGCTGCAGCTGTTCCTGCAGGCCGCCGGGCACGTGGTCGAAACCGCCTTCCGCGCCGGCGAGGCGATCGACGCCGCGCGCATGTTCCAGCCGGACGCCTGCCTGCTCGACATCGGCCTGCCCGATTTCGACGGCAAGGAACTGGCGCGGCGCCTGCGCGCCGATCCGCAGACGGCCGGCGCGACCCTGATCGCGATGACCGGCTACGGGCGCCAGCAGGACCGCGACTCCGCCCTCGCCGCCGGCTTCGACCACTATCTCGTCAAGCCGGTCAGCACGGTGCAGCTGACCCAGATCCTCGACACCGTGCGCCCGGCCAGCGCGCCGTCCTGAACAACATGCACCCGCGCATTGCTCTATCATCGGGGGTGATTGGAGGAATGAATGGGTTCGGTTGAATTGGTGCTGGCGATGCTGCTGGCTGTGATTGCCAGTGGCTACGTGGTGCGCATGCTGCCGTTCCCGCTGCCGCTGCCGCTGGTGCAGATCGCGCTGGGCGCGGTGATCGATGGCGTGTTCGGGCACGGGGTCACGCTCGAGCCGGATATCTTCTTCCTGCTGTTCCTGCCGCCGCTGCTGTTCCTGGACGGCTGGCGCATTCCCAAGGTCGGCCTGTTCCGCGACAAGGGCACCATCCTCGAACTGGCGTTCGGCCTGGTGGTGTTCACGGTGCTCGGCGCCGGCTTCTTCATCCACTGGCTGGTGCCGGGCATGCCGCTGGCCGTGGCCTTCGCGCTGGCCGCCATCGTCGCGCCGACCGATCCGGTCGCGGTGTCGTCGATCGCCAGCCGCGTGCCGATCCCGCCGCGCCTGATGCACATCCTCGAAGGCGAAGCCCTGCTCAACGATGCCAGCGGCCTGGTGTGCTTCCGCTTCGCGGTGGCGGCCGCGGTCACCGGCCACTTCTCGCTGGCGTCGGCCGCCGCCACCTTCGTGTGGGTGGTGCTGGCCGGCGTCGCCTGCGGCGTCGCCGTCACGCTCGGCATCTCCGCCGCCCAGCGCTACCTGTCGCGCAAGGTCGGCGAAGAGAGCGGCTCGCCCATCCTCATCAACCTGCTCACGCCCTTCGGCGCCTATCTCGCGGCCGAGCACCTGAACGCGTCCGGCATCCTGGCCGCGGTGGCGGCCGGTGTCACGATGAGCTACGTCGAACTGTCCGGCCGCGCCGGCGCCAGCACGCGGGTGCGGCGCGCGGCCGTGTGGGACGCGGTCCAGTTCTCCTTCAACGGCGTGATGTTCGTGCTGCTCGGCGAGCAGCTGCCCGACATTATCAGCCGCGCGGCGGATGCAGCCGAGGCGGCCGGCGGCGAGCGTGGCGTGCTGCGCCTGCTGCTGCTCGCGCTGGCCGTCAGTCTCGGCCTGACCGTGCTGCGCTTCGTCTGGGTGTGGGTGTCGCTGCGGCTTACCCTGCTCAAGGCCGGGCCGCAGGGCCAGCGGAGCAAGGTGACCAGTTTCAAGCTGGTGCTGGCGACCTCGCTGGCCGGCGTGCGCGGCGCGATCACCATGGCCGGCATCCTGACCCTGCCGCTGGCCCTACCCGGCGGCGCCCCGCTGCCGGGCCGGCACCTGGCGATCTTCCTGGCCGCCGGCGTGATCCTGGTGTCGCTGGTGCTGGCCAGCGTCGCCCTGCCGCCGCTGCTGCGCTCCCTGACGCTGCCGCAGGAACCGGCCGGGGCCGCACAGGAAGACCTGGCCCGGCATGAGGCGGCGGTGGCCGCGCTGGCCGCGGTCGAGCAGGCCAGCCACCAGCAGCTGCACGTCGATCCCGAGATCCAGGCCAGCGCCGTCGACCGGGTGATGGGCATCTACCAGCACCGGCTGGGCGGCAGCGGCGCGCTCGACCCGGCCAAGCTGCGCATGGCCGACGAGGCCGAGCGCAGCTTCCGCCTGGCCGCCCTCGCCGCCGAGCGCGAAGCCATCCTCGGGCTGGCGCGGCACGAGCGCATTTCGGACGAGACCGCGCGCAAGCTGCTGCGCGAGATCGACCTGGTGGAGG
>JAEWEK010000303.1 GCA_023389425.1 Pseudomonadota bacterium | reverse complement strand
ACGCCATAGAAACGCGAGGCTTCCTTCAGCCAGCCGAGCAGGCGCTCGTAATCTTCGTCGTCGCGGAAGATCAGCTGGCCATCATTGCCGCGATGAAGGACATGATGCGGCTGTTTCGGGAGAATGAGACGGGATTGGCGGGCCATGGTATGCCTATTGTACACTGGCTGTCGCTACCATGTCCCCAATTAATACCGCACGCCGCGTCAACATCCTCCACTATGTCCCGATTAATCAGGACAGCGTGAATCCCGCCGACAGGCTATATCCTTCGCCATAGGCGCTGCGTAGCGGCAGATCCTGGCCGAGTCCGCTGCGCGCCTTCTTGCGCAGGCGGTAGACCAGCATGTCGACGCGGCGGCTGGCTTCGGGATCGTCGCCGCCCATGCCGGCCACGATCACCTGGCGCGGCACCGGCCGGGTATTGATGGTCAGCAGGTGCAGGAAGTTGCACTCTTTCTCGGTCAGGTCGATCACCTGGCCCATCAGCTCGAGCTGGCGCGCGCTGACGCGCAACACCCATTTGCTCGGCGTCGGCGCCGGTTCCTGCGGACGCACGCGGCGGTCCAGCGCCTCGATGTGGGCGGCCAGTTCCGGGAACTTGATCGGCTTGGTCAGGTAGTGGTCGGCGCCGAGGCGCAGGCCGAGAATGCGGTTGTCGAACGCCACGCGTCCGGTCAGCACCAGCAGCCCGATCTCGGGGTACAGCTGGCGCATGCGCGGGATGACGTTGAACCCGTCCTCGTCGGGCAGGCCGAGATCGAGCACCACGACCGCGGTCGGCGTCCTCGTCAGTGCCGCCCACATTTCGCTGGCGGTCGTTGCTACCGATACTTCGTGGTCGAGCTCTCGCAAAAACTCGGCCATGTCGCCGGCATATTCGCCGTTGTCTTCAACAATCAGGATCTGCGTCATGGATTGGCCATTTGTTTTCGTTATGGTGTGGGCGAGTCGCCTACCCCGGCCTGTGAACCGATTATCACTGCTGGGCTCGGTTCAAGCAACAACTTTCCCGCGGTTAATACTCCTTGGTAAGAAGATTTTGAACAACGCGCCCGGTCCCTCTTGTTTCTGTAGTTCCAGCGAGCCTCCGTGGACTTCCAGCACGGAGCGCGCCATATACAAGCCGAGACCGCTGCCCGGCAGGCCGGCAGCATTGCTTCCTCGGAAAGCCTTATTGAAAATCCGCGGCGCTTCCCCGGGCGGCACACCGTTTCCGTGATCGCGGACCAGCAATTCGATGCCATTGGCGACGCTGCTGCCGGACAGCGCGACGGGGCTGCCCGGCGGCGAGTAAGCCAGCGCGTTGTCGACCAATACTTTCAGCGCCAGCCGCAGGCCTTGCGGGTCGCCGCGCAGCGTCGGCGGCAGGCCCTCCGCTGTCAGCTCGACCGGACGGCCGGCGGCGCGCGCCTGTGCGGCCGCCTCGTCCAGCAGCACGCGCGGATCGACGCCGTCCGGCGCCCGCTCGCGGCCGATGCCGGCCATGCGTTCGGGCGACAGGTACTCGTCGAGCATGCCGATCAGGCGGTCGACCGCGGCGCCGATCTTGCGATGGCGCTGGCGGGTGGCGTCGTCGGCCGCGCCATTGGTCGCCTCGAGTCGCTGGATGGCGCCGTCGATCACCGACAGCGGGGTGCGAAACTCGTGGTTGAGCATGCGGGTGAAGCGCTGCTGCTCGGCCTTTGCGGCGCGTTCGGCGCTGCGGTCGCGGATGATGCCGGCCAGGGCGACGGCCGTGCCGGCCTCATCCAGCACCAGGGTCGAGCTCAGCTGCAAGGAAACCGTGCTGCCATCCGGCCGGGCCAGATCGTGCTCGCGCACCACGTGCAGGCGGCTGCGGTCGCCATCGGCGAACCGTTGCAGGCGCGCGTCGATGCCGGCGCATAAGGGCGCCAAATAACAATTGTTGTCCGACACAAACAATTGTTTGGAGAGCTCATCCGGGCTACAACCCAGCACCCGGGCAGCGCCGGCGGACAGGAAGCGCAGGGAACGGTTGCCGCAATCGACGATGAAGGCCGCATCGCCGGCCAGTTCGGCGATCGCGTGAAAGGCTGCCATGTCATCGGGCCGCGCCGGCGCTGGGCTGCTTCGCTCGATGCTGGCGCTGCCTGTCATTGTCCGGGTCCGATAGTATTGGTGAGAAATGTGCTTTCAGTATATGGGCGGATGGTGGCTTTGTATAGACATCCGAACAGCGTCGCGCCAACCGTGGCGGGACTGGGACAAGGGGCGGGAAAACGCGTGCGGCAGGCCGCCGCACGCGCGGGGATCAGTCTTCGAGCGGCGCGAAGATGGCTTGCAGGTCCTCTTGTGTGAGGGCCATTTTCTGCGACTCGCCCTCCGCCAGGATGGACTGGGCCAGTTCGGACTTTTTCTGCTGGAGCTGCTGGATCTTCTCTTCCAGCGTGCCCTTGGCGATCAGCTTGTAGACGAACACCGGCTTGTCTTGCCCGATGCGCCAGGCGCGGTCGGTGGCCTGGTTCTCGGCCGCCGGATTCCACCACGGGTCGTAGTGGATGACCGTATCGGCCGCCGTCAGGTTCAGGCCGACGCCGCCCGCCTTGAGGCTGATCAGGAAGATCGGCACGGCGCCTTGCTGGAAAGCGGCCACCTGGGCCGAACGGTCGCGGGTTTCGCCGGTCAGCAGTGCGTACGGGATATTGCGCGCGTCCAGTTCTTCTTCGATCAGGCCAAGCATGCTGGTGAACTGCGAGAACACGAGGATCTTGCGGCCTTCTTCCAACAAGTCGTCGACCATCTGCATCAGGTCCGTCAATTTGGCCGAGACCGGCTGCTTCTTGGCCGGCAGGGCCTTGACCAGGCGCGGGTCGCAGCAGACCTGGCGCAGCTTGAGCAGGGCCTCGAGGATGACGATCTGGCTGCGCGCCACGCCCTTGCGGTCGATTTCCTCGCGCACCTTCTTGTCCATCGCCAGGCGCACGGTCTCGTACAGGTCGCGCTGGGCGCCGGTGAGTTCGACCTTGCGCACCATCTCGGTCTTTTCCGGCAGTTCCTTGGCAACATTGTCCTTGGTACGGCGCAGCAGGAAGGGACGGATGCGGCGGTTCAGCAGGCCGCGGCGCACCGGATCGTCCTGGCGCTC
The DNA here is from genome assembly GCA_023389425.1 of Pseudomonadota bacterium. Lineage (GTDB taxonomy): Bacteria > Pseudomonadota > Gammaproteobacteria > Burkholderiales > Burkholderiaceae_D > Telluria. The sequence continues at coordinate 7,934 of JAEWEK010000303.1, read as the reverse complement.
GATCGGGTGGCGGAACTGGGTGTTGAAGGTTTTCTCGTCGCCCAGCAGGCCCGGCAGCAGGAAGTGGAACTGCGACCACAGCTCGCCCAGGTGGTTCTCGAGCGGCGTTCCGGTCAGGCACAGGCGGTGGCGCGCGTCCAGCGAACCGGCCGTCTGCGCCGCCTTCGAGCGGGTGTTCTTGATGTAGTGCGATTCGTCGAGGATCACCAGGTGGTAGTGATGCTCGCGCAGCTTTTCCTCGTCGCGCGGCAACAGGGCGTAGGTGGTCAGGACGAGGTCGGCCTGTTCGATCTGGTCGAACAATTCCATCCGCTCCTTACCCTGCAGCATGAGTACCTTGAGGTCGGGTGCGAAGCGGCTGGCTTCCTCGACCCAGTTGGTCATCAGGCTGGTCGGCGCGATCACCAGCGCCGGGCTGGTCAGGCGCCCCGCTTCCTTCTCGGTGAGGATGTGGGCCAGCGTCTGCACCGTTTTGCCCAGGCCCATGTCGTCGGCGAGGATGCCGCCGAGGTCATACTCGCGCAGGAACTGCATCCACGACAGGCCGTCCAGCTGGTAGTCGCGCAGGGTGGCGCGCAGGCCAGCCGGCGCGGCCACCTTCTTGACCGAGCCGAAGCTGGCCAGCTTGCGACCGGTTTCGCGCAGCTGCTCGCCGCCGAACCAGCGCAGCTCGAGGCCGCGGGCCAGGTCTTCCAGGCGCGCCGCGTCCAGCGTGGACAGGCGCACCTTGTCTTTGATCTTTTCGTTGAAATAGAGTTCGCCCAGGGTCGACAGGATGGGCTTGATGCGGCCCCAGGGCAGCGCCACACGCAAGCCGTCCTTGAGCGTGGCCAGCATCTGGTCGTCCTCGGCGTGGGCGGCCAGCACTTCGGGATTGAAATCCGTCGGCGCGCTACGGATCAACTGCACCAGCACCGGCAGCAGCGGAACGCGCTTGCCGTTGACCACGATGCCAAGCTCCAGCTCGAACCAGGCCTTGCCGGCTTCTTCCGGCTCGTCGATCTCGGCATACCAGTCGTCCACCGGCACCACGTCGTAGCGGTAGCGCGGGGATTTCTGCAAATGCCAGCCGGCGTCGATCAGAGAATCGAGATCGTTCTCGGCGAAACGCAGCCAATGGGCCTGGCTTTCCAGCTGTTGCGCACCGACCACGCCGTTCAGCGGCGCCGTGCCCGGCTTGCGAAAGCCCAGCTCGCCCAGCATCGCCAGCGCGGCGGCTTCGTCCGCCTGGTCGCGCTCGATGACTTCGGTGATTTCGCCGACCTGGCGCACCACGCGCTGGGCCGGATCGAAGGACACGCGCTGGCCGTCGTAGTCGAAGGACAGCACGGCGTAGTCGTGCCAGCGCTGGCCATTAATGTCAGGCAGTTGCACGGAATCGAGCAGCAGCGAGGGCACCGGCTTGACGTCGTCGCGCACGCGCTGGGTGAGCGGCTGCGGCAGCGGCATCAGCTGTTGCAGGCCGTGGGCCAGCAGCAGTTGCGACACGCGCTTCTTGTCGGTGCCGCCCAGCGCCGGCGCCTGCGCCACCAGGGCTTGCAGCTCGGCCAGCGAAATATCGATGCCGCCGCGGTTCAGGTCCAGCGGGCCGCAGGACAGGTTGTCGACGTACCACGGCGGGTCGGTCGGCAGCATGTAGTCGATCTGGTCCGCGCCCGGATGGTTGACGCCCTTGGCCGGTTCCACCGACCAGCCCAGCTTGGCGATGCGGCCTTCGTCGCGCCAGGCGAGATTGGCCTGGCGCATCGGGCCGGCCTGCAGCGGATAGACCAGGCCATTGGCCATGTCCTGCCAAGAATTAGCCCACAGCAATTTTTCTTGCTGCAGCAACATATCCAGCAAGATGGCGCCGACTTTGCCCTTGGGCTCGGTGGCGCTGGTGCCCTGCGAGGAACCGCTGCGCATGGCGATGAAGAAACGGACGAGGTCTTCGTCGACGCCTTCCAGGTAGGCCGGCGGCGCCGACAGCAGGGAAAACACCTCGCTCACCGGGCTGGCCGAGGCCACTTCGCCGTTCGGGCGCAGCTTGGCCTTGCAAAGGCAGATGGCGACGTGGCGGCCGCCGCTGGTGGGCGCCATCACGTACACGAATTTGAATTGGACAGCTTTGGGGTCCGTCACTTCGGCGGTCAGCTTGGGGCGCGGATGCGCCGCCGCCTCGACCCGTTGCAGCCAGCTCGTCACCGGGGCGGGCAGAGCAGGCGAGCGCGCGGGAGCGCGGGCGGGTGCTACTGCGTCGCTGGAGCCGTCGCGTTGAAAATCAACTGTGTGCATGGGTCCCTGGAGTCTGTATCAAAAAGTGCAACGAACGCTATTATCCTTCATACGGGCGCTTCTGTTTTGTTCGGAATCGCACGTAGTCTATAAATCTTTTTCGTGTGAAATATCACATGGGGATCACGGGCCACATCGGCAAGGGCCGCCCGGTTTCCCGGAAGATTCGACACGCGGCTGTTCAGCCAGTTCGCATGATTTTCAGTGCATGGGCCGCGCCCGGCAAGCACTATGCGTCGTTTTGCCAAACGGCCAAGGCGTTTGCACGACAGCCGCCCGGCTGTCAAGACTGGCGCGGCGCGGACGAATGCGTATCATTGGCCGCTTCGTCACGTTTCGCTTGCACCAATGCTGCCATCCATCGAACAACGCCTCGCCGTCGAACTGTCGGCCAAACCGGCGCAAGTCGCCGCCGCCGTCGCCCTGCTGGACGAGGGCGCTACCGTGCCCTTCATCGCCCGCTACCGCAAGGAAGCCACGGGCGGCCTCGACGACACGCAATTGCGCCTGCTCGAAGAACGCCTGCGCTACCTGCGCGAACTGGAAGAACGCCGCGCCACGATCATTTCATCGATCACCGAGCAGGGCAAGATGACGCCGGAGCTGCTCGCTGCGCTCACCCATGCGGAAGACAAGACGCGCCTCGAAGACCTCTACCTGCCCTACAAGCAGAAGCGCCGCACCAAGGCCCAGATCGCGATCGAGGCCGGCCTCGCGCCGCTGGCCGAACGCCTGCTGGCCGACGCCACCCTGGATCCGGAAACGGAAGCGGCCGCCTATCTGCGCGAAGCCTTCACCACCGCCGACGGCGCCGCCAACCCGGGCGTGCCTGACACCAAGGCCGCGCTGGACGGCGCGCGCCAGATCCTGATGGAGCGCTTCGCCGAGGACGCGACCCTGCTGCAGTCGCTGCGCGAATACGTGCAGGACCACGGCGTGGTCGAATCCAGGGTCATCGAAGGCAAGCAGGACGAAGGCGAAAAATTCGCCGACTATTTCGACTACTCCGAACCGCTCGCCAAGCTGCCCTCGCACCGCGCGCTGGCGCTGATGCGCGGCCGCCGCGAAGGGATGCTGGACGTGACGCTGCGCCTGGACACCGAGCTGGAAAAGCCGAAGTGGGACGCGCCGCACAATCCCTGCGAGAGCCGCATCGCCGCGCACTTCGGCATCAGGGGCGCGGGCCGCGCGGCCGACAAATGGCTGCTCGACACCGTGCGCTGGACCTGGCGCGTGAAGAGCTTCATGCACCTCGAGACGGAGCTGATGGGCGCCCTGCGCGAACGCGCGGAACTGGACGCGATCGGCGTCTTCGCGCGCAACCTGAAGGACCTGCTGCTGGCCGCGCCGGCCGGCCCGCGCGCCACCATGGGCCTGGACCCGGGACTGCGCACCGGCGTGAAAGTGGCGGTGGTCGATGCGACCGGCAAGGTGGTCGACACCGCGACCATCTACCCGCACCAGCCGCGCAACGACTGGGACGGCGCGCTGCACGTGCTGGGCGCGCTGGCCGCGAAACACAATGTGTCGCTGATCTCGATCGGCAACGGCACCGCCTCGCGCGAGACCGACAAGCTGGCGCAGGACCTGATCAAGCTGCGCCCCGAACTGAAGCTGACCAAGATCGTGGTGTCGGAAGCCGGCGCCTCGGTGTACTCGGCGTCGGAATTCGCATCGCGCGAACTGCCGGAACTGGACGTGTCGCTGCGCGGCGCGGTGTCGATCGCGCGGCGACTGCAGGATCCGCTGGCGGAGCTGGTGAAGATCGATCCGAAATCGATCGGCGTCGGCCAGTACCAGCACGACGTGTCGCAGACCCAGCTGGCGCGCTCGCTCGATGCGGTGGTGGAGGACTGCGTGAACGCGGTCGGCGTCGACGTGAACACGGCCTCGGCGCCGCTGCTGGCGCGCGTGTCCGGCCTGTCGGCATCGGTGGCGCAGAGCATCGTGTCCTACCGCGACATGAAGGGCGCATTCGCCTCGCGCGCCGCGCTGAAAAGCGTGCCGCGCCTGGGCGACAAGACCTTCGAGCAGGCAGCGGGCTTCCTGCGCATCATGGGCGGCGAGAATCCGCTGGACGCATCGGCGGTGCACCCGGAATCGTATCCGGTGGTGGAGAAGATCCTGGCCGACATCCAGCGCGACATCAAGGGCGTGATCGGCGAGGGCAAGCTGCTCAAGGCGCTCGATCCCGCCAAATATGCGGACGAGCGCTTCGGCGTGCCGACCGTGAGCGACATCCTGAAGGAGCTGGAAAAGCCGGGCCGCGATCCGCGTCCGGAGTTCAGCACCGCGACCTTCAAGGAAGGCGTGGAGGAGATCGGCGACCTGAAGGCGGACATGATCCTGGAAGGCGTGGTGACCAACGTCGCGGCCTTCGGTGCGTTTGTGGACATCGGCGTGCACCAGGACGGGTTGGTGCACATCTCGGCGCTGTCGAACACCTTCGTGAAGGACCCGCACACGGTGGTGAAAGCGGGCCAGGTGGTGAAGGTGAAGGTGCTGGAAGTGGACGTCAAGCGCAAGCGCATCGCGCTGACCATGCGGCTGAGCGACAGCGCGCCGCAGGCGGGCTCGCGGCCGGAGCAGCGTGGCGATCGCAACGATGCCAGGCGCCTGGGCCAGCACCAGCGCCAGCAGGAAAAGGCGGCGCCGGCCGGCGGCGCGATGGCCGCCGCCTTCGCCAAGCTGCGCCGCTGATCGCGGGCAGCCCGGTGCATTCGCGCGTCAGACCGGGGTGCTGACCGCGCGGATGCGCTCGTTCAGCTTGGCGACGCCATACACGTACAAGCCCGCGAGCACGGTGACCGTCGCCGCGATGCCGATCCGCGAGAAGTCCGAGATCGTCGAATAGTGCAAGTAGACTGGATTGGCCGCTGCTGCCAGCGCCGGGATCCCGACCGCGACCATGCCATTGCGGATGCGGCGCAGGCGTGCGGCCTTGGATGCGCCGTCGGAAAAAATCTCCGGCTCGTTGCCGTCTGCACGCTTGCGCCAGTACTTCCAGCCCGCACAAGACAGGACGTGCTCCCAACCTGCATCCTCGAACAGTTGGAAGTAGCCCGGATCCCTGCGGCCGCGCGCGAAGTCGAGACGGTAGGCGATGTCGGCCGGTTCGCCGCGGCGGAACACGTAGCGGCACAGCAGATTCGCCGAGACCAGGTGCAGTCCCCCGCGCGCCATGTTGCGCAGCCAGCGCTCTTCCCTGTCGTCCTGCCAGACAAAGTGGAATTTGTACCGGACCACCGTATCCTTGCTCATGCCGCCACTCCTTTGTGCTGTCGTGTGAAAGCGCGTCCATTGCGCACCATGATTTCAAGCCGCCGCACCTGCTCGGCCAATACGCCACGGCCCAACGCCGTCAGGCCGTAGATCTTGCGACGTTCTTCCTCGCTCACCTTTTCGATGAGCTTCTGCTTTTCCAGCGTATTGAAAGCACCGTACAGCGTGCCGGGGCCGATCGTGACCGCACCGTCGCTCATGGCCTCGACCGCCTGCATCACGGCGTAGCCATGGCGCGGTTCTTCCAGCGCCAGCAAGACGTAGTAGGTCGCCTCCGACAGCGGCAGGAATTTCGATGTGTCCATGCCAATCTCCTGTGTCGTCCTTCGATATATCGAGACTCGATATATCGTTGATCGACATAATAGCATCGGCAAAACCAAAGTCAAGCAAATCCGAAGCACCTCGGCCAGCGGCGCACCCGCCCCGGCGTTTTCTTATAAAATGCCGCCATCCAAATACATTTTTTAGCCAAGGCAGATCACACCATGAGCGACGTTCAAACCTGGATCAAAGAGACCGTGACCACCACCCCGGTCGTGCTGTTCATGAAAGGCAGCGCCCAGTTCCCGCAGTGCGGCTTCTCCGGCCGCGCCATCCAGATCCTGAAAGCCTGCGGCGTCGAGAACATCGCCACCGTCAACGTGCTGGAAGATCCTGAAGTCCGCCAGGGCATCAAGGACTACTCGAACTGGCCGACCATCCCGCAGCTGTACGTCAACGGCGAGTTCGTCGGCGGTTCGGACATCATGAACGAAATGTATGAGTCGGGCGAGCTGCAAACCCTGCTCAATGGCGGCAAGTAATATCCCACCGCGCCGGCTGGTGGTCGCCATCACCGGCGCCACCGGGGCGATCTATGGCGTGCGCCTGCTCCAGCAGCTGGCCGCCACGCCGGGCGTCGAGAGCCACCTCGTGGTGTCCGACGCCGCTTCCCTCACCCTGCACCAGGAAGCCGGCATGCAGCGCCGCGACGTCGAGGCGCTGGCCGACGTCGTGCATCGCAACCGCGACATCGGCGCCGCCATCGCCAGCGGCTCGTTCCAGACCGACGGCATGATCGTCGCGCCGTGCTCGATGAAGACGCTGGCGTCCGTGGCCCACGGCCTGTCCGACAATTTGATAGCGCGCGCGGCCGACGTCGCGCTCAAGGAGCGCCGCCGGCTGGTCTTGATGGTCAGGGAGACGCCGTTCAATCTTGCGCACCTGCGCAATATGACGGCGGTCACGGAGATGGGCGGGATCGTGTTCCCGCCGCTGCCAAGCTTCTACCACCGTCCGGCCAGCATCGACGAGATGGTCGATCACACGATCGCGCGGGTGCTCGATCTATACGGGCTCGAGCATGTACTCGCGCCGCGCTGGTCGGGGATGAAGCCGGACGCCTGAGGCCAGGCGTTCAGTTTTTCTCGACGAGGACCTCGCCGATCGCGCGCTTGAGGTCGCGCGCTTCTTCCAGCATGCGCCGCTGCGCGATCTTCTTGCGCATCACTTCGGCGTGACGCGCGGCCGTCATCGGCGGCGCTGTCATCAATTCCTTCAGTTGGGCGGTGTTGCTGTAGTTGCTTTTCATCATACGGCTTGCCCTCGGTGCTGATCGGTTACGGGGTCGGCATTACCACACTGATTATGCGGCAGTCTGCGCCGTTTGTGCCGATTCCCGTAAAGATTTTTTTCGTGAGAGCAACAAGCGTTTTTATTGCTTCTGGTAGTTCATGCGCACCAGCATGCGGATGAATTCGCGTGCCATTTCGCGGTGATGGTCGTCCAGGCGCTGCAGGTCGGCGATCAGCTTGACGTCGGCCGATTCGAAACGGGCGCTGGCGTTATTGGCTTCGCCGGTGGCCGGGTCGGTCTCGCCGCCGAAGCGCAGCCAGTCGGCCGGCACGCCCAGCCACTGCGCCAGCATGCGCAGTTTTTCCTGGGTAGGGATGGCCTCGCCCACCAGCCACTTGCGGGCGGCATGGACGGTGATCGGCCTTCCTTCGAACCGAATGTTAAATTCGCGGGCCAGACGGGTGGGGCTATCCGGAGAGTAATGGGCGGTTTTCAGGGCGTGTTGCAGACGTTCGCTGAAGCCTTCCCGTTCATTAGTGGAATTCATGTGCGGCACTATTTCACGTAGCAAGCTGAAAGTCAGTTAATGTTGCAAGGAGACCAAGCTTGTCTTGCGCGATTTTTGAAAGAAAAGAAATGGTGAGAATTGGCTAGAATTTCCAATTGGTTAGAACAATACCTGAAAACGGCGCGCTTGGCATGACGCACTGTAAAAAAGTCGGGCTGGGGCAAATGCCGCCAGAGCGCCCGCCAGGGGCGGTGAAAGTGTCACCACGCAACCGGGTGACCGAAGAGAAAGAATCGGGTGAGTTGCCCTATGG
>JAEWEK010000299.1 GCA_023389425.1 Pseudomonadota bacterium | reverse complement strand
GCACTACCGAGCGGCATTCCTTGCCCGTCAATCCAGCCAGTTCGTGCTCCACCCGCGCGCCGATGCCGCCCAGGCGTTCCAGCCGTCCGGCCTCGGCGCCGGCCAGCACGGTCCGCTCGCCGCTCAGGGCCTGCGCGCCCTCGGCCACCACCACCACCGAGTGATGGTGACCCGCGTCGTCCCGTGCGCGGATCGACTGCGCGACGGCGCCGATATCGTAGGGAATCTCGGGAACCAGGATGGCGTGCGCCCCGGCCGCCATGCCCGCGTGCAGCGCGATCCAGCCGGCGTAGCGCCCCATCACCTCCACCACCATCACCCGGTGCTGGCTGTAACCGGTCGAGTGCAGGCGGTCGATGCATTCGGTGGCGAAGCCGACCGCGGTGTCGAAGCCGAAGGTGGCGAAGGTATGGTCGAGGTCGTTGTCGATGGTCTTCGGCACGCCGACCACGCGCACGCCCTTGTCGTGCAGGGCGGCCGCGATCTGCATCGAGCCGTCGCCGCCGATCGACACCAGCGCGTCGAAGCCGTGCCCGCTGAGCAGCCCGGCCAGTTCCCCGGTGCGGTCGATCTCGGACACGCTGCCGTCGGCCTGGCGCACCGGATAGTGCAGCGGACTGGCGCGGTTGGTGCTGCCGAGGATGGTGCCGCCGAGCGCGCCGATGCCGTAGACGCTGGCGGCATCCAGCCGGATCACCGGTTCGCCGACGCATTGCCGGGGATCGAGCAAGCCGTTGAAGCTGTCGCGGATGCCCCAGCATTCCCAGCCCTGGCGCGTGGCCGACAGCACGACCGCACGAATCACCGCGTTCAGGCCCGGTGCATCGCCGCCGCCGGTGCTGATCGCAATTTTCAACCGTCCGCCCGCCTGGTCCGCCACACCCGCCCCTTGCACTGTTTGGTGTGGCCACTATAGCATGGGCAACCCAGCAGGAAGGCAGCCGCGCCGCGGCCTTAAGGGGCGCCCGCCATCCTCCGGTCCGGCAAGCTGCGCCGCTCCAGCGCCGGCGCGACACGCGGCCGCCGGACCAGCACACGGGCCCGGATCGACAGGGCCAGCAAGAGCACGCCGCTGATGATGGCGTACACGCTGACCATCCATACCAGCGCCACGGCGCCCGCCAGCGGAAACAGGAAGACCAGCGCGGCAAAGACCGCTTCGGCAATGCCCGACAAGGCCAGCAGCCATTCGCCACGGACATCCTTGCGCAGGCGCGCCGCGGCGACGATATCGAGCACGCCCGCCACCAGGGCATTGGCCGCCATGACCATCACCAGCACCAGCGTGGTGAGCAAGGGATTGACCGTGGCCGCGATGGCCGCGCCGATGCTGACCAGCCCGAGCAGCATCGGCAGCCACCAGCCGTCGTCGACCCTGCGGTGGCCGATGGCGCCGACCGCCGACGCCACGCCGCACAGGGATGCGAACACGGCGAACATCGCCGCCAGCGTGAACAGGCTCAGCCCCGGCCACGACAAGGCGAGCACACCGAAGACGATACCGAAGATGCCGCGCAGCGCCGGCACCCACCACGAACGGACGTAGAAATTGTTCATGTTCAGCAGCATGGATGAGCGTGGCACCGCAGGGCGACATGCCCGGCGCGCCACTAGGCCATTAGGCAGTGCCGGTGCGCCGCAGTTCCGTTACCGCGCCGAGCATGGGGCCGATCGGTGCCGGCAAGTGCGCCGGAAGCTGTGGCAGCACCGGGCGGGGGCTCGCAACAAACACGCATTCCTCGCTGAAGCGGCGCGCAGCGCGGGCGGTTGCGTGACTGTCGTCGCCCGGTGCAAGCCGGCACAACGGATCGGCCTGGACGAAGCGGGCGTCAGATAGCCATTTTCTGTCGCGGTCCGGCCCGTTGCACCGCCCCCCGTCGCCGGCATTTGTTGCAGCTCAACGGCTCCACGTATGCAAATAGCATGATGAACCCCGACGATCGGCTCGCACAGGTGCGCCAGCTTCGCCGCCGACATCCGGGCGTACCGCGGCACCTAGAACGCTGGGCTCGCGCGGGCTAGCCTACCGGCGCGTCATGTAGCGCTACCACGATGTAGGCCTCTTGTTCTAGCCAACGTTCAGCGAGGCCGCCAAGCGCCACGTGGAATATGAAGGACTGATGCAGAAAGGAGGTAACGCCAGGTCCGCTTCGCCGTGCCTGATGGTTCCGCTTCGGCGGGCAGTCGCAACGCTGTCCAATTTTTTTGTGCAGTGCGAAGGAGACATCATGAAGCATGTTTCAAACTTGATCTTGTCCGGCACTGTGCTGGTGGGCGCCTTGCTGGCAGCCTGCGGTGGAGACAACCCAGGCAACCGAGACCTTGATCGCCTTCCGATCATCGACACGCTGCCCCCGCCCGGTGGACTGGCGACCCCACAACTGCTGGAACAGATGCAGGCCTACGCTGCCACACTAAACGGGTTACGCTGGCCTTTGCCTAGTGCCCAACATCTCAGCCCCCCCCACTACAAGCTGGTGCTGCGCAACGACGGCTACGGCACTTACGCACTAATCTGCAGTGAGCGCCAGTCCGGCGTACTGTGCGCCACAGTCGACGCGCCGCTGCCGCCACACACGACAGTCAGCGACTGGTCGGACAACGGTGCGCTTGCGCTGGGTTACAAGCCGACACCCGGCACCGGCTTGGACAACTCGGCGGTGCTGGCGTTCGAGGCGGCGGCCAGTGGCGCGCTCGATGCGCTGGCATCCTATGGAGCCCCGACACTGCGCAACCTGACCACACC
>JAEWEK010000295.1 GCA_023389425.1 Pseudomonadota bacterium | reverse complement strand
GCAGCGCTTGGTCATCGACACGGAATACTATCGGCGACGAAGAGCTGAGCAGGCAGAAATGGCAGCCCGACAGCTCTCCCTGGAGTACGCGTTATGAGCCGACAAATATTCCGGACAGCAGTGCGCGAAAGCGGGAACCCCATTTCCTTAGCCCCACCACTCACATCTTGCTGCACTGCCTCAGTTCGCAGCGCGCCATGAACGTCTTGCCGTCCTCGCACTGCATGCGGTAGACCTCCACCGGCCCCGGCTCCGTCACCAGCGCGGCGCCAGGACCGCCGTTGCACTGCTCCCGGCTCGCCAGCTTCTCCACCGTCGCCGACGACACGCCAGCCCTGAACGGAATCCGCTCGATCGGCACGCCATCAGCCATCAGCCCGGGCGCGGGCGCCGCCTTCGCCACCGGCGCCTGCACGGTCGGCGCAGTGCGATGAAAAGCCGAACAGCCACCCAGCACCATCAGCGCGAGCACCAGCAGTCGTTTCATCTTCATCTCCGGTCAGAAGGTCAGCGTCTTCACACCGTCGGCATTCCCCAGCAGGCACACGTTCGCGCCACGCTGCGCGAACAGGCCCACCGTAATCACGCCCGGCATCTGGTTGATCTGCGTTTCCAGCGCCACCGGATCGGCGATCGCCAGCCCGGCCACGTCGATGATGTGGCCGCCGTTATCGGTGACCACCGGATCGGTCCCCTTCACGCGCAGCTTCGGCTGGCCGCCCAGCGCCAGCAGCTGGCGCATGATCGCCTGTCCCGCCATCGGCACCACTTCCACCGGCAGCGGGAACTTGCCCAGCACCTGCACCAGCTTCGAGCCGTCCGCGATGCACACGAATTTGTCCGACACCGAAGCGACGATCTTCTCGCGCGTCAGCGCCGCGCCGCCGCCCTTGATCATCGCGCCGCTGGCGGTGATCTCGTCCGCGCCGTCGACGTAGACCGAAATGCGCTCCACGTCGTTCAGGTCGAACACCGGGATGCCGTGCCCGCGCAGGCGCTCGGCCGTCGCTTCCGACGATGCCACCGCGCCCTTGATGCGATCCTTGATCTTGCCGAGTTCGTCGATGAAGAAGTTCGCCGTCGAGCCGGTGCCGACGCCGATGATCTCGCCGTCCACCACGTAATCGATGGCGGCGCGCGCCACCGCCTGTTTGAGTTCGTCCTGGGTCATGATGTTGGAATGTGAAGAGGAATGTGCCATTTTAGCGGATCGGCCATCTTCGCCGCCAATTCGCCCAAAGCTACGCTGTCGCGGGCAAGCGCAGCAACCAGCCGCGCGGCAGATTGGCCGGAATGGACGGGTCGCGCAGGAAGCCCGCCAGCACCGCCTCGAACAGCCCCAGGCTGTCGCGATACCGCGCCTGGCTCATCGCCTCGCCGCGCAGGTGGCGCAGCGCGAAATAATCGGCCAGCAGCTCACCCTGCGCCTCCATATTGAAGTCGGCCAGCGTGGCGCCCTCGCGCAGTTCGTAGCGATAGGACAGGCCGAGGCGCAGCGCCCCGCGCAGGCGCACCGGATAACCCAGCTGGTGCTGCCACACGTGCACCATCTCGTGCATGAACCAGTGCCGCGCCGGCGGGTCGCCCGTCGCGTAGTCCGGAAGGAAGCAGGAGTGATGAAAATAGATGCTGCCGTTCGGCGACATCGCGCAGTTACGCGGCTGTAGCCCGAACGGCAGGTAGGGACGGTTGTGGACGCGGACACGCGCGTAGTCGATGGCGTCGCCGAACAGCCTGGACGCCATCGCGATCTCGCCCGCCGTCAGCGGGCGCGCCCGCCGCTCCACCTTATTTGCCGAGTGCGGCGGCGGCCGAGGCCAGTTCCGTGATCAGGTCCCAGTCGCCGCCCTTGATCGCATCGGCCGGGGTCAGCCACGAACCACCCACGCAGGCCACGTTCTTCAGCGCCAGGAACTGCGGCGCGGTCTCGATCGAGATGCCGCCGGTCGGGCAGAAGGTCACGTCCGGCAGCGGGCCGGCGATCGCCTTCAGCATGCCCACGCCGCCCGCCGGCACGGCCGGGAACAGCTTGAGCTGGCGGAAGCCCGCTTCGCGCGCGGCCATCACTTCCGACGGCGTCATCACGCCAGGCAGCAGCGGCAGTCCGCTCTTCCTGGCCGCCTCGATCAGCGCCGGGGTCAGGCCCGGCGACACGCCGAACACCGCGCCCGCATCGCGCGAGGCGGCGAATTCTTCAGGCTGGGTCAGCGTACCGACGCCGACGATCGCGCCGTCGACCTGGGCCATCGCGCGGATCGCATCGAGGCCGTGCTTGGTACGCAGCGTCACTTCCAGCACGCGGATGCCGCCCTTGACCAGCGCTTGCGCCAGCGGCACGGCGGTGTCGGGGTCGTCGATCGCGATCACGGGGATCACGGTCGCCGAGCGCATGATGTCAAGCAGGTTGGTGGTAGTCATTTCGGATTCCTGAACAAAAAGTCTTCGTCTGAGCCGGGCATGATTTCGCCGCTGTCGGCGCCTTCATGCAGCGGCACGGTGGTGTCGATCGGCGACGGCAGCGGGAAGGTGCAGGCGCCATGTTCGGCTTCGCTGACGGCGTGGCGGAACACCGCGAACAGCTCGCGTCCCATGCCGATGTGGCTGGAGCTGAGGTCGCAGGTGGCCATCTTGCGCGCGGCCCAGACGTCTTCCGGCACCAGCGCGTCCAGCGTGCCGGCCGTCGCGTCGACGCGGATGATATCACCATCGCGCACCAGGCCGAGCGGGCCGCCGGCCAGGATCTCCGGGGACACGTGGATCGCCGCCGGCACCTTGCCCGACGCGCCGGACATTCGGCCATCGGTGACCATCGCCACGTGGTGGCCGGCGTCCTGCAGGTTCGACAGCGCCGGCGTCAGCGCATGCAGCTCGGGCATGCCGTTGGCGCGCGGACCCTGGAACCGGATCACGGCCACGAAGTCGCGGTTCAGGTGGCCCGCCTTGTAGGCGTGCATGAAGGCTTCCTGCGAATCGAAAGTGAGCGCCGGCGCCTCGACCACGTGGTGCTCGTGCTTGACCGCCGAGACCTTCATCACCGCGCGCCCCAGGTTACCCTGCACCAGCACCAGGCCGCCGTTGGCCTGGAAGGGATTGGAGGCCGTGCGCAGCACGCTGTCGTCGCCGCTTTGCGCCGGCAAGTCGCGCCACACCACCTTGCCGTCCTCGCCGAGGAAAGGCTCCTTGCAGTGCGCGCGCAGGCCACGGCCCAGCACCGTGTTGACGTCTTCGTGCACCAGGCCCGCGTCCAGCAGCTCGCGGATCACGAAGCCCGGGCCGCCCGCGGCCTGGAAGTGGTTCACGTCGGCGTCGCCGTTCGGGTAGATGCGGGTCAGCAGCGGCACCACCTTCGACAGCTCGTCGAAATCGTTCCAGTCGATCACGATGCCTGCGGCGCGCGCGATCGCGATCAGGTGCAGCGTGTGGTTGGTCGAGCCGCCGGTCGCGTGCAGCGCGGCGATGGCGTTGACGATGCTCTTCTCGTCGACGATGTGGCCGACCGGGGTGTAGTGACCGCCCTGCTGCGAGATGTGCACCGCCTGGCGCGCGGCGGCCGCGGTCAGCGCGTCGCGCAGCGGCGTGCCCGGCGGGATGAAGGCGGCGCCCGGCAGGTGCAGGCCCATCATCTCCATCAGCATCTGGTTGCTGTTGGCGGTGCCGTAGAAGGTGCAGGTGCCGGCGCTATGGTAGGCCTGCGATTCGCATTCGAGCAGGTCTTCGCGCGTGGCCTTGCCCTGCGCGTACAGCTGGCGCACACGCGCCTTTTCCTTGTTCGACAGGCCGGTCGACATCGGGCCGCCCGGCACGAACACGGCGGGAATGTGCCCGAAGTGCAGCGCGCCGATCAAGAGGCCCGGCACGATCTTGTCGCAGATGCCGAGATACAGGCTGGCGTCGAACATATTGTGCGACAGCGCGACCGCGGTCGACATGGCGATGGTATCGCGCGAAAACAGCGACAGCTCCATGCCCGGCTGGCCCTGGGTGACGCCGTCGCACATGGCCGGCACGCCGCCCGCGAACTGGGCCACGGCACCGACTTCGCGCACGGCGTCCTTGATCACGCGCGGGTAGTACTCGAAAGGCTGATGCGCCGACAGCATGTCGTTATACGAGGAGACGATCGCCACCGACGGCTGCTTCTGCTCGCGCAGCTTGAGCTTGTCGTTGGCCGGGAACGCGGCGAAGCCGTGCGCGAGGTTCGTGCACGCCAGCGCCCCGCGCTGCACGCCGCGAATCCGCGCCGCTTCCAGATGCGCCAGGTAAGCCCGGCGCGATGCGCGGCTGCGTTTGATGATCCGCTGGGTAACCTGTTCGACTACGGGGTGCACCATGATGGGTTCCTTGTGAATTGGAATTCTGAAATTTTACTACGAAATTGGGCTGAGCGCTTTCAAATGACAACTATTGCCGCACCCACGGGCATCGTCATTCCCGCGAAGGCGGGAATCCCATTTTGCGAGCAGCATGATAATGTATAAGCAAGGTAGTACGCATGGGAAATGGGGTTCCCGCCCTCGCGGGAAGTCGTTTCCGGCAGTGCCGGGAACGACGATCGTGGACTGGCGCGATAAGCCGGGCGGCGGCCTCGAAAACAATTTGTAGTGATTTTACGCGCGCATCCTGTATCATTCGATAATCTGACCTGACAACATTCTGCCGCAAACGCCATGTCCCTGTCCCTGACCCGCACCGCAAGTTACCAGGCTCTTGAAACCCACGCCGTCGATGCCGAAGACTGGCAGATGAGAAGCCTGTTCGCCGCCGATCCGCAGCGCTTCGAGCGCATGTCGCTGGAGGCGGCCGACCTGTTTCTAGACTATTCAAAAAACCGTGTGGACGGGCGCACGCTTGAACTGCTGGCGGCGCTTGCGCGCGAGCGCCAGGTCGAGCAGCGCCGCGACGCCATGTTCGCCGGCGAAAAGATCAACAATACCGAGAACCGCGCCGTCCTGCACACTGCCCTGCGCGCCCCGAAAGACGCCATGCTGGTGGTCGACGGCCAGGACGTGATCGCCGACGTGCACGAGGTGCTGGGCCGCATCCACCGCTTCACCGACGCCGTGCGCAACGGCGAGTGGCTGGGCCATACCGGCAAGCCGATCATGGACGTCGTCAACATCGGCATCGGCGGCTCCAACCTCGGCCCCAAGATGGCCTGCCTGGCGCTGCGCCCCTTCGCCCATCCGCGCCTCAACATGCACTTCGTCTCCAACGTCGACGGCCACGACATGGACGCCGCGCTGGAACAATGCGATCCCGAGACCACCCTGTTCATCGTCGCCTCCAAGACCTTCACGACGGCCGAGACCATGATGAACGCGCAGACCGCGCGTGCATGGTTTGTCGGGCGCGCGCCGGAAGCCGCGCTGCCGAAGCACTTCGTCGCCGTCTCCACCAACACCGAAGCCGTGCGTGAATTCGGCATCGACCCGGCCAATATGTTCCCGTTCTGGGACTGGGTCGGCGGCCGCTACTCGGTGTGGTCGTCGATCGGCCTGTCGGTCGCGCTGTGCGTCGGCTTCGGCTACTTCAGCGACTTCCTCGCCGGCGCGCATGCGATGGACCAGCACTTCCGCACCGCGCCCGTCGAGCAGAACATGCCGATGCTGCTTGGCCTGGTCGGCTTCTGGAACCGCGAATTCCTCGGCTGCCCCTCGGTCTCGATCGCGCCATATCATCAGGACCTGAACCGCTTCCCGGCCTACCTGCAGCAGCTTGAAATGGAAAGCAACGGCAAGCGCGTCACGCGCGACGGCGCCTTGACCGAATACGAAACCTGTCCCGCGATCTGGGGCGAATGCGGCACCAACGGCCAGCACGCCTACTTCCAGCTGCTGCACCAGGGCACCGACATCACGCCGATCGATTTCATCGCCGCGCTGCGCCCCGCGCATGAACTGCAGAACCACCACACGGCCCTCCTGGCCAACTGCTTCGCGCAGTCCGAGGCCTTCATGAAAGGGAAAACGGCGGACGAGGTGCGCAAGGACTTGCAGCAGCAAGGACTGCCGCTGTCCGAGGTCGAGCGCCTCACGCCGCACAAGACCTTCCCGGGCAACCGCCCCAGCAACACGATCCTGATGGATCACCTGAACCCGGCGACCCTGGGCGCGCTGATCGCGCTGTACGAGCACAAGACCTTCGTGCAGGGCGTGCTGTGGGACGTGAACAGCTTCGACCAGTGGGGCGTCGAACTGGGCAAGGTGCTGGCCAGGAAGATCGAAGCGGAGCTGGACGGCGAGCCGCAACCCGCGCAGCATGACAGCTCCACCAACGGCCTGATCGCCCGCGCCCGCGCCGCAATTTGAGGAATACGGTTTATGTCGTTTGACGAACTCCAGGTCGCGGTCGATAAGACGATGCAGGTTGGCGAATGCCCGCTGTGGCATCACGCCGAGAAAAAACTGTACTGGGTCGACATCGACGGCCACACCGTGCACCGGCTCGATCCGGCCAGCGGCGCCACGACCTCATGGCGGATGGAGCAGCAGCCTTCGGCCATCGCCATCGACGCAGGAGGCGGCCTCGTGGTCGCGCAGCGCAGCGGCATCGTCCATCTGGATACTGCAACGGGAGCGGTCAAGACGATCGCACCCGCGCCTTACGACACCGCCACCATCCGCTTCAACGATGGCCGCGCCGACCCGGCGGGCCGCTTCTGGATCGGCGGCCGCGACGAAGCCAGTGGCCGCGAAGCCGCCGCGATGTACGTGCTGGAACACGGGCAGCTGCGCACCGAGTGGCCGGCGACGCTGAAGAATTCGAATGGCCTCGGCTTCAGCCCCGACGGCCGCCGCATGTACCACACCGACACCGCCACGCACCGCATCGACTGCTACGATTTCGACGCCGCGACCGGCGCGGCCACCAACCGCCGCACCTTCCACCAATTCGCATCCGACAAGAACGCCGCTGATTACGGCGGTCGCCCCGACGGCGCCGCAGTGGACAGCGCAGGCAACTACTGGTGTGCGATGTTCGAAGGCGGCCGCGTGCTGTGCCTGTCGCCGGAAGGCGAGATCATCCGAGAAGTGAAGCTGCCGCTGCGCTGTCCCACCATGCTGGCCTTCGGCGGCGAGGATTTGCGCACGCTTTACATCACCAGCGCCAGCCACGGACGTTCGGAAGCGGAGCGCGCGCAGTACCCGCTGACCGGCTGCATCCTCTCGCTGCGCGTCGACATCGCCGGCCGTCCCGAACCGGCATACCAGCCCTAGGCCGGCCGTCCCGAACCAGCGTACCAGCCCTGGGCCGCCCGTCCCCGAACCAGCGTACCAGCCCTAGGTCGTCCGTCATTCCCGCGAAGGCGGGAATCCCATTTTTGCGCAGACCACTACTTCCAGCGAGCGTGGCGCGCTTGCAAAATGGGGCTCCCGCCCCCGCAGGACCGACGTTCTCTGCCCCAGCAAACTCCTGTTGCCAGAGTATAATCAAACCACGCTCATTGAAGCGTAGTTTCGATCCAAGGCAATACGCCATCAGAGGGGTTAATCATGAGGCGGCAGGGATTGCAGCTTTTGAATATTCGTTGGGTACGCTGGTTGGCGTACGTAGTTGGCGTCCTGACCGCATACACGGCCGCAGGCTTCTGGCTGGTGCCGACCCTGATCAAGAACCAGCTCCCGAACATCGGGCAATCCGTCCTGGAACGCCAGGCCAACGTCGGCGACGTCGCGTTCAATCCCTACACCTTGCGCCTGGAAGCGCAGAACCTGCGCCTGGCCGAAGCCGATGGCAGGCCGCTGCTCGAAGTCGGCAAACTCGCGGTCGAGATGCAGTGGAAATCGCTGGTCCGGCGCGCCTGGAGCTTCGCCGAGATCCGCATCGGCGCGCCAAAGGTGCACCTGGCAATAAGCCAGGACGGCAAATTCAACCTGGCCGAATTGCTGGACACGCTCGCCCGCCGTCCGCACGATCAGTCCAGCGGGCTGCCCCGCCTGATCATCGAGCGCCTCGCGCTGGAAGACGGCAAGGTCGAATGGCGCGACAGCCGCGCCGGCTTTGCCGACAACGTCGTGCCCATCCATTTCACGCTGGCCAATTTCAGCACCCTTCCCGACCAGACCGGCAATTACACGCTGAGTGCGGATCTTGAGCACGGCGGCAAGCTGCGCTGGAAGGGCGACGCTTCCCTCAGCCCGATCCGCGCCAGCGGCGAAGTGACACTGCAAGACGCGCCCCTGCCGCAGTTCGCCGTCTACCTCAAGTCCTACACGACGGCGACCATGGCAGCCGGCAAGCTCGGCGCCACCTTGCCCTATCGCGTTTCCTACGACGGCGGCAAGTTCAACGCCAGCCTGGCCGGCGCCAGCCTCGCCCTGCGCGACCTGGCACTGGCGCGCCAGGGCGCCAGCGATTCCTTCACCACGCTGACGAGCCTGGACGTGAGAGGCGTCGACGCCGACCTGCTGCGCCGCGAAGCGACAGTCGGCGAAGTGCGCGCCGACGGCGGCAAACTCACGATGCGGCGCGACGCCAAGGGCGAACTCGACCTCGCGAACTTGATGGTCGCCGCCACGGGTCCCGCAACCGTGCCCGCGCAACCGGTCGTCGTCAACAACTGGAAGCTGAAGCTGCAGCAGGTCGTCTTCGACCAGATCGCCATCACGGCAATCGATGAAACGGTCAAGCCCGCGGTGACGCTGAACGCGAAGAAGGTGCGCCTGAACTTCGGCATGAGCGCCGAGCAGGCCGGCGCCAACCTCAAGCTGGCGGTGGCCGGCGCCGCGCTCTCGCTTGGCGACCTGTCGCTGGCAAGCGGCGCGAAGACGCCATTCAAGCTGGCGCAGCTGGGCTTCAGCGACGGCGCATTCGATCTGGCCGCGCGCCACGCCAGCATTGGCCGCGTGTACGCCGACGAGGGCCAATTGCAGCTCACGCGTGACCGCAAGGGCCGCCTCGATGTCATGGGCCTGCTGCCCAAGTTCGGCGGCGACGGTAAACCCAAAGCGGCGGCCCCCAGCGAACCTTGGGTCGCGACGGTCAAGAGCGTCGAACTGAACAAACTCGGCGCCGAAGTCCTGGACCAGGGCACCGGCATCAAGGTTCACGTACAAGATCTCGGCGTGAAGCTCGAAAACGCCTCGACCGATCTCAAACAGGCAATCAAGTTCGATGCCGGCCTTGGCTTGCGCGAAGGCGGCCGCCTTTCGGCGCAGGGATCCGTGGTGCCGGCGAACGGCACGGTGCAGGCCGATGTGCGCGTGACGCGCCTCGCGCTGGCGCCGCTGCAGCCCTTGCTGGGCCAATACATCAAACTGAAAATCGCCGGCGGCAGCGTCTCGGCGCATGGACGCCTCACTACCAAGCCAGGCGGCAAGGCCGGCACCAGCCTGCGTTATGTGGGCGGCTTCGAAGTGGCCGGCCTCGCGCTCAAGGAACTCACCGGCGAACCGTTCGCGAGCTGGAAGAGCGTGCGCGCCGACAAGCTCACCGCCAGCATCGGCCCCAATCTGCTCGACATCCCCGTGCTGCGCGTGATCGAGCCGGATGCCAAGCTGTTCATCGAAGACGACCACAGCTTCAATGCCGCACGCCTGCTGGTGCACGCCGACGGCAGTACCGTCGCCGCAGCACAAGCTCCGGCGCAATCCTCCTCGCCCACCTTCCCGGTACGCATCCAGCAAATTCGCGTCGATAACGCCAAGCTCGATTTCACCGACCTGAGCCTGCGCCCGCAATTCAGCGCGAAGATTTATGAACTGAACGGAATCGTCACCGGCCTGTCGACCAACCGCGATTCGCACAGCCAGATTCAACTCGACGGCCGGGTCAACGAGTTCGGCATGGCGCGCATTCGCGGCGGCCTGAATACCTTCTCACCGCGCGAGGACACCGACATCAACGTCGTGTTCAAGAATGTCGACATGGTGTCGACCTCGCCGTACACGATGAAGTTCGCCGGCTACAAGGTCGCCGAGGGCAAGATTTCACTCGACCTGCAGTACAAGATCCACAACAACCAGCTCGAGGGCAGCAATCAGGTCGTCATCGACAACCTGACCCTGGGCGAGCGCATCGACAGCCCCGACGCATTCAAGCTGCCGCTGTCGCTGGCGATCGCCATCCTGAAGGACAGCGACGGCCGCATCGACCTCGGCATCCCGGTCACCGGCAATATGGACGACCCGCAGTTCAGCTACGGCGCGGTCATCCGCAAGGCCATCGGCAACGTGCTGACCAAGATCGTCACCGCGCCGTTCCGCGCACTGGCCAGCCTGTTCGGCGGCGGCGAGAAACTCGAAGCGATCGACTTCGATCCGGGCCGTGACACCCTGCTGCCGCCGGAGCGCGAAAAGCTGCAGAAGGTGGCGCAGATACTGGCCAAGCGCAGGCAACTGCGGCTTCTGGTGCCAGGCCAATACAGCGAGGCCGCCGACGGCGCCGCGCTGAAGGCCCGCGCGGTACGGGCCGAGATCGACAAGCGCGCCGGCATCAAGCTCGAAGCCGGCGAGAGGCCCGGCCCGCTGGACCTGGGCGACCGCGCCGTGCGCAACGCCCTGCGCAGCCTGTATTCGGATCGCTTCGGCGCCGCGGAACTCGACAAGCAGAAAAAGGCGGCCGAACAGGCGCCCGCTTCCGCCGGCCAGAAGGCCCCGGAAAAGCTGCCGATCTGGCAGCGCATGGGCAAGATGATCCAGGGCGAGCCGCAGGTGGCCGATGCCAGCGCCTTCTACCGCAGTCTGCGCGACCGGCTGGATCAGGCGCAGCCGCTGCCAGCGGGCGCCCTGGCGCAGCTGGGCACGCAGCGCGCACACGCCATTGTCGGCGCGCTGGCCGAAGCTGGCGTGGACCCGGCAAGCGTGCAGGCTGGTGCGCCGGCGGACGTCGGCGCCGAAGTCGGCAAGCCGGTCGCGCTCAAGCTGGACCTCGAGGCGAAGTAGTCAGGAAGGTCGCGACGCCAAATCGCCAAGTCTGTCACACTAAGGCGGCTTAACCCCAACAGTCCAAACCAAGGAGGTCTCAGTGAGCATCGAAAAAGTACTCTACCGTTCCAAGGCAACCTCGCAAGGCGGCCGTGAAGGCACCTCGCGCAGCTCCGACGGCGTGCTGGACCTGAAGCTGACCACGCCCAAGGAACTCGGCGGCGCAGGCGGCAACGGCACCAATCCGGAACAGCTGTTCGCGGCCGGCTACTCGGCCTGCTTCCTGGGCGCGCTCAAGTTCGTCGCCGGCCAGCAGAAAGTCACGCTGCCGCAAGACCTCACCATCACCGGCGAAGTCGGCATCGGCCAGATTCCGACCGGCTTCGGCATCGAAGTCGACCTGACCATCAACGGCCCGGGCATGGACAAGACCCAGCTGCAAGGCCTGGTCGACAAGGCGCACATCGTCTGCCCCTACTCCAACGCCACCCGCAACAACATCGACGTGCGCCTGCACGTCAATACCTGATCGCTCAGATCCCGGCGCGGCTATCTAAGGTACTCAGAGCGGCTGCAGGGAGCGCATCGCCTTGCGCATCTTGTCGGCGATCACCGATGTTCCGCTATGGGTCATGACCAGGTCGCAGGTTGACCTGGTCATGCCGACATACAGCAAGCGGGCCTCCTCTTCGAGGTCATCGCCCTCTTCAATCGCGCCAATCCCCGGCATGCAAACGAATGGGAATTCCAAGCCTTTGCTGCTATGTAAGGTCATGACCTTGACGCTGTTTTCGGTCGGCTCAAATTTTTTCCGACCTTTTGCATATTGCCAGAAGAACGGGATCCCGCGCCGG
Organism: Pseudomonadota bacterium; assembly: GCA_023389425.1. Lineage (GTDB taxonomy): Bacteria > Pseudomonadota > Gammaproteobacteria > Burkholderiales > Burkholderiaceae_D > Telluria. The sequence continues at coordinate 1,111 of JAEWEK010000295.1, read as the reverse complement.
CCCAATATTTCAGCAATATCGCGGCCCAGTGCATAGCGCCGATACAAGATAGCGATGTCACTCCAGGGAACCCCGAGACGGCTGGCCTCTGCGACGCGGTCTGCTACCAGTTCAATCTCGGCTGTCGTGTCTGGCAGCTCAATCAACACCGGCTTGGGGCCGTGCCTTCCGGCGCTCATCGGCGGAACGACCGGTACCTGGTCTTCGTCGCCGTCGCTGGCCGCAAGCAAATCGTCAGCAAAAGCCTTCGCCACGGTTAAGACTTCCGCAGTGTTGCGGTAATTTAGCTTCAGAATCGTCGTCCTGCCCTTTGCTTGCACGCCAACGCTGGAGAACGAGAACTTCAGTTTATTTGCCGCGTTATAAATGGACTGCGCATCGTCATACAGCACGAGTAAGGAATTCGATGCGGGATTGACCATCTGCACAATCAGCTTGAACCATTCCGGCCTGAAGTCATGGCCCTCGTCGACCAGTATGGCTTCATACTGCCCGGATGGAATATGCCCTTGGTCGACGGCCTGGATGACCCTCTCGACGCAGGCTTGGGAAAAGTGATTCTTGTCCGCTTCTTGTCGCGGCTTCTCCACGTGAAAAGCATCCAGCTGACGCACGCACCAAGCGTGGAAGTTGACGGCAGTGACCTTGGTCGACAGCCCTTTTTCCTCCATCAGCGAAGCCAGTTTCGCTGCCAGGGTTTTGTTATAACAGAGGACGAGAATAGGCCGCTCGCAAGTGCGCGCCAAATGCTCCGCACGGTAGCCAAGAATCAGCGTCTTGCCGGACCCGGCCACACCATGGATGACGCGGTGTCCATCTCCGAGACTACGCGCCAGTTGCTCTTGTTGCAGGTCCATCACGCGCAGCACATCCGGCAGTTCGAGGGTTGGCTCCTCATCAAATAATTCGCGCTGCGCATCGATTCGAACCTCAGGAAACAAGTGCCAGCGAATGCGATCAATCTGTGGCAGTGTCAATTGCCGATTAAACTTAATTGGGAACATCTGCCATAGACGCTCCTGGAATGCAGCGCTGTCGACTGCCTCCACCATCTCGTCCTGGCAAATCACCAGATGTTCAGGCAGCACCTCGCTCAAGTCCGTGCTGTTGA
>JAEWEK010000128.1 GCA_023389425.1 Pseudomonadota bacterium | reverse complement strand
CGCGCACCACGCCGCCGACGTCCGGCGACACGACCAGCAGGTCTTCGTAGTTGCGGCGCTGCAGGTCACCCAGCAGGATCGGCGATGCGTAAATATTGTCGACCGGGATGTCGAAGAAGCCCTGGATCTGGTCCGCGTGCAGGTCCATGATCAGGACGCGCTCGACGCCGGCTTCCTGCAGCATGTTGGCGACCACCTTGGCCGAGATCGCGACACGCGCCGAGCGCGGGCGGCGGTCCTGGCGGGCGTAGCCGAAATACGGGATGGCGGCGGTGATGCGGCCTGCCGATGCGCGCTTGAGAGCGTCGACCATCAGCATGATTTCCATCAGGTTGTCATTGGTCGGGGCGCAGGTCGATTGCAGAACGAACACGTCCTTGCCGCGAACGTTCTCGTTGATCTCGACCATGACTTCGCCGTCCGAGAACTTCGACACGACAGCCTTGCCAAGCGGAATACCGAGGTTTTTTGCGACCCCCTCTGCCAGCGCCGGGTTGGCGTTGCCGGTAAAAACCATCAGGTTTTCGTAAGCCATTGGGAGTCCTAGAGATCTTTGTTGAGACTTTGAAAAGCCATCAGCCGGCGAGCCGGCTGACGCTATAAAAAGGATGGACAGCTCCATCATGTTCCGCCTGCTGGACGCTACATGCATCGACAGCCAGGCTAAACGGTGGCAGGGGAACAAGGATTCGAACCTTGGTATGCCGGAATCAAAATCCGGTGCCTTAACCAGCTTGGCGATTCCCCTACGCTAACTTGCTGCTTGCCGTTACAGTCCGCGAGAATCTCGGCGGTAGCAACAACAGGCAAAATTTTATTCTACAACAGCACGATTTTGCAAGAGCGATTTCAGCGGATGCTGCGGCAGCGCCTTTGCTTTCCATGCTCGCCAAGCTGCTGGCACCTGCGCCACCACCTCGTCGGCTTTGCTTTCGCTGGAAAGCGCGCAAAACACACACGCCCCTGAGCCAGTCATCCTGGCCTGCCCGTAACTGCCCAGCCATTCAAGCGCCTGTGCTACCGGCGGGAACAAGCGGACTGCCACTGCCTGCAAATCGTTTTTCCCGAAACCACCCAGCTCGTCTTGAGCTGCTTGATGTCTGGAAAAGTCCGATATTGTGACCGGTTTCGTATCCCTTGTCAAATCGGGGGCGCCAAATATTGCTGGGGTCGGGACGTGCACGCCCGGCTCGATCACCACGTACCAGCAATCCGGACCGGTCACCGGCTGCATCGCCTCGCCCACGCCTTCGACGAACGCCGTCGCGCCGAAGATGAAAAACGGGATGTCGGCGCCCAGCGGCAAACCGAGCGCCATCAATTCTTCCTGCGACAGGCCGGCCTGCCACAAATGGTTCGCGGCCATCAGCGCCGTGGCCGCATCCGACGAGCCACCGCCGAGGCCGCCTCCCATGGGCAGGATCTTCTCGACGGCGACGTCGATGCCGGGCGCCGCACGCCGGTGGCGGCGCTGGAACTCATCGGCGAGCAGGCGCAGCGCGCGCACGATCAGGTCCTGCTCTTGCGGCACGCCCGGCAGGTCGGTGGTGCGCGCGATGCGGCCGTCACCGCGCAGGTCGAAGTGCAGCTTGTCGCTGCGGTCGATCAGCTGGAACACGGATTGCAGGAGGTGGTAGCCATCGGCACGGCGGCCGGTGACGTGCAGGAACAGATTGAGCTTTGCCGGCGCCGGGCAATTGTGCAGCGACACAGTCATCGGATCAGGCCGCCGGGTCGATGAGGATCTTGATCGACATCTCGTCGCCGCTCAGCGCCGCGCCACGTTCGGCATCGATGCGCTTGGGAACCGGATGCGCGGCGTTCTCGTCTTGCCAGCTGACGAAGCGCAGGCGCCAGCCGTCCTTGGTCGTCACCGTATTGTGCGCGGGCGATGCGGTGAACTGCTTGCCGCTGGCGTCGGTGGCGTAGCCTTGCATCCATTCGCGCAGGCCGGAGACCGGCAGCGACCAGCCGAGCGCGCGCTGGGTCAGCTTGTCGATGTCGGCGGCCATGAGGGCTTGCTGGCCCGCCTGCGTCAGCGTTGCCTGCTGCGGCGTCACGCTGATTTTCGCCATGGTCGTATCCAGCTGCGAGGACAGGCTGACATCCACGCGGCCGGGCTGCTGCGACCAGTCGAATTTGCCGTTCAGGTTTTGCTGCTGCCCGTCCTTTTGGTAGTTCACGAAGATGCGGCCGGTCAGCTGGATGCTGTCGCGATACGCGGCAACCGGGGCGGTCGACAGGTTGGCGGGCGCGGTGGCGCAACCGCCGAGCAAGGCGGCGATCGCGAGGACGATGAGGTGGCGTTGTGCTTGCATGCGTTCAGGGCTCGTCGATGATTACAGCGTGACCTTCAGGCGCTGCAAGGTCTGCTTCAGCGCATCGTTCTGCGGGTCCTTGGCCCGGGCTTCGCGCCACAGCTTCTGGGCGTCGTCCTTGCGGCCCTGCTGCCACAGCACTTCACCCAGGTGCACCGCGATCTCCGGATCGCTACGCATCGCATAGGCCTTGCGCAATTGCGCCTCGGCTTCCTTCAGGTTACCCAAGCGATATTGCACCCAGCCCATGCTGTCCATGATGAAGGGGTCGCCCGGCGCGATCTGCAGGGCCTTGTCGACCAGCTGGTAGGCTTCCTGCAGGCGCACGTTGCGCTCCGCGAAGGAATAGCCCAGCGCGTTGTAGGCTTGCTGGTTGTCCGGCGCCTGCGCGATCACCGCGCGCAGCGCTTTCTCCATCTCGTCCGTCTGGCCGATTTTTTCCGCCATCAGCGCGAAGTCGTACAGCAGGTCGGTGTTGTTGGGGAAGCGTTTCACCGCCGCCTGCATGAACTGGTAAGCCTCCAGCGCGCGCCCGGCGCGTTGCAGAATCTCGCCCTCGGCCATGGCGATCTGCGCCTGCGCGGCCGGATCGTCGGTCTTGAGCGTGGCGAGGAAGCTGCGCGCGCCGTCGACGTCGCCCTGCTTGCCCATCAGCTGCGCCCGGCGCAACTGCGTGCTGAGCTGCACTTGCGGATCCTCGGTCTGGACCTTGTCGAGCCAGGCGAGCGCGGCGGCGAGGTCGCCGCGGTCTTCCGCCAGCTGCGACAGCATCAGGATCGCGCGCGAGGGGTCGCGCTCGTCGCTGGGATCGGCGCTCAGCACATCGACGAAATGGGTCAGGTACTGTTCCGCGCCCTTGTTGTCGTTCAGTTGCGTCGACAGGATGCCGAGCGCGTACAGCGTGGCCGGATTGTCCGGCTGCGCCTTGAGCAGCACGAGGAATTGCGCCCGCGCCGGCTCGAACTGTTTCTGATTGACCAGCACCCGCGCATACGCCATGCGCACGTCCTTGGCGTCCGGATGTTCGGCCAGGAACTTGGCCAGCACGGCCGCCACTTTCTGGTCGTCTTCGAGCACCTGCGCCAGCGTCAGCGCGGCGATCTCGGCATCCGGTTTCATCTTGAGCGCGGCGTTGGCCTCGGCCAGCGCGCCCGGCTTGTCGCCGCGCGCCAGCGCCAGCTGCGCCAGCACCACGTGCGCTTCCATCGTGCTGCGATAGGGTTCGATCAGGCGCTCGAGCATGGCGGCCGCGGCGTCCTTGTCCTGCGCCCGCATCAGCAGCTGCTCGGCCTGGAACATGACCAGCCCGCGCGCCCCCGGCGCCGCCTCGGCCAGCTTGCGCTGGAGGATCTCCTCGGCCGGCGCGATGTTGTCGGACATGACCACCATGCCGAGGTAGAACTGGCTGGCTTCCTCGGAGCGGGGATCGAGCTCGCGCCACAGCTTGATCGCGGCCAGCGCGTCGTCGGCCTGCTTGGCCGCCACCGCCATCTCGGCCGCACGCCGGGCCAGGCGCGGATCCCTGGTCTGCTGCGCCAGGCTCAGCAACGTGAGATAGGGGCCCTGGTAGTCGCCGTTGCGGAAGTCCATCTCGGCCTTCATCAACTGGTACATCATCTGGCTCGTCATCTTGACGTTCGGCAAATGCTCTTCCGGCGCCGCCGCGCTCGCTTCAGCCGGAGCCGGCGTGGCGGGGCCGGCATCGACGGCTTGCGGCTTGGCGGCGGGCGCCGCGGCCTGCTGCTGCGGTGCCACAGCGCATGCCGATAACAGGCCGGAGAGGGTTACAATGGCGAAAGCGTTTTTCAAGGCAGATCCACATTCTCGAGTGATGCCCGATTCTACGCCAAGCCCCTCAGCGCGTACGCGACTGCAACAGCAATTTACAAAATTATCAACATCGATGCCTGAACTCCCGGAAGTCGAAGTCACGCGCCTTGGGGTCGCGCCCCATCTCGAAGGCCGGGTGGTGGAAGACGTCGTGCTGCGCCGCGAAGGCCTGCGCTGGCCCTTCCCCGCCGGCCTCAAAGAAGCCCTGGTCGGGCAGCGCATCCTCAAGACCGGGCGCCGCGGCAAATACCTGTTGCTGGAGTTCGCGCACGGCACGCTCATCATCCACCTCGGCATGTCCGGCCACCTGCGCGTGCTGCCGGAAGGCGTGCCGCTCAAGGCCCACGATCACTTCGATCTCGTGGTCGGCGGCGCCGACGGACGTCAGGTGCTGCGCATGCACGATCCGCGCCGCTTCGGCGCCGTGTTGTGGCATGGCGCCGACGAAGGCGAGCTCGGCCAACACATCCTGTTGCGCGGCCTCGGCGTCGAGCCGCTGGAGCAGGCCTTCGACGGCGCCCTGCTCTACCGCGAAACGCGCAAGCGCTCGGCCCCGATCAAGCAGGTGCTGCTGGCCGGCGACATCGTGGTCGGCGTCGGCAACATCTACGCTTGCGAGAGCCTGTTCCGGGCCGGAATCAACCCGAAAACCCCGGCGGCGCGCATCAGCCGCGCCCGCTATGACAAATTGGCAACAGCGATCCGCGAGGTGCTGGCGGCCGCCATCGTGCAGGGCGGAAGCACTTTGCGTGACTTTATTGCAGTAAACGGACAATCAGGCTACTTCCAACAGTCATATTTCGTCTATGATCGTACAGAATTGCCTTGCCGCAACTGCGGCACCCCGATTCGGCAAATAAAACAGGGACAACGCTCGACGTTTTATTGCGTCAAATGCCAGCGCTAAGGCACAGGACAAGGACCGCACACGAAATGGATCACGATTTTCAACACTACGGCGCGTGGCGTACCCGCGTGAACGATGCACTGCAGGCCTATCGCAAGGCGCTGCAGGAAGCCGACCTGCTCGATGCCGCCAGCGAACAGCAGCTGACGCGCGCGCTCAACCGCCTGGCCGACGACCGGCTGTCGATCGCCTTCGTCGCCGAATTCTCGCGCGGCAAATCGGAGCTGATCAACTCGATCTTCTTCTCCGATTACGGCCAGCGCATCCTGCCCTCGGCGGCCGGCCGCACCACCATGTGCCCGACCGAGCTGATGTACGACGCCGCCTTCGTGCCGAGCGTGCGCCTGCTGCCGATCGAGACCCGGGCCCAGCACCTGTCCACCAGCGACTTCCGCGACGACCCGAACGCGTGGACCGTGTTCCCGCTCGACCTGTCGGACCCGAACCGCATGCACGAGACCTTCAGCCAGGTCAGCAAGACGCGCCGGGTGCCGGTCGCCAAGGCCCAGGAATACGGCCTGTACGATCCGGAAGACCCGGCCGTCGCGGCCTCGCCGGAAGAAGACGGCATGATCGAGATCCCGATGTGGCGCCACGCGATCATCAACTTCCCGCACCCGCTGCTGAAGCAGGGCCTGGTGATCCTCGACACCCCGGGCCTGAACGCGATCGGCACCGAGCCCGAGCTGACGCTGAACCTGATCCCGAACGCGCACGCGGTGCTGTTCATCCTCGGCGCCGAAACCGGCGTGACCAAGAGCGACATCGACGTCTGGCGCAACCACATCGGCGCGGGCAGCGGCCGTATCGTCGTGCTCAACAAGATCGACACGATCTGGGATGAGCTCAAGAGCGATGCCGCCAACAACGCCGACATCAAGCGCCAGCAGGCCACGGTCGCGCGCGACCTCGGCGTCGACGAGAACAAGGTGTTCCCGGTGTCGGCCAAGAAGGCGCTGGTGGCGCGCATCAACAACGACCAGACCCTGCTCGGCAAGAGCCGCATCCCGGCGCTGGAAGCGGCGCTGTACGGCGAACTGATCCCCGAGCGCGCCAACATCATCCGCAACCAGCTGGGCGGCGAACTGGCGACCCTGTCCACCGCGCGCGAAGCCGGCACCAACAGCCGCCGCGAGCGCCTCAACGAACAGCTGAACGAACTGGTCGGCCTGCGCGGCAAGAACCAGGGCGTGGTCTCGCACATGGTCTCGCGCATCGAGCACGAAAAGCGCGAGTTCGACGCCAGCGTGCAGAAGCTGCAAGGCACGCGCGCCGTGTTCTCGACCCTGTCGGCCGAGCTGCAGACCACCATCGGCATGGACGTGATCCAGGTCCAGATCGACGACGTGCGCGGCTCGATGGAAGCGGCGCGCTTCGGCACCGGCGTGCGCGCCCCGGTGCGCGCCTTCTTCGACCAGGCCCGCGCGAACCTCAACCAGGCCAACGTCAAGGTCGGTGAAATCGCGGCGATGATGGACACCATGTACAAGCGCTTCGCCGACGAGCACGGCCTGGCGCTGGCGCCGCCGATGAGCCTTTCGCTGGACCGCTACCTGAACGAGATCGACCGCATCGAAGGCATCTACCTGAAGCAGTTCGGCACCGCGACCCTGCTCATCACCAGCCGCGGCGCGCTGCTGCAACGCTTCTTCGATTCGATCGCCTCGCGCGTGCGCCGCACCTTCCGCGCGGTGAACGCCGACGTCGAAGCATGGCTGAAGGTCATCATGGCGCCGGTGGAAGCGCAGATCCGCCAGCACAAGGATCAGCTCAAGCACCGCCAGGCCTCGATCCAGCGCATCCACGACGCGACCGACACGCTGGAGCAGAAGATCCGCGCCTTCGAAACGCTGCGCAACGAGGTCGACTCGCTGGACGCCGCGCTGGCCAAGCTGGCCAGCAATGTGAGCGCTGCGCTGGAAGCCGATCCGGCCACGGTGTGAAACGGCTGACCGAGTTCGACGCGCTGCCCGATCCCTCGTTTTCGCAAGCGGTGATCGCATGGCAGCGCGCGCACGGCCGCCATGCGCTGCCATGGCAAAACACGCGCGACGCCTATCGCGTGTGGCTGTCGGAGATCATGCTGCAGCAGACCCAGGTCGCCGCGGTGCTGGGTTATTACGCACGCTTCCTCGAACGCTTCCCCACCGTGCATGAGCTGGCCGGCGCGCCATCCGAAGACGTGATGGCGCACTGGAGCGGGCTAGGCTACTACACGCGGGCCCGCAACCTGCACGCCTGCGCCAAGCGCGTGGTCGCCGAATACGGCGGCGTGTTCCCGTCCGATCCGGCGCTGCTCGCCGACCTTCCCGGCATCGGGCGTTCGACGGCGGCGGCGATCGCCGCGTTTTCGTCGGGCGTGCGCGCCGCCATCCTCGACGGCAACGTCAAGCGTGTGTTCGCCCGCGTGTTCGGCATCGACAGCTATCCGGGCGAGAAGAAGACCGAGGACGCGCTGTGGCGCCGCGCGGATGCGCTGCTGCCGGAGGGCGAAGGGATCGAAGCATACACCCAGGGCCTGATGGACCTGGGCGCGACGCTGTGCACCCGCTCCAGCCCGGACTGCGCGCGCTGCCCGCTGCGCGCGCGCTGCGTGGCCTTCGAGACCGGACGCACGGCGCAGCTGCCGTTGCGCAAGCCGAAGAAGGCGACGCCGGAGAAGCGCGCGGCGCTCGTTGCCGTCATCGACGGCGGCGAAGTGCTGCTGCAGCAGCGGCCCTCAACCGGCATCTGGGGCGGACTGTGTTCGCTGCCGGAGGTCGACGGGCATGTCGCCATCGATGTCGGTGCGCCGACGGCGGATGACGCGGCGGCGTTCGCGGCTGCCTGCGGCGAGGTCGAGGAAGTGGAAGCGCTGCTGCCGCTGGTGCACGTGTTCACGCACTACAAGCTGCATATCCTGCCGTATCGGGTGGCGCTGGCGAAGCGTGGTGCGCTGGCGGATGGTTACCAGTGGTGGAAACTGGCGCAGATCGGCGACGCTCCCCTGCCCGCTCCGGTCAAAAAGCTGCTGGCCGAGCTGGCGGTCCCCAAACTCCTTTAGCACCCCAAGCCCGTCGTCCCGGCGCGGGCCAAGACCCATGCTGGTCAGCCCTTCACGCGGTCCATGGGTTCCCGCCTGCGCGGGGACGACGGTGATTGTGGTGGTTAGAGTTCTTCGATCGAATAAATGCGGCGGTGTTCGCGGATCGCATACCGATCCGTCATCCCCGCGATGTAATCCGCGATCTTGCGCGCCTGGCGCATCGTATCGTCGCCCGGCACCTGGTAATCCGGCGGCAGCAACACCGGGTCGGCCATGAAGGCCTCGAACAGCTCGCGCACGATGCGGCTTGCCTTCACCCGCGTGCGGTTCACCTGGAAGTGGCGATACAGGTTCGCGTACAGGAAGCGCTTCAGCTCCGTGGTCTCGGCACGCATGGAGTCGGAAAAACGGATCAGCGGCGGCGATGCGCGCACCGCGTCGATCGACGCCGGCGCCGCTTCCGCGATCCGCTGCGCCGACGTCGCCACCAGGTCGGCCGTCATCGACGTGATCATCATGCGGATCGTCTCGTACAGCGCGCGCCGTCCCGCCAGACCGGGATATTGCGCCTCGACCGCCTGCCGGTGGCGCGCGAAGAACGGCACCTCTTCCATCTGCGCCATGGTCAGCAACCCGGAACGCAGGCCGTCGTCGATGTCGTGGTTGTTGTACGCGATTTCGTCGGCGAGATTGGTCAGCTGCGCTTCAAGGCTGGGCTGGGTGCGGTCGATGAAGCGCTGCCCCAGGTCGCCGAGCGTACGCGCGTTGGTGAGCGAGCAGTGCTTGAGGATGCCCTCGCGCGTTTCGAAGGTCAGGTTCAGGCCGTCGAAGGCGCCGTAGTGCTCTTCCAGGTGGTCGACCACGCGCAGGCTCTGCAGGTTGTGCTCGAAGCCGCCGTAGTCCTTCATGCACTCGTTGAGCACATCCTGGCCCACGTGGCCGAAGGGCGTGTGCCCGAGGTCGTGCGCCAGCGCCGTCGCCTCGACCAGGTCCTCGTTCAGGCGCAGGCTGCGCGCCAGCGTGCGCCCGATCTGCGCCACCTCGATCGAGTGCGTCAGGCGCGTGCGGAACAGGTCGCCCTCGTGGTTGAGGAAGACCTGGGTCTTGTATTCGAGCCGGCGGAAAGCGGTCGAGTGGATGATGCGGTCGCGGTCGCGCTGGAATTCGCTGCGCGAGCCGGGCGCCGGTTCGTCGTGACGCCGCCCGCGCGATCTGGCGGAATGCGCCGCGTAAGGCGCCAGGTGAGCGTCGAAGTCGATCATGCGACGCGGGCGGCCAGCGTGGCCAGCAGCGCTTCCTGCGGCACGCTGGCGATCAGCGGCGCGCCCAGTGGCTTGAGCAGGATGAACTTGATCGCGCCGCCCTCGTTCTTCTTGTCCACTTCCATCAGCTCGATCCAGCGCCCGGCGCCAAGGTCGGGCGCGACGACCGGCAGGCCGGCCGCCAGCGCCAGCGCGCGCACGCGCTCCACCGCTTGCGCATCGATGTAGCCGAGGCGCTGCGACAAATCGGCCGCCATCACCATGCCGCAGCCGACCGCCTCGCCGTGCAGCCAGTTGCCGTAACCCATGCCGGCTTCGATCGCGTGGCCGAAGGTGTGGCCGAAGTTGAGCACCGCGCGCAGGCCGCCTTCGCGTTCGTCCTTGCGCACCACGTCCGCCTTGATCTCGCAGGAGCGCGCGACCGCATGCGCCAGCGCGTCCTCGTCGCGCGCGACCAGGGCGCCGATGTTCTGCTCGATCCAGTCGAAGAAGGCGGCGTCGAGGATGGCCCCGTGCTTGATGACCTCCGCCAGGCCGGCCGACAGCTCGCGCGAGGGCAGCGTGTCGAGCGTGGCGGTGTCGGCCAGCACGGCCTGCGGCTGGTAGAACGCGCCGATCATGTTCTTGCCGCGCGGGTGGTTGATGCCGGTCTTGCCGCCCACCGAGGAATCGACCTGCGCCAGCAGCGTGGTCGGCAGCTGCACGAAGGGCACGCCACGCATGTAGGTGGCGGCCGCGAAGCCGGTCATGTCGCCGATCACGCCGCCGCCCAGCGCCACCAGGGTGGTCTTGCGGTCGCATTTATGTGCCAGCAGCGCGTCGTAGATCAGGTTCAGCGATTCGAAGTTCTTGAATTCCTCACCGTCCGGCAGCACGATCTCGACCACCTCGCGCCCGGCCGCGCGCAGCGGCGCCGCGACCCGCTCGAGGTAGAGCGGCGCGACGGTGGTGTTGGTGACGATGGCCGCCTTGCCGCCCTTGATGTGGCGCTGGAGGAGTTCGGCGTCGTCCAGCACCCCGCGGCCGATGACGATGGGGTAGCTGCGGCTGCCGAGGGAGACGTCGAGCTTGATGCGCTTTTGTTCGTTCATGGAGCTGGCTGGCCGCGCCCGCGCGCGTGCGGCGTGCATGGCGGCGATCTGGTCGAGGATGGTGTTGACCATCGATTGTACGTTAGGCCGGCCGGTGTCGATC
>JAEWEK010000059.1 GCA_023389425.1 Pseudomonadota bacterium | reverse complement strand
GTCAGGACCGGCGGCGCGGCATGGGGGGCCTGGCGGCGCGCGAACGCCGTTCCTACTTCGGCCAACAGGACATGGGCGGCGGCCAGCGTGGCGTGCAGGCACAGCGGGCTGCGGGTGTGCGGGTAGTAGTAGTCGAGCACGCAGGACGCGGGCGCGCCGTCGAGGAACACGACGGTGCTGCCGTGGGCGTGGGCGATGGCCTGGCGCGCGGCCGCGCCGGCCGGGCCGTCCTGCACCACCAGGGCCGGGTTGCCGCCGTCCGCGGCGGCGCCGAAACATTGCAGCGCGTGGGTGCGCATGGCGCCTCCGTCGACAGAAAAGCCTCAGTGTATCTCGGGTATCATGGACTGTTTGTCGATAACGAGGAAAAACCAATGAGAGACCAGCTGTTCCTGCTGCGCGCAGGCTTCCCCGACCCGGCCGTTGGCGCCGGCCTGTTCTACTGCCCCGACTGCATCCGGGTCGAGGGCCTGCTGGCCAGCTTCCCCGCGCTGCGCGCGGCCATCGACGTGGTGTATCTCGACTTCCCGCGCCCGCGCGCGGCACTGCTCGCCTTGCTGGGGGAGGCAGGCCAGGGCTGCCCGGTGCTGGTGGCGGGCGCGGCCGGCGCGGACACGCCGGGACTGGAGCTGGTCAACGGCCGCCGCGTGGCGCGCGACGCGGCGCCGATCGCGGCCTACCTGGCCGCGCGCTACGGGATCCCGCTGCCGCACCCTTGAGCACGGCGGGGCGGGTTTCGGTTATACTGTGTTTTTATACAGTATTTTCCGATGAGCGCCCCCGTGTCCGGCCTGCCCGAGTATGCAGAGCTGTTTTGCCTGTCCAACTTTTCCTTCCTGCAGGGTGCGTCGCATGCCGAGGAGCTGGTGGCGCGCGCCCGGCAGCTGGGCTACCGGGCCCTGGCCCTGACCGACGAGTGTTCGCTGGCCGGCGTGGTGCGGGCCCATGCGGCGGCCAGGCGCGCCGGGCTGCCCTTCATCGTCGGCGCCCACTTCCACCTGCAGGACGGGCCGTCGCTGATCCTGCTGGCGCAGGACCGCGACGGCTACGGCAACCTGTGCGAGCTGATCACGCTGGGGCGCACCCGCAGCGCCAAGGGCAGCTACCGGCTGGCGGCGGACGACATCGCGGCCCCCGCCGCCGGCTATGCCCACCTGCGCGGCATGCCCGGTTGCCTGGCCATCCTGCTGCCGCCCTATCCGGGCCACGAGGCGGCCGACGCCGACCGCCTGCACGGCCAGGCCGCGTGGCTGGCGGCGCAGTTCGCGGGGCGCGCCTGGATCGGGCTGACCCTGCTGCACCGGGCCGCCGACGAGGCCCACCGCGCCACGGTGGAGGAAGTGGCGGCGCTGCACCGGCTGCCGCTGGTGGCGCTGGGCCACGTGCTGATGCACGTGCGCTCGCGCAAGCCGCTGCAGGACACCTTGACCGCGGTGCGCCTGGGCAAGGCGGTGGGCGCCTGCGGCTATGGCCTGGCTTCGAACGCCGAGCAGCACCTGCGCGCGCGCCTGCGCCTGGCCAACCTGTACCCGCGCGCGGCGCTGGCCGAGACGGTGCGCATCGCCGCGCTGTGCCCGTTTTCGCTGGACGAGCTGCGCTACGAATACCCGAACGAGGTGGTGCCGGCCGGCGAGAGCGCCGCCAGCTTCCTGCGCAAGGAAACCTATATCGGCGCGCACCGGCGCTTTCGCGACGGCATCCCGGCCAAGGTGCAGGCGCAGCTCGAGCACGAGCTGGCCCTGATCGCCGAGCTGGAGTACGAGCATTACTTCCTGACCGTGTACGACATCGTGCGCCATGCGCGCGCGCAGGGCATCTTGTGCCAGGGGCGCGGTTCGGCCGCCAATTCGGCGGTCTGCTACTGCCTCGGCATCACCGAGGTCGACCCGGCCCGCGCCGACCTGCTGTTCGAGCGCTTCATTTCCAGGGAGCGCAACGAGCCGCCCGATATCGACGTCGACTTCGAGCACCAGCGGCGCGAGGAAGTGATCCAGTACATCTACGACAAATACGGACGCGCACGGGCGGCGCTGGCCGCGGTGGTCATCAGCTACCGGCCCAAGAGCGCGCTGCGCGATGCCGGCCGCGCGCTCGGGGTCGACCTCGCCATCGTCGAGAAGGTCAGCAAGACCCACCACTGGTTCGACGGCAAGGCCGACCTGCTGAACCGCCTGGCCGAGGCCGGGCTCGACCCGGCCGCGCCGCTGTCGCAGCAGTGGGCCACCCTGGCCACGGCCTTGCTCGGCTTTCCGCGCCACCTGTCGCAGCACCCGGGCGGTTTCGTGATCGCGCGCGGCAAGCTGTCGCGCCTGGTGCCGATCGAGAATGCCACGATGGCCGAGCGCAGCGTGATCCAGTGGGACAAGGACGACCTCGAGGAGCTGAAGCTGATGAAGGTCGACGTGCTGGCGCTGGGCATGCTGTCGATGCTGCGGCGCGCGCTGGCGCTGGTGAGCGCGCGCCACGGCATCACGTTCGAGATGCAGGATATCCCGCCGGACGACAGCGCCACCTACGACATGATCTGCGCGGCCGACACGGTGGGCGTGTTCCAGATCGAGTCGCGCGCCCAGATGAGCATGCTGCCGCGGATGCGGCCGCGCCGGTTCTACGACCTGGTGATCGAGGTGGCGGTGGTGCGCCCGGGGCCGATCCAGGGCGGCATGGTGCACCCCTACCTGCAGCGCCGCCATCAGAAGGAGCCGGTGGTCTACCCCAGCCCCGAGATGGAGCTCGCGCTGGGGCGCACCCTGGGGGTGCCGATCTTCCAGGAGCAGGTGATGCAGGTGGCGATCCTGGGCGCCGATTTCACGCCGGGCGAGGCGGACCAGCTGCGGCGCGCGATGGCGGCCTGGAAGCGCAAGGGCGGGCTCGAACACTACTACGAGCGCATCGTGAACGGCATGTCGGAACGGGGCTATCCGCTGGACTTCGCGGAGGCGATCTTTCGCCAGATCCAGGGCTTTGGCGAGTATGGCTTTCCCGAATCGCATGCGGCCAGCTTCGCCCTGCTGGCCTATACCAGTTCCTGGCTCAAGTGCCATGAGCCGGCCGCTTTCCTGTGCGCGCTGCTCAACAGCCAGCCGATGGGCTTTTACAGCCCGTCGCAACTGGTGCAGGATGCGCGCCGCCACGGCATCGAGGTGCGGCCGGTGGACGTGATGGTCAGTGGCTGGGAATCGGTGCTGGAAGATGGCGAAGGGGAGAGCCGGGAGGGGAGCGGCGACGGGAGCAGCGAGGCGGACGGTCCGGGTGTCGGTATCGGTATCGGTATCGGTATCGGTGTCGGTGTCGGTGCCGCGTCCTTGCGCTGCGGTTGGCGCCCGCGGCCGCAACTGGCGGTGCGGCTTGGCTTGGCCCTGGTGCGCGGGATGAGCAAGGAGGCGGCCTTGCGCATCGAGACGGCGCGTGTGGTGCGGCCCTTTTCCAGCGTGGCCGACCTGGCGCGCCGCGCCGCGCTCGACCGCGCCGACCTGCAGGCGCTGGCCGCCGCCAATGCCTTGCGCGTGCTGGCCGGCCATCGGCGCGACGCCTTGTGGCAAGCCGTCGGCGCCACCCCCGACCAGGACCTGCTGCGCCCCACCACCCCGCGCGAGGAGGCGCCGGAACTGGCCGCGCCCTCCGAAGGCGACGAGATCATCGGAGATTACCGCTCCCAGGGCCTGACCCTCGGCCGCCATCCGCTCGCGCTGCTGCGCGAACGCCTGCACGCGCGTCGTTTCCTGCCGGCCGCCACGCTGGCGGAGTTCCAGCACGGCCAGTTGGCGCGCGCCTGCGGCATCGTCACCGTGCGCCAGCGGCCGGGCACCGCCAAGGGGGTGCTGTTCATGACGCTGGAGGATGAGACCGGCAATATCAACGTCATCGTCTGGCCCAGCCTCGTCGAGCGCCAGCGCCGCGAAGTGCTCAACGCCCCCTTGCTGGGCGTGTACGGCATCTGGCAGCGCGACGGCGAAGTCCGCCACCTCGTCGCCAAGCGCCTGGTGGATCTGTCACCGATGCTCGGTCGCCTCGACACGCGTAGCCGCAACTTTTGCTGACCCTTTTGCTGACCCTTTTGCTGACCCTTTTGCTGACCGCTTCTTCCGCGTAATTTTTGCTGGCGGCTCGCGACACCCAGGGTCGATGCCTTTTCCAGAAGCCGCTGCAGCGACGTGCTTTCACTCGTCTGCGCTTCTTGTCTGTTCTTGTCGAATCCTGTCGAGTTTTGAACTGAGTCATCGCCGCCGGCTCAAATCAACAGGAACAGACAGCAATCGACAGCTCGCGCATGCGACTGCGACGACAAGCGGCAAGGGGGCTTGCCGCCGCTTGTCGGGAACGCATGCGCTAGCTGTCGATTCCTGCGCTTCCTGTCGATATTGAACTCGGCCGTTGCAAACCCGGTCAAATCGACAGGAACCGACAAAAATCGACACAACGCGTAAGGAGGTGAAAGATGAAAGCTGCAGCACACTTTGTCGCACCCACCACAGCCCTGCGTCACCTCGCCGACTTCCTGCAGGAAGTCGAGAGCGAGCTGACCGTGGAAAAGGCCGCAGCCATGGCCATCCATCAATGGATCGCGGCGGCGCGCGGCCAGCCGGCCACCATCCGCCTGCCGCCGATGCGCGGCTACCAGTGGAAATCGCTGTTCCTTCCCGAAGGCACCGGCCTGCGCATGTATCTCGACGGGCAATTTCACTACGCGCAAGTCGAGGGAGAAACGATTCTCTACGAAGGGCGGCCCGTGACGCCGCACGGGTTCACCACGCAATGCGGCGGCCGTTGCCGCAACGCCTGGCGCGACCTCTGGGTGCTGTTGCCGGGCGAGCGGCAGTGGGAATCGGCCAGCCAGCTGCGCCGCGTATGCGAGCAAGAAATTGCCCGCAGGCGCGGCGTGCCGACCGAAGCCGCGTCGCCCATCGAGGCCGTGCGCGCCGCCGCGGCGTGCATGTCGGAAGCGCTGCAGGCCGCGCTGGGGATGGTCGAATATTCGCGCGACCAGGCCGCCAGCCGGGTCGAGCGGCGGGTGGCGCGCGCCCGCCGCGCGGACGACGTGCTGGCGGACGCGTGCCGGCTCGATTGAGCGCCGCCGTCCGCCCGGCCATTGCGCCCGTCGCTGCGCCCGTCCCCCGCGACATCCGCTGCGCCCAGTCCGCGGGATCAGCGGCGTTCGCCATCGCACTGATCGCGCTGGCCAGATCTGCCAGCATGCATGTGACGACAGGCGCTGATGAGGAGATTCCCATGGATGCGACGCTGATGCTGCAAACCTCGGTCGTGCTGTTCGCCATGGCGGCGCTGGGCGGGGCCGTCATGGCCCTGCTGCGCTTCAGCGGCACGCCGCGCCCGCCGCACTGGCTGGCGATGCTGCACGGCTTGCTCGCTGGCGCCGGCCTGACCCTGCTGATCTACGCCGCCGCCACCGCGCCCGTGCCGCATTTGGCGCTGCTGGCAGCCGTGCTGTTCGTCGTCGCGGCCGGCGGCGGCGTCCTGCTGAACCTGCGCTTCCACTTGCACGAGCTGGCCCTGCCCAAATGGCTGGTGCTGGTCCACGGCGCGATCGCCGTGATCGGCTTCCTGTGCCTGCTGCTGGCGGCCTGGACCTGAATACCAACGCCGCGGCGGCGCGCGCCGCCGACATCTGTTAAGCTCCGCCCGCACCACGGAGCCAACACATGAACAAACACATCCGCGCGCTGGTCCGGGCAGCCCTGTCCTGCCTGCTGGTCCACTGGGGCGCCGCCGCCGCCGATCCCGAGCCCGAAGCCTGGGCCATCCACGGCCAGGCCACCAACGTCGTCCAGAAGAACACGTCCTTCCGCTCGTCCTACAGCGGCCAGAACAGCCTGAACGCGCGCGGCGACACCGAGGAAACCACCGACCTGACCCTGTTCGCCGGCCTGCGCCTGGGCCGCAACACCGAGCTCTGGATCAACCCGGAAATCGACCAGGGCTTCGGCCTGGCCGACACCACCGGCATGGCCGGCTTCCCCAGCGGCGAAGCTTACAAGGTCGGCGCCCACGCCCCCTACCTGCGGGTGCCGCGCCTGTTCCTGCGCCACGTCGTGCCGCTGGGCGCCGACAGCGAGCAGGTCGAAGGCGCGGCCAACCAGCTGGCCACCAGTGTGGCCAAGGACAAGCTGACCATCACCGCCGGCAAATTCGGCGTCACCGACATCTTCGACAGCAACCGCTACGCGCACGACCCGCGCGCCGACTTCCTCAACTGGGCGGTGATCGACGCCGGCGCCTTCGACTACGCGGCCGATCCCTGGGGCTTCACCTACGGCCTGGCGGCCGAGCTGGCGCGCGGCAGCCGCACCTGGCGCGCCGGCCTGTTCCAGCTGTCGCCGCTGCCGAACGACAAGATCGTCGCCCCGCACTTCGGCCAATACATGCTGGTCGGCGAGCTCGAGCAGCGCTACGCATGGCGCGGCCATCCGGGCGCCCTGCGCCTGCTCGGCTTCGCCAACAAGGCGCGCATGGGCCGCTACGGCGAGGCGGTGGCGCTGGCCGCGCAGCAGGGCGGGGCGCCCGACACCGCGCTGGTGCGGCGGCCCGGCTGGCGCGCCGGCCTGGTGCTGAACCTGGAACAGGAGCTGGCCGCCGGCATCGGCCTGTTCGCCCGCGCCGGCGCCAACGACGGCAGCAAGGAAGCCTACGAATTCACCGAGATCAACCGCTCGCTGGCGGCCGGCCTGGTGTTCGAGGGCGAGCGCTGGGGCCGCGCCGGCGACCGCCTCGGCGTGGCCGCCGTCGCCAACCAGCTCTCGGGCGACGCCCGCGCCTACCTGGCGCGCGGCGGCATCGGCATCCTGATCGGCGACGGCGCGCTGTCCTACGGCGCCGAACGGATCGTCGAAGCCTACTATGCGGCGCGCCTGGCCAGCTGGCTCAACCTGAGCGTCGACGTCCAGCGCGCCAGCAACCCGGCCTACAACAAAAGCCGCGGCCCGGTCCCGATCTACGCCCTGCGCCTGCACGCCCAGTTCTGAACGCCCTTGTTATGTTGACATGAAGAAGCAGCGCGCGGTTTGGGGTATAATTTCAATTTCCCGCGCGTGCCGTTCGGCACCAACAGCACAATGACCAAATTTGTCTTCGTCACCGGCGGCGTCGTGTCTTCCCTGGGCAAGGGGATCGCGGCCGCCTCCCTCGCCGCGATCCTCGAATCGCGCGGCCTCAAAGTCACCATGCTCAAGCTCGACCCGTACATCAACGTCGACCCGGGCACCATGAGCCCGATGCAGCACGGCGAAGTGTTCGTCACCGACGACGGCGCCGAGACCGACCTCGACCTGGGCCACTACGAGCGCTTCATCAGCACCCGGATGAAGAAGGTGAACAACTTCACCACCGGCCAGATCTACGAATCCGTGATCCGCAAGGAACGCCGCGGCGAATACCTGGGCAAGACGGTGCAAGTGATCCCGCACATCACCAACGAGATCCAGGACTACATCCGGCGCGGCGCCGAGGGCGTCGACGTCGCGCTGGTCGAGATCGGCGGCACCGTGGGCGACATCGAATCCCTGCCCTTCCTCGAGGCGGCCCGCCAGCTGAGCCTGCGCGTGGGCCGCAAGTCGGCCGCCTTCGTGCACCTGACCCCGGTGCCCTACATCGCCTCCGCCGGCGAACTCAAGACCAAGCCGACCCAGCACAGCGTGCAAAAGCTGCGCGAGATCGGCATCTCGCCCAACGCGCTCTTGTGCCGCGCCGACCGCCCCATCCCGGACGACGAGCGCGCCAAGATCTCGCTGTTCGCCAACGTCGAGGAGCCGGCCGTGATCTCGGTGTGGGACGTCGACACCATCTACAAGGTGCCGCAGGTGCTGCACGACCAGGGCCTGGACGACATCATCCTCGAGGCGCTCGACATCCAGGCGCCGCCGGCCGACCTGTCGGTCTGGACCCGCCTGATCCACACGCTCGAGCATCCCCGCCACGAAGTCACGATCGGCATGGTCGGCAAGTACGTCGACCTGACCGAATCCTACAAGTCGCTGACCGAAGCCCTGCGCCACGCCGGCATCCACACCGAATCGAAGGTCAACATCGAATACCTCGACTCGGAAGAGCTGGAAACCCGCGGCACCGCCGAACTGGCCAAGTACGACGCCATCCTGGTGCCGGGCGGCTTCGGCAAGCGCGGCGTCGAAGGCAAGATCGCCGCCGCCCGCTTCGCCCGCGAGCACCAGATCCCCTACCTGGGCATCTGCCTCGGCATGCAGGTCGCGCTGATCGAATACGCGCGCCACATGGCCGGCCTGCCGGACGCCAACTCGACCGAGTTCGACCCCGACACCGCCCAGCCCGTGGTGGCCCTGATCACCGAGTGGCAGAACCACGACGGCAAGGTCGAAAAGCGCGACACCAATTCCGACCTCGGCGGCACCATGCGCCTGGGCGCCCAGACCTGCGCCGTCAAGGAAGGCACCCTGGCCGCCGACATCTACGGCAGCGTCGTCACCGAGCGCCACCGCCACCGCTACGAAGCCAACAACTTCTACCTGCCCAAGGTCGAGGCGGCCGGCATGGTGGTCGCGGCGCGCACCCCCAACGAAGACCTGTGCGAGATCATGGAACTGCCGCGCAGCACCCACCCCTGGTACATGGGCGTGCAGTACCACCCGGAGTTCAAGTCGACCCCGCGCGCCGGCCACCCCCTGTTCACCTCGTTCATCCAGGCGGCCCTGGCGCACCAGGCCGCCAACGCCCGCACGGCCGCCAATTCGCCCGCCGTGCAAGGAGAAGTGGCATGAAGCTTTGCGGTTTTGACGTCGGCCTCGAGCACCCGATCTTCCTGATCGCCGGCACCTGCGTGATCGAATCGGAGCAGCTGGCGCTGGACACGGCCGGCACCCTGAAGGAACTCACGTCCGCGCTGGGCATCCCCTTCATCTACAAGTCGTCCTTCGACAAGGCCAACCGCTCGTCCGGCAAGTCGTTCCGCGGCCCCGGCATGGACAAGGGCCTGGCGATCCTGGCCAAGGTGAAAAAAGAGATCGGCGTGCCGGTGCTGACCGACATCCACACCGAGGACGAGATCCCGCTGGTGGCGGCCGTGGTCGACGTGCTGCAGACCCCGGCCTTCCTGTGCCGCCAGACCGACTTCATCAACGCCTGCGCCCGTTCCGGCAAGCCGGTCAACATCAAGAAGGGCCAGTTCCTGGCCCCGGGCGACATGAAGAACGTGATCGACAAGGCGCGCGCCGCGGCCGCCGCGGCCGGCCTGGAACAAGACAATTTCATGGCCTGCGAGCGTGGCGCCTCGTTCGGCTACAACAACCTGGTGTCGGACATGCGCGGCCTGGCCATCATGCGCGAGTCGCACTGCCCGGTGGTGTTCGACGCCACCCACTCGGTGCAGCTGCCGGGCGGGCAGGGCAGCTCCTCCGGCGGCCAGCGCGAGCACATCCCGGTGCTGGCGCGCGCCGCCGTCGCCGCCGGCGTCGCCGGACTGTTCATGGAAACCCACCCGAACCCGGCGGTGGCAATGTCGGACGGCCCCAACGCGATGCCGCTCGACCGCATGAAGGAACTGCTGACGACCCTGGTCGAGCTCGACCGCATCGTCAAGCGCGCCGGCTTCATGGAACACAGCTTCAAGTAATATGGCACGTCGTCCCCGCGCAGGCGGGGACCCATGCTGAGCGTGCCGCCCCGCACCTTTTCAATCTTCGGAGACCAGAACTACATGAGTGCCATCGTTGACATCATCGGCCGCGAAATCATCGACTCGCGCGGCAACCCGACCGTCGAATGCGACGTGCTGCTGGAATCGGGCGTCATGGGCCGCGCCGCGGTGCCGTCCGGCGCCTCGACCGGCTCGCGCGAAGCGATCGAGCTGCGCGACGGCGACCCCAAGCGCTATTTCGGCAAGGGCGTGCTGCAAGCCTGCGAGAACATCAACACCGAGATCAGCGAAGCCATCATGGGCCTGGACGCCAATGAGCAAGCCTTCCTCGACCGCACCCTGATCGACCTCGACGGCACCGACAACAAGAGCCGCCTGGGCGCCAACGCCATGCTGGCGGTGTCGATGGCGGTGGCCAAGGCCGCCGCCGAGGAAGCCGGGCTGCCGCTGTACCGCTACTTCGGCGGCTCGGGCGCGATGCAGATGCCGGTGCCGATGATGAACGTGATCAACGGCGGCGCCCACGCCGACAACAACCTGGACATCCAGGAATTCATGATCATCCCGGTCGGCGCGCCGTCCTTCAAGGAAGCCATCCGCTACGGCGCCGAGGTATTCCACACCCTCAAGAAGATCCTGCACAGCAAGGGCCTGAACACCGCCGTCGGCGACGAGGGCGGCTTCGCGCCGTCGGTCGCCAACCACGAGGAAGCGATCAAGCTGATCATGCAGGCGATCGAGCAGGCCGGCTACGTGGCCGGGCACGACATCTGCATCGGCCTGGACTGCGCCGCCAGCGAGTTCTACAAGGACGGCAAGTACGTGCTGGAAGGCGAGGGCGGGCTGGCGCTGTCGGCCCAGGACTTCACCAACATGCTGGCCACCTGGTGCGACAAGTACCCGATCATCTCGATCGAGGACGCCATGGCCGAAGGCGACTGGGACGGCTGGAAGATCCTCACCGACGCCCTGGGCCAGAAGGTGCAGCTGGTCGGCGACGACCTGTACGTCACCAACACCAAGATCCTGAAGGAAGGCATCCAGAAGGGCATCGCCAACTCGATCCTAATCAAGATCAACCAGATCGGCACCCTGACCGAGACCTTCGCCGCGATCGAGATGGCCAAGCGCGCCGGCTACACCGCCGTCATCTCGCACCGTTCGGGCGAGACCGAGGACTCGACCATCGCCGACATCGCGGTCGGCACCAACGCGCTGCAGATCAAGACCGGCTCGCTGTCGCGTTCGGACCGCATGGCCAAGTACAACCAGCTGCTGCGCATCGAGGAAGACCTGGGCGACATCGCCAGCTACCCGGGCCGCGACGCGTTCTACAACCTGAAGTAATCCCGAGGGGCCGGCCAGGCGACTGGCCGGCGTTCGCCGATGCGCCTCATCACCCTGGCCCTGTGCGCCTTGCTGCTGCTGATCCAGTACCCGCTGTGGCTGGGGAAAGGCGGCTGGCTGGCCGTGCACGAGATGGAGGCGCAGGTCGAGGCCACCCGCAAGAAGACGGACGAGCTGAAGGCGCGCAACGCCAAGCTGGAATCGGAAGTGCGCGACCTGAAGAACGGCACCGGCGCGGTCGAGGAACGGGCCCGCTACGAGCTGGGCATGATCAAGCAGAACGAGATCTTCATCCAGGTGCTCAAGCCGGGCAGCAAGGACGCCCCCAGCATGACCCCGCATCCGACGCTGCCGCCCGAACCGAACGCCAAACACGCCAAGCCCCTCGACGACTGAGCGCCTCCCCCGTCGTTCCCGCGAAGGCGGGAACCCCATTTTGCCGGCAGACCGCAATGCCCACCCCCACCGCAGCGCTGGCCACCCTCGAAGCCCTGGCCGCCCACCTGGCCGCCGCCTTCGAGTCCGGCGACCCCGCGCAGATCAGCGCCGCCCTGCACGCCGCCGCGCACGCCCCCGCATCGGCCGAGCTGGCCGCGGCCGCCGGCTACCCGGTGGCCGCCCTGCGCGCCGCCCTCGAGCGCGGCGAACTCCCCCTCGACCTGACCCTGGGCATCATGAAGGTCATCGACCTCTACCGCTGACCCCAGTCGGTCGGCAATTGCAAGCCGGCAAGGAATCGCTTACCCTGCTGTGTGCATACAGTTCGCTCAAGGAGTATCGATGTACCGTCTGGCCCGCCTGTCACTGTGCCTTTTGCTGGCCGCGTGCGCGTCCGCGGCGCTCGCCCAGGCCGAGGCGCCCCGCACCATCAAGGTCGACGGCCGCCGCAATCCCGGCGACGTGCCCTACAAGTTTTTCTGGGAAGGGCAGAAGCAGCTGCGCGGCTGGCTGCCGTCCGAGCCGCGCGTGCTGGACTTCAGCTACCGCATCCTGTTCACCGAACTGACCGAGCGCCAGAGCGACGTCTACCTGCCCAGGAGCTGGGGCGTGTCGGTGGTCGGCGATGGCTTCGACGAGGACATCAAGGTGCGCCGCGGCGGCTATTTCACGCTCGACTACCTGCAGGCGGCGCTGGACGATGACGATGCGCTCATCATGTTCAAGGAACAGACGGCCAGGCGCTCGATCGGGGTCGCCTGGACGGTCCGGGTCGGGGCCGGGCAGCGCATCGCCTACGCCGACCTGCGCAAGGCGATCAGCGAGGTGCACGCCGTCCAGCTGATGATCACGCCGCAGAACAATTCGCTGCGCACCCTCAAGCGCACCGGCTACGACGGCCTGAAAGCCTGCTTCCTCAAGCCGGACGGCGACATCCGCATCGACGGCGCGCCCGGCGCCACCGGCCGCGTCGGCAACTGCCTGCTGCTCAAGTACGACGACAAGCTGCAGGACAGCGCCACGACCATCGAATTCGTCGGGCCGCTGGACATCGTGACCCTGGTCGAGACCCGCCTGTAGGCGCTCAGTGCCGGGTGCCGCTGGCCGGCTGGGTGGCGTCGGCGGCCGGGCCGCCGGCGAACAGCTGGGCGCAGT
>JAEWEK010000028.1 GCA_023389425.1 Pseudomonadota bacterium | reverse complement strand
GACCGAGACGGACCGGCTGGGGGTGGCGGTGCCGAGCGACTTGCGGATGATCGAACGGCCGCCGGCTCTACTGGTGCCTTGCCTCGGGTTCAATGCGCAGGGATATCGCGTGGGGTATGGGGGCGGGTTTTATGACCGCACCTTGGAAGCGCTGCCGCGGCCGGCGACGCTGGGAATCGCGTATGCCTGCCAGGAGGCGGTGTTTTCGCCCGCGGCGCATGACGTGCCGCTGGATGTGGTGGTGACGGAGTTGTCGCAGGTGCGCTGACGGCGCCACCGGCGATAAAGGCCGTCGTTCCCGCGCAGGCGGGAACTCCATTTCGCAGGTACCGCCGCTACGCTAAACGTGATCGTAGCGCCCGCAAGATGGGGTCCCCGCTTTCCGCGGGGACGACGGACTGTGTGGATCAGGCTTTCACCAGGCGCTCCCAAATCGCGCTGGTCGGCCCGGCCTGGTTCATGCTGTAGAAATGCAGCCCCGGCGCGCCACCCTTGAGCAGGCGTTCGCACAATTCCGACACCACGTCCAGCCCGAATGCCTTGATCGACGCGGCGTCGTCGCCGAAGCTGGCCAGCTTGAGCCGCACCCAGCGCGGGATTTCGGCCCCGCACATATCCGAGAAGCGCGCCAGCTGCATGTGATTCGTAATCGGCATGATGCCCGGCACGATCGGCACTTCCACGCCCAGCTTGCGGGCATTGTCGACGAAATGGAAGTAGGCGTCGGCGTTGTAGAAATACTGGGTGATGGCGGCGTTGGCGCCCGCCTTCACCTTGCGCGCGAAGTTCTGCAGGTCGTCCTGCGGCGACCTGGCCTGCGGGTGCATCTCGGGATAGGCCGCCACTTCGATGTGGAACCAGTCGCCCGTTTCGGCGCGGATGAATTCAACCAGCTCGTTGGCGAAGCGCAGCTCGCCGGCGCCGCCGTAGCCGCTCGGCAGGTCGCCGCGCAGCGCCACCAGGCGACGGATGCCGTGCGACTTGTAGTTGGCGAGGATCTCGCGGATCGAGTCGCGCGTACCGCCCACGCAGGACAGGTGGGGCGCGGCGGCGTGGCCGTCCTGCATGATCTCGAGCACGGCGTCGAGCGTGCCCTGCTGGGTGCTGCCGCCGGCGCCGAAGGTCACCGAGAAATATTTGGGGTGCAGCACGGCCAGCTTGCGCCGCGCCACCCGCAGTTTTTCCGCGCCCTCGGCGGTCTTGGGCGGAAAAAATTCGATGCTGAAGTTAGGAGTGTCAGTCATTCTTCAAAATGAGTGTAGACAGCGCCCACGAAATGATGCTGTAGAGGATGGCCGCCACGAAGGCCGAGCCGAAGCTGGCGACGTGGAAGCCGTCGACGACATGCGCCACGGCATAAAACAGGATCGCATTGATCACCAGGATGAACAAGCCCATCGTCAGCAGCGTCACGGGTAAGGTCAGCAGGACGAGCACGGGGCGGATCAGGGTATTGACCAGCCCGAGGAACAGCGCGGCGACCAGCGCGGTGGCGAAGTCGCTGACGGTCACGGAATGCATCAAATAAGGCAGCGCCAGCAGCGCGAGCGCATTGATGAGCCAGGTGATAAGCAGTCGCATGGCAAGCTTTCGTGGGTTGCTGTGTTGTTATTCTATTGTCGAAAAAAAAGGCACGGCGCGCGCCGTGCCTGCTCGTCGATCAGTAGCGATAGTGGTCCGGCTTGTACGGGCCTTGCTGGCTCACGCTGATGTACGCGGCCTGCTCCTCGGTCAGGGTGGTCAGCTGGGCGTTGAGCTTCTTGAGCTGCAGGCGCGCCACTTTTTCATCCAGCTTCTTGGGCAGGGTGTAGACGCCGACCGGGTAGTCCTTGGTGTTGGTGAACAGTTCGATCTGGGCGATGGTCTGGTTCGCGAACGACGAGCTCATCACGTAGGACGGGTGGCCCGTGCCGCAGCCCAGGTTGACCAGGCGGCCTTCGGCCAGCAGGATGATGCGGCGGCCGTTCGGGAAGATGACGTGGTCGACCTGCGGCTTGATGTTTTCCCACTGATACTTGCGCAGGGCCGCGACTTCGATCTCGTTGTCGAAGTGGCCGATGTTGCAGACGATGGCCTGGTCCTTCATCTTGAGCATGTGCTGCTCGGTGATGACGTGGTAGTTGCCGGTGCAGGTGACGAAAATGTCGCCGTGTTCGGCCGCGTAGTCCATGGTGACGACGCGGTAACCTTCCATGGCGGCCTGCAGCGCGCAGATCGGGTCGATCTCGGTGACCCACACCTGGGCCGACAGCGCGCGCATGGCCTGGGCCGAGCCCTTGCCGACGTCGCCGTAGCCGGCGATGACGGCGATCTTGCCGGCGACCATGACGTCGGTGGCGCGCTTGATGCCGTCCACCAGCGATTCGCGGCAGCCGTACAGGTTGTCGAATTTGGACTTGGTGACGGAGTCGTTGACGTTAATCGCCGGGAAAGCCAGCTTGCCTTCCTTGTGCATCTGGTACAGGCGGTGCACGCCGGTGGTGGTCTCTTCGGTCACGCCCTGGATGCACGGCAGGCGCTTGGAATACCACTTCGGATCGCGCGCGAGGCGGCCCTTGATGGCGTTGAACAGGCAGATTTCTTCTTCCGAACCCGGCTTGTCCAGCACGGAAATGTCGGACTCGGCGCGCACACCCAGGTGCAGCAGCAGGGTCGCATCGCCGCCGTCGTCGAGGATCATGTTCGCATGTTCGTCGCCCGGCCATTCGAAGATGCGGTGGGTGTAGTCCCAGTATTCGTCCAGGGTTTCGCCCTTGATGGCGAACACCGGGGTGCCGGCGCCGGCGATGGCGGCCGCGGCGTGGTCCTGGGTCGAGTAGATGTTGCACGAGGCCCAGCGCACCTTGGCGCCGAGGGCTTCCAGCGTGCGGATCAGGACCGCGGTCTGGATCGTCATGTGCAGCGAGCCGGCGATGCGCGCGCCTTTCAGCGGCTGGCTTGCCGCGAACTCCTCGCGGATCGCCATCAGGCCCGGCATTTCGGTTTCGGCGATGCGGATTTCCTTCTCGCCCCAGCTGGCCAGGGAGATGTCGGCTACGAGGAAATCCTTGATGTCTTTCAGTACGGCGCTCATCACGCCCTCCTTTCAATGGTTGAATGAAGTAACGTGAGCGCGGTTGGTGAGTATCCGAGCCTGGCGAAGATCTGGGTCTTCGTCGCAACGCTCCTCGGAACGACTAGTTTAACAGCTTTGGCGCGGGTCTGGCCATATCCCCGGCCGATGCTGCCGCGGCTGGCCGCGATCAAAGCGCCTTGAACGCCGGCGTCCAGAATGCTCTCTTTGCAAAGCACCGGACGCGGAACATCAGGGCTATGATTGAACCCAAGGTACTGCCATTCAGGCGACTTAACCCATACAAGGGCCCGGTGACGGAAGATGTCATCGTGATCGACCGATTCGGAAACGCCATTCCCGTCTATCAGGGGCAGCGCCTGCGGTCGGGCCGGCCACCGTGGGCAAAGGGATCCTGCGGCGCGGCGCCCCATGCGCACAGGCCGGGTTTTACGACATCAAAGGGCAATCCTCATTTGCCAATTGAACCGAAGTGGAGGTAACCGTGTCCAAGTTCAATTACAACGACATCGTCAGGATCAGGCAAGACTGCGAGCCAACGCTGCAACGCGGCAGGGCCTGGATAGTCGGGGTCTTCGAAGAACGCGAAGGTGAGTACTTCAACAAATTCCCGCCCGGCGTTGTCTACACGATCGAATTCGAGGACGGGTCCTCAACCGAAGTGCACGAGGGCAGCCTGGAATTTGACCCGTCCCAATTCGAGGAATCCCCCGCCTTTGAAAGCGGCGAGGGACCGCCTGGCCTTTAAGACAGCCCTGCCTCGGCGCGCAGCAGCGCGGCCTTGTCGGTGCGCTCCCAGGTGAACTCCGGCTCTTCGCGGCCGAAGTGGCCGTAGGCGGCCGACTTGGCGTAGATCGGGCGCAGCAGGTCGAGCATCTGGACGATGCCTTTCGGGCGCAGGTCGAAGTGTTCCA
Organism: Pseudomonadota bacterium; assembly: GCA_023389425.1. GTDB lineage: Bacteria > Pseudomonadota > Gammaproteobacteria > Burkholderiales > Burkholderiaceae_D > Telluria. Next base: position 836 of record JAEWEK010000028.1, on the reverse strand, counting down.
TCACCAGTCGCGCGATCTGCTCGTCAGGGATGACGCCGGTGCCTTCGGTGTAGACCGTGATGTTGATCGGCTTGGCCACGCCGATCGCGTAGCTGACCTGCACCTGGCACTGGCGCGCGAGGCCGGCGGCGACGATGTTCTTGGCGACGTAACGGGCGGCGTAGGCGGCCGAGCGGTCGACCTTGGACGGGTCCTTGCCGGAAAACGCGCCACCGCCGTGCGGCGCGGCGCCGCCGTAGGTGTCGACGATGATCTTGCGGCCGGTGAGGCCGCAGTCGCCCTGCGGGCCGCCGATGACGAAGCGGCCGGTGGGGTTGACCAGGTAGCGGGTGCCGTTGAGCCATTCGCGCGGCAGCACCGGCTTGATGATCTCTTCGATCACGGCTTCCTCGATCTGCGAGTGCGACACTTCCGGCGCGTGCTGTGTCGACAGCACCACGGTGTCGACCGCGACCGGGCGGCCTTCGACATAGCGCAGGGTGACTTGCGACTTGGCGTCCGGGCGCAGCCACGGCAGGCGGCCGTCCTTGCGCAGCTGCGACTGGCGTTCCACCAGGCGGTGCGCGTAGTGGATGGCGGCCGGCATCAGTTCCGCGGTTTCGTCGCAGGCGTAGCCGAACATCAGGCCCTGGTCGCCCGCGCCCTGGTCGAGGTCGATACCGGCGCCTTCGTCCACGCCCTGGGCGATGTCCGGCGACTGCTTGTCGTAGCAGACCATGACCGCGCAGCCCTTGTAGTCGATGCCGAAGTCGGTGTTGTCGTAGCCGATGCGCTTGATGGTGTCGCGCGCGACCTGGATGTAGTCGACGTGGGCGTTGGTGGTGATCTCGCCGGCC
>JAEWEK010000278.1 GCA_023389425.1 Pseudomonadota bacterium | reverse complement strand
GCCATGGACCCTGCGCGTGCCAGGCTGGTCGCGCACGCACGGCTGACGCTGGACGGTGGTGGCATGCTGTTCGCCGGCGATTGCCCCCCGGGAATGCCATATGAAGGCGTCAAGGGCGTATCGATGACCATCAGCTACGATACGGTCGAGCAGGCGCAAAAGGTGTTTGCCGCGCTGTCGGAAGGCGGCAAGGTGACCATGCCGATGGGCGATATGTTCTGGGCGCAAGCGGCCGGTATGTGCATCGACAAGTTCGGCGTGAGCTGGTCGGTCAACGGCGCCCTCAAGCCTGTGGTCTGAGGACAGGCCATGAAATACCTTTGCCTCGTTTATCTCGATAAAGACAACTGGAACGCCTGCCGCGACGAGGACTGCGCCGAATACGCGCAGCAGCTGGTCGACAGCCGGCGCATGCTTGCGGCCGAGCCACTGCATCCGGTCGAGACCGCGACGACGGTGCGGGTCCGCAATGGCCAGGTGGCGCTCTACGACGGGCCGTTCGCCGAGACCAAGGAGCAGCTGGCGGGCTTCTACCTGGTCGACGCGGCGGACCTGAACGAGGCAATCCGCATCGCCAGTGGGATTCCGCCTGCCAAGTACGGCAGCGTAGAGGTCAGGCCGGTGCGGCAGCTGGAGATCTGAGCTTCTACCACCGTCGTCCCCGCGCAGGCGGGAACCCATGGATGGCTTGATGCGTCGCGCAGAGCGTCCGGCCAGTTCACCCTTCGCGGGGGACGACGGAATTCAGCCAAGGGTATCGAGCCACCCAAAAATCTCCGGCCACATCCGCTCGTGCGCGCCCTTCCCGACCAGCACCCCCACATGCTGCAGGCCGACGCCGATATCCCCCTCGTAATGCAGCATGCGCTTGGCCGAACTGCCGGCCGCCTCGTAGAACGGCCGCATCGAATGCAGCGGTATCACCGTACTGCGCGGATCCGCCACCGCCAGCAGCGGCGCGCGCAGCATCCCGGGACCGATCGCGCGCCCGCCGATGTTCAGTTTGCCGCGCATGAGCTCGTCACGCCGGTACAGCGATTCCACCACGTCCGAGAACATCTTTCCGGGCAAGGGGAATTCGTCGTGCGTCCAGCGATCCACGCGCATGTGGACGGCCATGGCCTCTGGATTGCCCATCGATAGCACCCGGTCGAGCACGCGTTCCATCTGGAAGGCATGTGGCGCCGCCATGGCGCTCACGAGATTGAGGAACGCTCCCGGCAGCTCGCCGTAGGCGGCTGCAATGGCCCGCGCGTCCGGGGTGGCATGGACCAGGTTGGCGAAGCAGCCGAGGTCGTGCCGGAAATGCAGCGGCGACTCCAGCAGCACGACGGCGCTGACATCGTCCGGCCGCGCACAGCCGTAGATTGCCGCGAGGATGCCACCCAGCGAATGCCCTGCGACGGCCATTTGCTGCTCGCCGCAGTCGTCGCGGATGGCTTGCTGGCAGGAGGCGAGCAGGCGCAGGCCATAATCTTCCAAGCCTGCCTCGGGACCGGCCTCGGGCAGCCATTCGGCCAGGTAGGCCGTATAGCCCCGCTCCATCCAGCGCCGCACGACGCTCACCTGCGGCAGCAGGTCCCAGATATACGCCCGTTTGATCGGCGCCGGAACCAGCAGGACGGCGGGGCCATCTTCAGCGTACTGCTCGTACTTGCGCAGACGCAGCCCCGGCTCCGTGTGCAGCACCGTATAGGGCGTTTCCTGCGGGCCAAAGCCGAGGCGATCCAGCATCTTGCCGCGCGCCTGGCGCAGTCGGTCCATTTGCCTGAGGGCCATTACGCTGAATGGATTGGTGGCATGCAGGGTCGAGGCATTCATGGACTTGCCTTGGAGGGGGATGAGTGACGAGCCACTCTACGCCGCCCATCCATCGATTCCAACGGTGTTCTGCAAAGGGCTTGGCGAGGATCAAACGAGGCGGGAAAGAGAGGGAAAACGATGTCTCTCGCCACTTTTTTAAGCGCTTCCCCCTGGTTAAAAATTAATCAAAAATATTGATGAATACGATTTATCTAATATAAACCATTTATTTCGTATAAATCGTTTATATAGTTTAATTTCCCACATACTTTCAAGTATTTACAAAAACCTCGGCACGCAGCATTTTGTTGCCATTAAGAAATCAAAACTGGGGCTGTCATTACCCGCGCCCTGCGCCGATGTGATAGCGTTTCGGCTGGACGCCGGCCCTGAACTCCGGCGACCTTCGACAGGAGACCACTTTGAAGAAGTTTGCCAGCCTGGCCCTCGCCTTCTCGCTGCTTGCCGCCGGGACCGCGCAGGCAGCCATCCCCGTGTACCGCTACATGGTGAAGAACACCTATCCGCACGATCCGCAGGCGTTCACCCAGGGCTTGTTCTTCAAGGACGGCTATCTGTACGAGACCACCGGCCTGCAGGGCCATTCTTCGCTGCGTAAGGTCGAGCTGACCACCGGCAAGGTGCTGCAGAAGAAGGATCTCGCCGGCGAATTCTTCGGCGAAGGCTCGGCCGCGGTCGGCAACGAGATCGTCGGCCTCACCTGGACCAGCCACGTCGGCTTCGTCTACGACCAGAAGACCTTCGCGCTCAAGCGCCGCTTCAACTACCAGGGCGAGGGCTGGGGCCTGGCGAGCGACGCCCAGCAGCTCTACATGAGCGACGGCAGCAATGCCATTCGTGTGCTCGATCCCAGGACCTTCGAGGAAAAACGCCGCATCCAGGTCACCGCCGACGGCAAGCCGATCGATCGCCTGAACGAGCTGGAAGTGGTGGACGGCCAGATCTTTGCCAACGTGTGGGGCAGCGACGTCATCGCGCGGATCGATCCCGCGAGCGGCAATGTGGTCGGCTGGATCGACCTCAGCGGCCTGCTGCCGCCGGCCCAGCGCGGCACCGATTCGGTCGACGCCGTGCTCAACGGCATCGCCTATGACAGCAAGCACCACCGCCTGTTTGTGACCGGCAAGCTGTGGCCCAAGCTGTTCGAGATCGAGCTCATCAAGCTGGAACAGCGCTGAACTAGCTGACCGCGATCACCACCTTGCCGAAGTGCGAGCCTGAGTCCATGTAGCTGTACGCGTCCTGCGCCTGATGGAAGGGGAACACCCGGTCCACCACCGGCTCGATGCGGGCCGCGCAGACGAAGCGCACCAGGTCCTCGAGCATGGTGCGGCTGCCGACGAAGATGCCGACCAGGCGCTTGGCGCCGGACACCAGCGTGGCCGGGTTGACTTCGCCGCCGAAGCCGCTGACGCCGCCGATGATCGCCACCGTTCCGCCCATCGCCACCGCCGACACCGAGCGGTTGACGGTGCCCTTGCCGCCCACTTCCACCACCACGTTGGCTCCCAGGCCGCCAGTCGCGTGCAAGACTTCCTCGTGCCAGTCGGGTGTGTTGCGATAGTTGATCGTGTGCTGCGCGCCCAGTTCGCGTGCGCGGCGCAGCTTTTCGTCGCTGGACGAAGTGACGATGGCGCGCAGGCCGGCCGCCCTGGCCATCTGCAGCCCCAGCACGGACACGCCACCAGTCCCCAGCAGCAGTACGCTGTCGCCGGGTTTGCTGTGGCTGGAGACGAAGATCGCATTCCACGCGGTGACGCCGGCGCAGGGCAGGGTGGAGGCGTCGACGTAGTCCATCGACTCCGGAATCCGCACCAGGGAGTTTTCGTCGAGGATGACTTCCTGCGCCAGCATGCCGTCGACGTCGCCGCCGAGCGCGTGGCGGATCTTGTCCTGTGAGGTGACGCCGTCGTGCCAGTGCGGGAAGAAGGAGGCGATCACGCGGTCGCCGGGCTTGAAGCGGGTGACGCCATGGCCCACTTCGATCACCTCGCCGGCCCCGTCCGAGCAGGGGATGATGGGATCGTCCACCGGCACCAGGTAATTGCCGGCGGCGACAGTCAGGTCGCGGTGATTGAGGGCGACGGCATGCACCATCACCCGTACTTCGCACAAGGATAGCGGGCGCTCGGGCATCGTCACGCAGCGCAGGCCATCGATGTTATCGCCGGGAAGGATTTGGTAAGCCAGCATGGTCATCTCCATCGTCTTCAGCGATGAGAAATTCTACGCGTCAGTGGAAACTTGCAGCGCCCGCCACGAGCGCTGACAAAAAAACCGCTACGCTCGCGCAATGCCGGCCTGGCGAAAGGTAGGCTTGTGAGCGCTCTCAATACGGCGAAGCGTGATTGCGACATCCTGTCTCCTCCGTGCTATCGTCACCTCGTTGTCGGACTCCGAGGAAAAGTGAGATGGCTACCACCGAGGAAAATACGCAGATTTCAGCTCGCGCTACGCAACAGCTTGTGGACAAGCTACCAGCAGCTGCCGATCCTTCAGGGACGACCCTAAGCGATCTTATAAGTGAAACGGGTATATACCCACTGCTTACAAGACGTGATCTCGAAGAGATTATTCAAATGCTCCAAAGTCCACGGGAACCGAATGCTGCGTTGAAGCGAGCCTTCGAGCGTTACGCGAAGGAAGTCGCTCATGGGAACTATGTTCGTCAATTTGACGAAGACTCATGATGTAAAAAATTTCGAAAGCGGAAACGACGAACTTGATAATTGGTTTCGCACAATAGCGTTTCAACATCAACGTAAGCGCTTATCAGCCACTACGGTGTTGGTGGACCAAAATGACCCGCTAAGGGTTATTGGATTCCATACAATCGCAATGCGTGGTTTGCTGCATAAAGAGGACCTTCCCCCGAATTTAGTCAAGGGACTGCCGCAACAAATACCTTGCTATACGATCGCTCGTCTTGCTGTAAGCAAATCGAATCAACGGCAGGGCTATGGCGAGCTTCTCTTGCTCCATGCCTTGGAACAGGTAAAGCGTGCTGCAGGCGAAGTCGGCGGCGTCATTGTATTTGTCGACGCCAAGGATGGGGCCACCGCTCGTTTTTACGAACAATACGGGTTTCGGTCGCTTCCTGAAGCCGTTGATACGCTCGTCATGCTTGTGGCTGAGATACCGACTTAGCCTGGCTTCGCCACCATCAATCAAAAGATCGCTACAAACGCAAAAAACGCGGGCACGCCGAGGATGGCCTAGGCGCGGAACAGTTTCCAATAGACCGACTGGAGATCGTTGCCGGCCTGGCGGCCGGCGCCATGCTGTGCCGCCGAACCTAGGCCAGCTGCCAGCCCTGCACGCCGACAGCGACCGCGGACAGCATCAGCACGCCGCCGACCGCGCGCGCGGCCACGGCGGCCTTGTCGGGATTGCCGTTCAGCCAGACGCCGGCGCGGTCAGACAGCAGGGCCACGACACCGTACACCGCGGCCTGCGTCAGCGCTGTGATGAGGGCCAGTTCGCCGGCCTGCACGAACACGGGGCCGTTGTCGGGACGGATGAATTGCGGGAAGATCGCCAGCATGAACACGTAGGCCTTCGGATTCATCAGGCTGGTCAGCATGGCTTGCGCGAAGGTCATGCGGGTCGACCGGCGTGCGGTGCGCAGCTCGAGCGGCGAACCGCTGCGGGTACGGGCCAGGCACCAGCCAATCCAGCCGACGTACAGCGCGCCGGCCAGCAACAGCAGGTTGAACAGCGCCGGAAACAGCTTGAGCACGATCGCTACGCCCAGCGCGCCCATGGCCATGTGGCACACGCCGCCGGCCATGATGCCCGCCACCGCCGCCAGCCCCGCACGGCGCCCGCCGACCAGCGAGCTGGCCAGCACGAAGGCCATGTCCAGGCCCGGCAGCACGATCACGCCGAATACGACGGCGAAATACAGCCAGAGCTGCGCGCCGTGGCTCATCGGGCGGCCTTCCCGTCGAGCCAGCGCATGCGCGAGCGCGGCGTCGGCTTCAGGACCAGCAACTGCGGCTGGCCGCGAAGCAGCCCGCCCTGCTGAAGGCTCGCGGCGGCCTGCACGGTGATCGGGCGCAGCAGCTGGTCGACCGCCTCCATATCCGGAAGAATGCCGAGCCAGACGACGAAGGGGCCGTCGGTGCGCACCGGCAGCTGCGGGAAATTGTTCTTCACGTCGAGCGTGACCAGCACGCCCGCGTCGCGCGCGCCGGCCTTGGCGTAGGCGTCGAAGGCGGGCGCGGCCAGGTGTGCGAAGCGCTCCACATCGCCCGGCTTCACAGGGAACAGCTGGGCCACCACGATGCCCCGGGTGCCCATTTTCTCGCGCACCGGGTCGACCGCTGCCATCACCGGCACCGCGTGCGCGGCGTCGAGCGGACGCAGCAGCAGCACGTCGTCGTTGTCGATGATGAGGTCGTTGAGCTGCTGGCGATGCTCCTTCCACACCGGGCCGTAGTAGAAGGTGCCGTTGACGATGGCGCGCGCATCCATGTCGCGGAAACCGCGCAGCCAGGTGAAGCGGTCGGCCACTTCCGGCTCGGTGAACTGGCCCAGCGCCAGCGCGCCGAGTTGCTGGAAGGCTTCCGGGAACAGCGTGTCAAAATAACTGACGAAATCCTCGCGCCGCTCCGGCTTCACCTGGTAGCGGCGAAATTCGATGACGTTGTAATGGCTGGTCTGTGTGGGCATGGTCGCGTTGTCGCCGTTGGCGGGAGCGGCAGTGGCCAGGCTGCCGAGGAGGGCCAGGGAGAGGAAAAGTGTTTTCATACGCGCAAGCTTAGGATCGAAATAGGACATAATTGGTCCTGTATCGAATGTATCCTTCGCACATGCACCAGCCCACCACCCGCCTCCTCGCCGTGCTCGAACTGCTGCAGGCGCAAGCGCGCATCAGCGGCGCGGAGATCGCCTCGCGCCTCGGGGTCGAGCTGCGTACGGTGCGGCGCTATATTGCGACGCTGGAAGGCATGGGGATTCCCATCACGGCCGAGAGCGGACGCTTCGGCGGCTATGCGCTGATGCCGGGCTTCAAACTGCCGCCGATGATGTTCACCAACGACGAGGCGCTGGCACTGTCGGTCGGGCTGGTGGCGGCGCGCGGGCTCGGGCTGGGACAGGCGGCGCCGGCGGCGGCCAGCGCGCAGGCCAAGCTGGAGCGGATGATGCCGGACGCGCTGATGCGGCGGGTGCGCGCGGTCGGGCAGACGGTGCAGCTGGACGTGGCGCGGCCGGGCGGGGCGGCGGACCACGATGTGCTGGGCGTGCTGAGCGGCTGCGCACAGGCGTGGCGGCGCGCCAAGCTGCGCTACCGGACCCCGGCCGGCGACGAGACCACGCGCGAATTCGATTGCTACGGGCTGGCTTATTACGGCGGCAGCTGGTATGCGGTGGGGTGGTGCCGCTTGCGCGAGGCGCTGCGCTCGTTCCGGCTGGACCGGATCGTGCAGGTGGCGCCGGTGGACCGGTCATTTGCGCGGCCGGAGGAATTCGATGCGCTGCGCTACTTGGGCGAATCGGTGGCGCGTCTGCCGCGGGCGTATGAGGCGCGGGTGCTGCTCAAGACGGATTTGCAGACCGCGCGTGCGCACCTGTTCGATGCGGTGGGGGTGTTCGAGCAGGTCGAGGGCGGGGTCCTGCTGCATAACCAGTCGGATGACCTGGACTGGTTTGCGCGGCAGCTGGCGAGTTTGCCGTTTGCGTTCGAGATTCGGAGTCCGGAGGCGTTGCGCGATTCGGTTCGGGCTTGTGGAGAACGCTTGCTGAAACTGGCTGCGAGCTGAATGGGGTTGCCGCATTCGCGGGAACGACGATGTCTCGTGAAAAAGGCCAGCAGCTTGCGCCACTGGCCTTCATGCTCCGCAAAGCAATCAAACTGTTTATACCGTTTTACATCAGAACGCGTAGTTCGCGCGAGCGTACACGTAGCGGCCGTTGTGGCCGAACGGGCTGTAGTTCGGGAACGGCGTGTTGCTGGTCGTGTTGAGCGCCGGCGGCAGGGTCTCCGGGTACGCGTTGAACAGGTTGTCGGCCCCCAGCGCGAAGGTCAGCTTCTTGCTCATCGTGTAGCGCAGCTCGAGGTCCACCAGCGTCTTCGGCGAGATGGTCCAGTCGAAGGCCGCCGTGGTGCCCGGCGACAGCACCTCGCCGTAGCGGGTCGCGCGCAGCGTCGCGCCGAATTCGGCCAGCGACCAGTTCGCGCTCGCGGTCAGCTTGTTCTTCGGCTGGCCTTTTTCCAGCGTCAGCACGTTGACGCGGTCGAACAGCACCGGCGCCGGCGACAGTGCCGCCAGCTGGACCGAGGTCGGCACCTTGGTCACGTCGGTCTTGTTCACCGAACCGGCCAGCGTGAAGTCGAACTTGCCGCTGGCGCCGGCGTTGTACGGCACGTTCAGCACCGCGTCCACACCCTGGGTGCGGGTGTCGACGCCGTTGATGAAGAAGCGGCCGCCGCCAACGCCGATGAAGCCCTGCTTGGTCAGGTAGTCACGCACGTTCGCCTGGGTCAGGTTCTCCGACAGGATGATGCGGTCCTTGACGTTGATGCGGTAGGCGTCCACCGTCAGGCTCACCGTGTCGAAGCGGAACACCGCGCCGAACGAGGCATTCACCGACTTCTCGGCCTTCAGCGGCTTGGCGCCGAGCGCCACCGCGACCGGGTCGGTCGGCTTGAAGGTGGTGATCTCGAACGGCACGCCGTTGATGAAGTTGGTCGAGGTGGCGGTGAAGTACTGCTGCTGCGGCGACGGCGCGCGGAAGCCGTTCTGCAGCGAGCCGCGCAGCGCGAACGACTTCGAGAAGTCGTAGCGGCCGGCCAGCTTGCCCGACAGGTTGTTGCCGAAGTCCGAGTAGTGCTCGCCGCGGATCGCCACCGAACCCAGGAATTCCTTGGTCAGGTTGGCTTCCAGGTCGACGAAGGCGCCCACCGCGGTGCGGCTGGCGTCGACGGCGTTGGCCGGACGGAAGCCCGGGAACACCTGCGAGCCCGGCGCCGCCGGCACGCCGCTCGGCAGCACCACGCCGCCGTAGCGGTAGGAGTCCGGTTCGCCGGCGTTCAGCTTGTATCCTTCACGGCGCGCCTCGGCGCCGACCGCCACGTTCAGCGGCGACGCCAGGCCGCTCATCTCGACGGTGCGCACGCCGGTCAGGTTGGCCACGCTCTGGTCGTACGAGAAGCCGCCGGCATTGAACACCGTGGGGCTGCTGGGGCCGATCGAGGCGTTCAGCGTGTTCTGGATCTGGAACTGCATCTTGTTGCGGCCGTAGCCGAGCGAGGCGTCCATGTCCCAGGCGCCGGCGGTCCAGCTCACCCCGCCCAGCGCGCTGAAGTCGGTGACGTGGGGGGCGATGATCGGCAGGAAGCCGTCCGGGTAGATCGAGGCGATGTTGCGGCTGTCCTGCGCCGGGCGGAAGTAGCCGGCAGAACGCGACTTGCGGTCCTGGTAGCTGGTCCAGCCGTAGATCTTGACGCCGCCTTCGAGGTTGTTGCCGGCGTTGGCGAAGAAGGTCGACTGCTGGATCTCCGGGTCGCCGTACCAGGCGTCGAAGCGCTTGACGGTCAGCTCGCGCGGGTCGTAGGCGGTGCCGACCTTCGGATACTGCTGGCGCATGTCGTAGCCGCTGCGCTCGGTGTGGGCCTGGTTCTTGTACTCGCCGGCGATGGTGATGTAGCCGCTGTCGCCCCACGGCAGGCCTTTCCAGGCGCTGACGGTGGCGGTCTGGCCGTCGGTCAGCTTGCGCGAATTCGGGCCGGTCCAGGTGGCGCCGGCCGGCGGCGCATCGTTCTTCAGGTCGTAGCTGGTCAGGTAGCCGCCGTAGGTGGCGGTGCCTTCGCCGCCGCTGCGGTCGGTGCGCAGGCGGATGTTGACCACGCCGGAGATCGCGTCCGAGCCGTACTGGGCGGCCGCGCCGTCGCGCAGCACCTCGACGCTCTTCACGATCGCGGTCGGGATGGTGTTCATGTCCACCGCCGCCGAGCCGCGGCCGATCGAACCGTTCAGGTTGACCAGCGAGGACGCATGGCGGCGCTTGGAGTTGACCAGCACCAGGGTCTGGTCCGGCGCCATGCCGCGCAGGGTGGCCGGGCGGATGGTGTCGGTGCCGTCGGTCAGGGCCGGGCGCGGGAAGTTGAGCGAGGGCAGGGCGACGGAGAGTGCCTGGTTCAGTTCGGTGCTGCCGGCGTTCTTCAGGGTGTCGGCCGAGATGATGTCCACCGGCGCGGTGGTGTCGAGCACACTGCGGTTGGCAACGCGCGTGCCGGTCACGACCACGACGTTGGGGTCGGTGGTGGTGCTGGCGGGAGTTTCCTGGGCCCAGGCGCCGTCGGCGGCAAACAGCGCGGCAATGGCCAGCGCCATCGCTTGTTTTTGCGTTTTGATATTTTTCTGCATGCGTTTTTCCCTTGGTATGTTGTGTGCCCTTCTGCGGTTTCCGATTCCGCAAGCACCTAACGATACTGGGGGCGCACTGCTGAGCATGTCAACGCATAAACATTCCTGCTGTGAAGATTTGTGAAGAATTACAACAGCTTCTTGCACGCGTGCACGATGCGGACCGCCGCCAGCACCAGCGCGCCGGTGACCAGGCCGGCCAGCGCGTCGATGACGGTGGGGGCGGCGGCCGCCAGCAGCCGGCCGATGCCGGGGAGCGGCGCCAGTCCCGCGGCCGTCGCCTCGGCCAGGTGGTGCAGCGGCGCCAGCGCGTGGCCGAGGATGCCGCCGCCGACCAGGAACATCGCGACCGTGCCCAGCACCGACAGCGCCTGCATCAGGCGCGGGGCGGCGGCCAGCAGGAAGCGGCCGAGCGCCCGCGCGGCGGCGCCGGCACGCCGGCTCAGGTAGAGTCCGGCGTCGTCCAGCTTGACGATGGCCGCCACGAAGCCGTAGACGCCGACCGTCATCAGCAGCGCCACCGCCGCCAGCACGGCTACCTGCTGCGCGAACGGCGCTTGTGCCACCGTGCCGAGCGCGATCACGATGATTTCCGCCGACAGGATGAAGTCGGTGCGCACCGCGCCCTTGATCTTGTCGCGTTCGAGCGCCAGCAGCTCGTCCTTGCCCGCGGCGAGGGCGCCGGCCAGCTCGGCCTCGTGCGCGGCGTCGTCGGCGGCGCTGTGCAGGAACTTGTGCGCGACTTTCTCGAAGCCTTCGAAGCACAGGTAGGCCCCGCCGATCATCAGCAGCGGCGTGACGGCCCACGGGATGATGGCGGAGATCGCCAGCGCGGCCGGCACCAGGATCGCCTTGTTGCGCAGCGAGCCGAGCGCGACCGCCCACACCACCGGCAGCTCGCGCTCGGCGCGCACGCCGCTGACCTGCTGGGCGTTCAGGGCCAGGTCGTCGCCGAGCACGCCGGCGGTCTTCTTGGCCGCCAGCTTGCTCATCGCGGCCACGTCGTCGAGAACACTGGCGATATCGTCGATCAATGCCAGCAGGCTGCCTCCGGCCATACGCTTCTCCGTTGTAGTAATTACATCATCTTAACCGAGCCGGTACGCGCGCCGGATACGCCCGGCCACGTTTTTCTGCATTTCAGGCGGCGTTTTTTGCATCTCGTCGCGCGGCGCTGCCATCGGCCGCCGCCGGTATGTATTGTTCAAGCTCCAACGCTGCCGAGGTGCAGCATTGTCACCGAAGGAGACGATATGAACGCAGACCAGCAGATCCAGCAGATCCACCAGATCACCGCCGCCATCCAGCCGCGCCGCGCCCGCCCGCCGAAGCGCAAGACCCGCATCACCATCTATCTCGACGACGAAGTGCTGAAGGAATTCCGCGCCCTGTCCGAGCGCTGCGGTACCGGCTACCAGACCCTGATCAACGCGGCGCTGCGCAGCGGCCTGCATCATCCGGTGGTGCCGGCAGCCCTCGCGTAAGCAAGCGCGCGGCCCCGCGAAAACGTCGCGAACCCGTCACAGCGGGGCTTCCTGCCAGGTCGATGCTGCTTAAAAGATTACATGCAGAAATATTTATGCTAATCTTCGGGCTCTTTTAACCCTGGAGGGACTTATGAAAAAAGGCGAACTGGTCGCAGAATTTGCGAAACGCACCGAGATGTCCGGCGCCGCTGCCAACAGCGCAGTGAACACCGTCATCGAAATCATCACCGAGCGCCTGAAAAAGGGCGAAAGCGTCGGCATCACCGGCTTCGGCACTTTCTCGGTCAGCAAGCGCGCTGCCCGTAAAGGCCGCAACCCGTCGACCGGCGAAGTGATCAAGATCGCAGCGTCGAAGACCCCGAAGTTTGCTGCCGGCGCGACCCTGAAGGCCGCCGTCAACCCGAAGAAGAAGTAATTCTCTCTTCGCTGGCATGGCCGCAGCCCGGCGCCCGCCGGTGGCTGCGCGCCACGCCTTGTTTCACCCCGCCTCACGTTTTCCTCCGTTCCACCCCATGAGCTTCACCACCTGGATCGCCTTTGTCATTGCCGGTACGCTGATCGCCATCTCTCCAGGCTCCGGCGCAGTGCTATCGATGTCACACGGTCTGGCGTACGGGGTGAAGAAAGCCAGCGGCACCGTGCTCGGCCTGCAGCTCGGGCTGCTGCTGGTGTTTGCCATCGCCGGCGCCGGCGTCGGCTCGCTGCTGCTGGCCTCCGAAGTCGCGTTCGCGGTGGTGAAGACGGTGGGCGCGCTGTACCTGATGTATCTCGGCATCTCGCAGTGGCGCTCGAAGGCGCACGCCAGCGCGGTGTCGACCGCGGGGCTGGCCGCCCATCCCTCGCTCGGCAAGCGGGTGCTGACCGGCTTCCTGACCAATGCCACCAATCCCAAAGGCATCAT
>JAEWEK010000238.1 GCA_023389425.1 Pseudomonadota bacterium | reverse complement strand
CCACCAGGCGCGCCGGGCGCCATTGTTCGATCAGTTCGCCGATGACCTTGAAGCGGGTCGCATTGTCGATCGCCTTGATGACGGAAAGCGCTTGCGCCTGGCCGGTCAGGGTGTTCCCCATCGCGATGCCGATGCGCTTGATGCCGAAGTCGAAGCCGATGACGATATCAACCATTCTTACGCATGGCCGGCCTCAGTTGCGAGCATCAGCGGGTCGATTCCCAGGAGTTTGATGGCGGCGTTGTAGCGTTCCTCGACCGGCAGGTCGAACAGCACGTGAGCATCGGCGCCGACGGTGAGCCAGCCGTTGCGGGCGATTTCCTCCTCCAGCTGGCCGGGGCTCCAGCCGGCGTAGCCGATCGAGACCAGCATGCGCTGCGGACCGCCGCCCCTGGCCACCGCCTCGAGCACGTCGATGGAGGTGGTGAAGGCCACTTCCTCGGTGACCGACAGCGAGGACGAGTAGCGCCCGCCGGGCGAATGCAGCACGAAGCCGCGGTCATCCTGCACCGGGCCGCCGAACATGATCGGCGCGCTGGTGACGGTGCTGCGCAGGCCGTCCACCAATTTGAGCTCGATGCGCTCGAACAGCACGTCCATGGTCATGTCGGTCGGCTTGTTGATGACGACGCCGAGCACGCCCTTGTCGTTATGCTCGCACACGTATACCACGGTGCCGCCGAACACCGGATCCTGCATCGACGGCATCGCGATCAGGAAATGGTTGGCGAGGTTCAGGCCAGAAGCGGCGACGGGGTGGCTCTTGCCCAGCGTCACCAACTGTTCCTGCGGCATCCCGGGCATTGGAAGAGTTGTGCCGACTTTGCTTTTTTTCATGTGCTGACTTCCTCTTGGCTCACTCTCGATGGACTACCGCTGGTATCCCTAGTACAAGGAGATTTTTCGATAGTTTACACTGATTTGCGCCGGGGCCCGTCCTGACGCCACGGCGCGCACCATGGCTTGAATACTAGACAGTAAAATACCGGGCCGCATTGACCACGCACATCAATAGATGCCAAAAAGCAAGAAACTCGTCTGGTTCCGGCGCGACCTGCGCAGCTTCGACAACGCGGCCCTGAGCGCCGCGCTGGACGACGGCGACGCGGCAGTCTGGTGCGCCTTCGTGTTCGATACCCGCATCCTGGCCGGCCTGCCGCGCGACGACCGCCGCGTGCACTTCATCCGTGCCGCCCTGGTCGAGCTGGATGCCGATCTGCGCCGCATGGGCGGCGGCCTGATCGTGCTGCATGGCGACCCATCCGAGGAGATACCGCGCCTGGCCGGCCAGCTCGGCGTGCATGCTGTTCATACCAATCGGGATTACGAGCCGGACGCGATCGCGCGCGACGCCGAGGTGGCCGCACGGCTGGAGGCGGACGGGCGCGAGCTGGCCAGCTTCAAGGACCAGGTCATCTTTGAAAAAGGCGACATCCTCACACAGGCCGGCACGCCGTTTTCGGTGTTCACCCCTTACAAGAACGCGTGGCTGAAGCGGCTCGCGGCCGAGCCGCAGGCGCTGGCGCCGCACCCGGTCGAAGGTCTCGCAGGCGCGCTGGCCGCGCCGCCCGCCGGCTGCAGGATGCCCAGCCTGGAGGACATCGGATTCACCGCACCGGCCGCGCCGATCGAACCGTCCGGCATGTCCGGTGCCGCGTCGCTGTTCGATGAATTCCTCGACCGCATCGGCGACTACGGCAGCACGCGCGACTTCCCTGCGCTGGATGCGACCTCGCATTTGTCGGTGCACCTGCGCTTCGGGACGGCCTCGATCCGCCACCTGGCGCGCACCGCACGGCAGATCGGCGCGCACGGTGCTGCCGGCGCCGCGGTGTGGCTGTCGGAGCTGGTGTGGCGCGACTTCTACGCGATGATCCTGTCGCAGAATCCGCACGTGGTCACGCGTGCCTTCCGCCCCGCCTTCGACGCCGTCGCGTGGGAACAGGGCAAACAGGCAGATGACGATTTCGGCGCGTGGTGCGAAGGCCGCACCGGCTACCCGCTGGTGGACGCCGCGATGCAGCAGCTGAACCGGACAGGCTTCATGCACAATCGCCTGCGCATGCTGACGGCGAGCTTCCTGACCAAGGACCTCGGCATCGACTGGCGCCGGGGCGAGCGCTACTTCGCACTCAGGCTCAATGATTACGAGCTGGCGTCGAACAATGGCGGCTGGCAGTGGGCCGCGTCGACCGGTTGCGACGCGCAGCCGTGGTTCCGCATCTTCAATCCCTTGACGCAGTCGCGCAAGTTCGATCCGGACGGCGAGTTCATCAGGCGCTGGGTGCCGGCGCTGGCGCAGCTCGATGCGCGCGAGATCCATGCGCCGTGGCTGGCCGATCCGGTGATGCTGGCGGCGAAGGGTGTGCAACTGGGGCGCGACTATCCGTGGCCGGTGGTGGAGCATGAGGAGGCGCGCAAGCATACCCTCGCCCGGTTTGAAGCCATCAGATTTGGTGAGCGCTAGCGGGGTTCCGGCAAAATGGGGTTCCCGCCTGCGCGGGAACGCCGGCCCGTTTTAAAGAGATAT
>JAEWEK010000203.1 GCA_023389425.1 Pseudomonadota bacterium | reverse complement strand
GGTGTACAACCCGCCGGTGATCCTGCTGGACGAGCCGCTGTCGAACCTCGACGCCAAGCTGCGCGAAGAGGCACGCGCCTTCCTGCGCGAACTGATCGTACGCCTGGGCCTGTCGGCGCTGATGGTGACGCACGACCAGGCGGAGGCGATGGCGATCTCGGACCGCATCCTCCTGCTCAACAACGGCAAGATCGAGCAGCAGGGCACGCCGCAGGAGATGTACCAGGCGCCGAACACGCTGTTCACCGCGGAGTTCATGGGCTCGAACAACCGCATGAAGGCGCGCGTGGTCCGGCGCGAGGGCGAGCAGGTGCGCCTGGCGGTCGAAGGCGCGGAACTGGCGGGCACCGCACGCGGCGCGAACCAGGGCGAGGACGTCACCGCGCTGATCCGCCTTGAGGAAGTGGCGATCAGCGCCACCCCGGCGGACAATGCGCTCGAGATGGAGCTGACGACCTGCATGTATCTCGGCGATCGCTGGGAATGCCTGTTCGGCCGCGGCGACGCCAAGCTGCGCGCCTATTCGCCGCGCCGGCTGGATCCGGGCAGCTACTGGTTGCGCATGCCGGCGGAGAAGCTCTGGGCCTTCTGAGTTAGCCGATGCTGCGTCACTTCGTGCCGGCGCTGCTGCTTGGATTGGCGGCGGCGCTGGCCTGCATCTGGCTCGATACGCCGCTGCCGTGGCTGATCGGGCCTTTGTTCGGCACCGCCATTGCCTGCATGTTCGGCATGCGGCTGGCGGCGCCGGTGCGGGCGCGCGAGGCCGGGCAGTGGGCCATCGGCACCGCGCTCGGCCTGTATTTTTCGGCGCCGGTGCTGGCCGTGCTGGCGCGCTATGCCGGGTGGATCGCGCTGGCGGTGGTGTTCGCGCTGGCGCTGGGCGCCGGCAGCGCGTGGCTGCTGCGGCGCCTGACCGGCTCGGACGATGCCACCGCCTTCTTCGCGATGGCGACCGGTGGCGCGTCCGAGATGGCGGTGCAGGGCGAGCGCCACGGGGCGCTGGTCGAACGCGTGGCCGCCGCCCACAGCCTGCGCATCATGATGGTGACCGGGACCATCCCGTTCGCGGTGCGCGCGCTGCATGCGCATGGCGACGTGTTTCCATTCATGCCGGCGGCGCGCGAGGTCTGGTATCCGGGACTGGCGCTGCTGGCGCTGCTTACTTCGTGCGGCGCGCTGCTGCTCAAGCGGCGCAATGTGCCGAATGCTTGGGTGATCGGGCCGCTGGCGGTGGCGCTCCTGCTGACCGCGTTCGGCGTCCACCTTTCCCGTCTGCCCGAATGGGCGATCCGCACCGGGCAGCTGCTGATCGGCGTGTCGCTAGGCACCCGCTTCACGCCGCGCTTCGTGCACACGGCGCCGCGTTTCCTCGCTTCGGTGGCGTTGTGTTCGGCGCTGGCCTTGCTGGTTGCCGCCGCGTTCGCGCTGATGGTCGGACATCTGGCCGGGCTGCCGTGGGCGACCGCGGTGCTGGCGACTTCGCCGGGCGGCATTGCCGAGATGGCGCTTACCGCGCGCGTGCTGAACCTCGGCGTGCCGGTCGTGACGGCGTTTCATGTGGCGCGCATGGTCGTGGTAGTACTGGCGATCGGGCCGGTGTATCGAATGATGGTGCGCTCAGCGCGACTTGGCTGACTTCGCCGTCACGGTTACCCAAGCAATTCCGCTCAACACTGCGACGCCAGCCACGAGGTTGCGGGTTGCCAGTCGTTCACCAAGGAATAGCCAGCCGAGCAGGGCGCTCAGGACCGGTACGCAGAGCTGGACCGCGCCCGCGCTGATGGCCGTGATGCGAACCCGCACCCAGTACCAGATGGCGTAGCCGATCGCGGAAGTGATGCTTCCTGAAATTACGGCATAGACTGCGCCGGTCCGGTCCATATTGAAGTGGTCGCGTTGTATCAGCGTCAGCACGAGCGCAAGTGGCACGGTCCACAGGAAGCTTTCGGTGGTCATGCCGATTGGTGAGTGCCTGCCTTTGCCCAGAAGGGAGAATCCGCCCCAGGCGGCGCCGGCAATGGCCATCAGGAATGCCGCGAACAGTGGCGGCGTCGTGGCGGACGGGGCGAGGAAGATCACGATGCCGGCGCAAGCAAGCAAGATGCCGGGAAGGCTGGCGCGCTCGCCGTGGTAGAGGCCGTAGGTGATCATCGTCAGTTGGGCGGCCGCGAACAGCACCAGGGCGCCTGCGCCGGCACTGATCTCCCGGTAGGCGAAGGAGAATGCTCCCGCATAGGTGAAGAGCAGGGCGGCAGATAGCCAGCTGCTGGCCGCGCGCGGCAGCCTTTCCTGCTGCAAGCGCAGGATGGCGAGCAGGGTGAGACCGCCCGCAAGCAAGCGGATCGTTGTGTACGACGCAGGATCGATCGCGGTCGATCGGAAAGCAAGCCGGGCAAGGAATGAATTGCATGCGAAGGCAAGCAAGGCGGCGCCTGTGAGCGCGACCAGTGCGGGTTTCTGACTGTTCTGGCTGGCCATTACGCTGTAGCTCATAGCATTCTCCCTGTTCAGGGTGTGTCCGATCTCATTCTAGTGCACCGGATACATATGCCGGTTACATGCTGCCGGTATCATCCGGCGCGACCAGGCGTATCAAGTTTGACGACACCGGCATGTCGCTAGGTAATATTGTTGTTTGCCCAAGGCGACTGCGGTAGATTACGGCCTATCACTTTCCGCGAGCCGAAGCATGAGCCAATCCAGCCAGTTCTCCCTGTTGAAGCAACGCCGCTTCGCGCCTTTCTTCTGGACGCAATTTCTCGGTGCATTCAACGACAATCTGTTCAAGACGGCCCTGATCGTCGTGCTGACCTACGACGCGGTCACATGGACGAGCTTGCCGTCTTCGCTGCTCAACAACCTGATTCCTGGCCTGTTCATCCTGCCGTTCGTGTTGTTGTCGGGCACTTCGGGGCAGATTGCTGACAAGGTTGAGAAGGGGCGGCTGGCGCGCGGCGTCAAGATGCTCGAGATCGGCATCATGCTGGTGGCCGGTATCGGCTGGATGGGCCATCACCTGTGGCTGCTGATTGCCGCCGTCGTCGGGATGGGCGTGCACTCGACCTTGTTCGGTCCGGTGAAGTACGCCTATTTGCCGCAGCACCTTAGGCAGGAAGAGCTGATTGGCGGGAATGGCGTGATCGAAATGGGGACCTTCGTCGGTATCCTGCTGGGCGAGATCATGGGGGCGCTGCTGGTGTCGCGGCCGGAAGGCATCGCGTTGATTGCCGGTGGGACCTTGCTGACCGCCTTGCTGGGGCTGGCGGCGAGCTGGCGCATTCCTGTGTCGCCCGCGCCGGAGCCCCGCCTCAAGATCAGCCGCAACTTCCTCGCGGAATCGTGGCGCAACCTGTCGTACTCGGCCAAGAATCGCACCGTGTTCCTGTCTATGCTGGGCAACTCTTGGTTCTGGTTCTACGGCGCACTGGTACTGTCGCAATTCCCCGTCTATGCGCGCGACTACCTGCATGGCGACCATAGCGTGTTCGTGCTGCTGTTGACGGTGTTCTCGCTCGGCATCGGCGCCGGCTCGCTGTTGTGCGAACGGCTTTCCGGGCGCAAGGTCGAGATCGGACTGGTGCCGTTCGGTTCGATTGGCCTGTCGCTGTTCGGTATCGACTTGTACTTTGCCAGCCAGCATTACACCAATACCATGACCGTCGATGCCTTTGGCTTGCTGGCGCAACCCGGCGTGGCGCGTATCCTGGCCGACATCGTACTGCTCGGCATTTTCGGCGGCTTCTTCATCGTGCCATTGTTCGCGCTGATCCAGACCCGCTGCGATCCCAAGCACGTTGCGCGCACCATTGCGGGCACCAATATTCTTAACTCGATCTTCATGGTGGCGGCGGCCGGCCTGGCGATCCTGCTGCTGGGGCGCGGCTTCACGATTCCGGAGATGTTCTTGACGACCGCACTGCTGAATGCGGTCGTGGCGATCTATATTTTCTCGCTGGTGCCGGAATTCCTGATGCGCTTCCTGGCGTGGTTGCTGATCCACACGGCCTACCGCATCCGGACTGTCGGTTCGGAGCGCATTCCGGCGGAAGGCCCGGCCGTGCTGGTGTGCAATCACGTCAGCTATGTCGACGCGATGGTGATCGTGGCTGCCAGCCCGCGGCCGATCCGCTTCGTGATGGACCACCGGATTTTCGCAACGCCTTTTCTCGGTTGGATTTTCCGCACCGCCAAGGCCATCCCGATCGCGTCGGCCAAGGAAGATCCCTGGCTGATGGAAAAGGCCTTCGTGGATATTGCCAAGGCCTTGCATGACGGCGACCTGGTCTGCATCTTCCCGGAAGGAAAGCTGACCTCGACCGGCGAGATGAACGAGTTCCGTGGCGGCATCGCCAAGATCACCTCGCGCAGCAAGGTGCCGGTGATCCCGATGGCGCTGCGCGGCCTGTGGGGCAGCCTGTTCACGCGCGACCAGACCAATGTGTTCGAACGCTCGTTCGCGCGCGGCCTGCGGTCGCGCCTGGCCCTGGAAGTGGGTGAGCCGGTGGCGCCGGACGCTGCCACACCGGAGTATCTGTACGAGCAGGTGCTGGCGCTGCGCGGCGACTGGAAGTGAACCGCGCACGGCCATTCCAAACGCGCGACCTCCTCCTGAAACAGGGTAGATACTGAGCGTATCCCGCGCCAAGCTGCGCGGAACAGGCCTGTCGGCGCGGAGGCTCCATGTTCAAACGGATCCTGCTGCCGACCGATGGCTCTGCCTTGTCGAAGCAGGCCGTGCTCAGCGGCATCCGGCTGGCGAAGGAGTGCAGGGCCGAGGTGGTCGGCATCCATGTCGTCGTGCTCCCCGGCGCGGCGCAGCTGGACACATGGCTGGCGCATGCCCCGCAATTCGTGCAGCGGCGCCGCGCGCTGTTCGATAAGCTGGCGGACGAGTACCTGTACGAGATCACCGCCACCTCCACTGTCGAGCATGTCCCTTCCACCGTCGTCAAGATCCATGCGCCCGATCCGTGGCTGGCGATCGCACGCGCGGCCGAGGACATGCAGTGCGACCTGATCTTCATGGCCTTGCACGGCTGGAAGGGGCCGCGCGCCAACACTCCCGGTAGTGAAACGATCAGGGTGCTGCTGGAGAGCACGGTGCCGGTGCTGGTGCATCGCTTCGCGGAGGTCGCATGAACGGCCAGCTTCCGGATCCGAAGCCCGGGGACCCGGCCAGCAATCCGATGCGGCCGATGATGTTGTACTGGGTGCTGGGCTTGACGCTGTTCGCGATCTTCCAGGGCGTGGCTGGTTTCACGGCCGACACGCAGATCCCGTACAGCGAGTTCAAGCAGCTGGTGTATGCAGGCAAGGTCAATGAGGTCGAGATCTCCGACACGACCATCAGCGGCACGCTCAGGAAGGATCATCTGGACAGCGTGTTGCCGAAGCAGACATTGGACGCGCTCAAGTGTGCGGCGGATACCGGCTGCGCCTTCAGCACGGTGCGGGTCAGCGATCCCGACTTGATTTCCGACCTGGAAGCGCAGAAGGTGCGCTATACCGGCGAAGCGCGCAGCGCGTGGATGGCGACGCTGCTGGCGTGGGTGTTTCCGGTGCTGCTGCTGGTGTGGCTGTGGAGCAGCATGCTCAAGCGAGGGGGCGGCGGGATGATGGCCGGTGGGCTGTTTGACATCGGCAAGAGCAAGGCGCGCGTCTACGTGCAGAGCAAGACCGGCGTCACCTTCAATGACGTGGCCGGTATCGACGAGGCCAAGGAAGAACTGATGGAAATCGTCGAGTTCCTGAAGAATCCGCAGCGCTATCGTCGTCTCGGCGGCAAGATTCCGAAAGGCGTGCTGATTGTCGGCGCACCTGGTACCGGCAAGACCTTGCTGGCAAAGGCCCTGGCGGGTGAGGCGAGCGTGCCTTTCTTTTCGATCAGCGGCTCGGAGTTCGTCGAAATGTTCGTCGGCGTCGGCGCCGCACGGGTGCGCGACCTGTTCACGCAGGCGGAAAAGAGTGCGCCGTGCATCATCTTCATCGACGAACTCGATGCGTTGGGGCGGGCGCGCGGCGTCTCCGGCATGGTCTCCGGCTACAACGAGCAAGAGCAGACGCTGAACCAATTGCTGGTCGAGATGGATGGTTTCGATACGAACAAGGGCGTGATCATTCTCGGCGCCACCAACCGGCCGGAAATTCTTGATCCCGCGCTCTTGCGACCGGGCCGGTTCGACCGGCATATCGCACTGGACCGGCCGGATTTGAAGGGGCGCGAGAAGATCCTGTCGGTCCACACGCGCCAGGTGACGCTGGCGCCGGATGTCAGGCTGGGCGAGATTGCGGCGCGCACGGCGGGGCTGGCTGGCGCGGATCTTGCCAACCTCGTCAATGAGGCGGCCCTGCTGGCGGCGCGCCGTGGCAAGCAGGCGGTGGATAACGCGGACTTCGACGAAGCGGCGGACCGGGTGGTGGCCGGCCTGGAAAAGAAGACGCGGGTCATGAATCCGATGGAGAAGCAGACGGTGGCTTTCCACGAGGCGGGGCACGCGCTGACGGCGGAATATCGCGAACATGCCGATCGCGTGGCGAAAATTTCCATCATCCCGCGTGGCGTGGCGGCGCTGGGCTATACCCAGCAGTTGCCGACCGAGGACCGCTATCTGCTCAAGAAGACCGAACTGCTGGACCGGCTCGATGTCTATCTCGGTGGGCGCGTTGCGGAGGAGATTGTGTTTGGCGACATGTCGACCGGCGCGCAGAACGATCTGCAGATGGCGACCGACATGGCGCGACACATGGTGACGCAATACGGGATGAGCGAGCGGCTGGGGCTGGCGACTTTCGAGCAGGCCACTACTTCACCGCTGTATCCGGCGGGCACGGGGGAGCGCTTGCCTTACAGTGAACGCACCGCGCAGGGCATCGATCAGGAGATTGCACAACTGCTGAACGATGCGCATGAGCGGGTGCGCCAGACCCTGATCGACAAGCGGCCCTTGCTGGATGCGCTGGCGCACGAGTTGCTGGAGCACGAGACCGTGGACCGCGCCGCACTCGACCGGCTGGCGGCGCAATTCGATGCGGGGCCGCCGGTACGGCGCGTGCGGACCTCAGCCTGATTTACTGGTGGGCGAAATGGCAGACGTAGTGGACCGGCTCGAGTGCTTCAAGGTCGAAGCTCGATTTGCCGGGCACGCGGAATTGCTGGCCGGCGTCATAGTTTTTCCATTCACCCTCCGGGCCGATGCGGGCGCGGCACTTTCCTTCGATGATTTCCATGACTTCGGGACTGTCGGTGCCGAAGGTCAGGGTGCTCGGCATGATGACGCCGATGGTCTTCCTGGTCTGGTCGGGAAATACGACGGTGTGCGAGATGCACTTGCCGTCGAAATAGATGTTGGCTTTCTTGATGACCGAGACGTGCTCGAATTGGGTGTTGCTCATGTAGATCTCCTGTTGAACGTGCTTTGCGTCGAGGGCATTATCGCTTGGACCGGGAAGGCCTGCACAAGTGCGGCCAGGTCGGGGAGGAGCCATGCATATCCAGAATGCTGATATCGCGCGGGTGTTCGGCGAAATCGCCGACCTGCTCGAGATCGAGAACGGGAACCCGTTTCGTATCCGCGCCTACCGCAATGCCGCGCGCACCGTGGAAACGCTGGGGCCGAACATCGAGGATCTGCTCGATGAGGGGCGCGAGCTGGAGGAATTGCCGGGCATTGGCAGGGATCTTGCGGGCAAGATCAGCGAGATCGTGCATGGCGGCGGCACCTGCGCGCTGCGCGAGCAGTTGCGTGGCGAGCTGCCGCCTCAGATCGAGAAGCTGCTGCGCATTCCCGGACTGGGGCCGAAGCGGGTCAAGCTGCTGTACGACGAGCGGGGCATTCATACGCCGGAACAGCTGTTGCGCGCGGCAGAGGAAGGGCAGTTGCGCACGATTCGTGGCATCGGGGAAAAGGCTGAGCAGAAAATACTGGAGGCGGTGCAGGCGCAGTTGTCGAAGACCGCGCGCCATTCGATCGCGACGGCAGCCGCTGTCGTCGAGCCACTTCTGCGTTACCTGATGCAGCATCCGGCGCTCATGCGCGCGGAGGCGGCGGGCAGCTTGCGGCGCATGAAGGAGACCGTCGGCGATGTGGACGTGGTGGCGTGTTCGATGCGCATGGAGGAGGTGACCGCGCATTTCGTGGCGTACGAGGAGGTGCGGCGGGTGCTGTCGCATGGGCCGACGCGGGCGAGCGTGGAACTCGGCAACCTGGCGATGCAGGTGGATTTGCGCGTGGTCGAGCCGGCCAGTTATGGGGCGGCCCTGCATTATTTCACGGGATCGAAGGCGCATAATATCGAGGTGCGCACGCTGGCGCTCAAGCGCGGGTTGAAGGTCAATGAATATGGGGTGTACGCGGGCGAAGAACGTATTGCGGGCGAGACCGAGGAATCGGTATTTGCCGCCGTCGGCTTGCCCTTCATTGCACCTGAATTGCGCGAGAACCGAGGCGAAATCGAGGCGGCGCGCGATGGACGGCTGCCTGAACTCGTGTCGATGGAGCAGTTGAAAGGCGACCTGCACGCCCACACTACGGCCAGCGATGGGCGTGATTCGCTGCGCGACATGGCTGAGGCGGCAAGGCGGCGGGGATTGTCTTACCTCGGGGTGACGGATCATGCGCGCCATGGCGGACGTGCGGTGGATGCGGAAGTGCTGGTGTGGCAGGCGGACGAGATCGACATGCTCAACGACGAACTCGATGGAATCACGCTGTTGAAGGGCGTGGAGGTCGATATCCTGGAAGACGGGTCGCTTGATTTACCGGATGCCGTGCTGGCGCGGCTCGATTACGCCATTGCGTCGGTGCACGAAGGCTTCGAGTTGGCGCGCGAGAGGCAGACCGAGCGGCTGATGCGGGCGATGGACCATCCCGGCGTGGCCATTCTCGGTCATCCCACGGGACGTTTGCTGTTCGAGCGATCTCCCGTCGTGCTCGATATCGAGCGGGTGATCCGGCATGCCCACGCATGCGGATGTGCGCTGGAGCTGGATTCGCAGCCGCTGCGGCTGGACTTGAACGAGAACCACTGCCGCATGGCGAAGGACATGGGGGCGCTGGTGGTCATCGATTCCGATGCCCATGGTGTCGCGGACTTCGACGACATCCGCTACGGCATCGGGCAGGCCCGGCGCGGCTGGCTGGAGGCGCGGGAGGTGCTGAACACGCGGTCGCTGGTGCAACTGAGGGCTTTCTTCAGGCGCAAGCGGCGCTTGCATTGATGGCTGGCGCTAAGGCCAGGAATGAAAAAGGCCAGCTCGAAAGCTGGCCTAAGTCATTGATTCTGTTGGTCGGGGCGAGAGGATTCGAACCTCCGACCACCTGCACCCCATGCAGGTACGCTACCAGGCTGCGCTACGCCCCGACTGGGCCGGAATTATACCAGAGAAGCTTCGGTACTTGGAATCCTGTCATGCCGATGGTGTTTGATCGTGCTTGAGGTCGTCCGGAAATGCGGCTTTGCTATTTTTTTGGCGTCGAGGTAAGTAAGTTTTCTGGATGAACCGATTGTCGGGACGTGAAGCGATCTGGCGCAAGTGGCGCGGCCGGCACGCCCTTGCAGGGTACGGCTCGCCTGCCTACAGTGAAGTGGACGGGATCGGCGTGCATCCCGCGCAGGGAAGAAGAACAGGGGAGTACGGCTCGCGCAATTGGTGGGTTGCGCGGGCCGGCCTATTTCTGCAGCAGGTCGCACACGGCCTCCACCACACGCTCCGGGGCAATTTTTTCCAGGCATTCGTTGTGCCCTTGCGGGCAGATGCTCTTCATGCAGAAGCGGCAGGGCACGTCGTGATACAGCAGGCGGTTACGCACCTGCCACGGCGTATGCTGGGGATTGGTCATGGCATAGAGGTTGACCAGCGGGGTGCCGACCGCGGCGGCAATGTGGGCGGGACCTGTATTGTTGCTCACGACGACGGTCGCCAATTGCAGAGCCGCGCCGAGTTCGCCCAGGCCCAGCTGGCTGGCCAGGGAGTGCACCGGAATGCCGCAGCCGTCGCGGATCTCGTCGATCAGGGTTTGCTCGGCGGCGGCGCCGGTCAGCACCATCGGACAACGCTGGCGCGCGTCCAGCTGGCGGATCACTTCCATCCAGTGCGCAGGCGGGTAGCGGCGCGACGGCGCGCTGGCGCCGGGATGCAATGCGATCCATCGTTGTTGTTCGCCCATGCCCAGCCTGTCGAGGCGGTTCCGGACTGCATCGACATCGGCGGCGGGGACCGCGAAGGACAGTCGCGTCGAACTTGGCTGGCAACCGATGTGGACCGCTAGGTCGAGCTGGCGCCGGACTTCGTGGCGGATTACGCGGTCCGGCTCGGGATCGGCCAGCCAATGGGTCAGCAGGCGATAGGGATTCTCGTGGCAATGGGCAGCGCGTAATGGAATGCCGGCCAGATAGCACAGCAGCGCGGCCGGAAGCGGGCTCTGGCTATAGGAGGTGAAGATGACGGCGCCATCGAAGTGGTGCTGCGCGAGGCCGGCCGCGAACGCGAGGTCGAGCTGGCGATCGTGCGCGCCGCTGGCCTTCATCCACGGCGCTTCGTAGGCGATGACGTCATCGATTTCCGGAATGTAGGGCTGCAAGGCGGCCGCGCCGGGCGAAGTGAGCAAGCTGATGGTGCGACCGGGAACGCTCTCACGCAGGGCGCGCAGGGCGGGCGTGCACATCAGCACGTCGCCGAGCGAGTCGAGGCGCACGCACAGCAGCTTCCTGGCTTTGTCCCAGTGTTTCATGTGAGCTCGGTGTGGCGGGCGATCAGCACGGCGGCGGCGTAGAGGTCCGGCGCGATGCGGGTCGGGATGCGATTGGCCCCGAGCCGCCATTCGGTCTCATTGCCGTTGTCGATCAGCACCGAGCGGCAGCCCGCCCGGTTGCCGGCTTCGATATCGTGCAGGCTGTCGCCGATCATCCATGACGCCGGCAGGTCGATGCCGTGCTCATTGGCGGCCTGGAGCAGGAGGCCGGGCTTGGGTTTGCGGCACTCGCATGCGGTGGCGTAGTGCGGGATGTTGCCGTCAGGGTGGTGCGGGCAGAAATAGAAGCCGTCAAGCGAGAGATTTTCGCGGAACAGCAAGTCGACCAGGCGGTCGTGCACGCGCGCCATGGCGGGTTCGCCGAACGTTCCATGCGCAATGCCGTCCTGCTTGCTGACCACGTAGAAGCGGTAGTCGAGCCGCGACAACAGGCGCAGGGCCGGTCCGGCGCCGTTGGCCAGCGTGATGCGGCGTGGTTCGACGTTGTATGGCAGCTTGTCGACCAGGGTGCCGTCCTTGTCGAGGAAGATCGCTCTTATGGCCATGAGGTTTCCTGCACCGGCAGTACCGTGAGCTCGGCCACCACGGTTGCCGGCGGCATCAGCAACACGGCCCGGATGGCGTTGGCGACGTCGGCCGGGTCTTGCAAGGTCGAGGGGTCGAGGTCGGGGAAGCGTTCCAGCAAAAACGGCGTACGCATGCCGCCGGCAATCACCGCCGTGACGCGGATGCCGTGCGGGCGCAACTCGGCGTGCAGGGAATGCGACAGGCCGAGCAGTCCCCACTTGCTGGCGTGATAGGCCGCGGCATTGGGCCAGGCCCGCTTGGCGGCGGTGGAGGCGATATTGATGATGTGGCCGCCACCGGCCGCGCGCATATGGGACGCCGCATATTTGGCGAGCCAGAACGGTCCGTTCAGGTTGGTGCCGATCACGCGCAGCCAGTCGTGTTCGGACAGGTCGTCGATCGGACGCGTCATGTCGGTGCCGGCATTGTTGACGAGGATGTCGAGCCGGCCCAGCGTGTCCAGCGCCTGCGTGACGGCACGCCGCGCTGATGCGGGCTCGGCCACGTCGAGCGAAATCGGCAGCACGCGGGTGCCGTGCGCGTGCACGCGGTCGCAAGTGGATTCGAGCTTGTGTGGGGCGATGTCGGCGGCGACGATGTCGGCCCCGCAGGCGGCCAGCACATCGGCCAGCGCAAGGCCGAGGCCGCTGCCGGCGCCGGTGATGAAGGCGGTCTTGCCGCGGAGACTTGCGGGATGCTGTGTGGCGCGGTCGAGGGGTGTCATGCGGGCTCCCGTGGCTGGATTTAGCGTGGTGCTTTTGCATCACCGATGCGCAGATGGCAGCGACTTGCCGGGCGACGGTGCGCCAGGTGCAACGCCGGTAGGCGCGGCTTGCCGTGCATCTGCCAGGTCAGGACCTTGAGTCCGCGCATGATTGGCTTTCAGGCGAAACGGACGCGGTAGCGGATTGCCCCGGCGATGCGCCAGAACACGGCGAGCGGGGGAATCAGGGCCGAGGTGACGACCATCTCGGCGACATGGGAGACAGTCTTGGCGGTGCCGGACAGGCGGCGCGCGCACAGGCGGCCCGTCAGCGTCAGCCAGGCGGCGCCGCCAAGGGTGGCCAGCCAGGCGAGGTTGCCGACCCACCCCGCCAGTACGGCGAGGAGCGCGGCGACGATGGCGTAATAGTCCCAGCGCGGGGCACCCTGGATTTTTTGCCGGTACAGGTCGGGGTGCTTTTTGTAGAGCAGTGCGTCGAACGCGACCTTTTTGATTTGCAAGAGGCTGACACCCCACGGCGCCGGCCGCACCGGATGCACGACCAGCGCTTCCGGCGCGTGCGCGATGGTGGCGTTGATTTTCAGGAGGCGGAAATGCAGGTCGCTGTCTTCGCGCCAGGGGCTGGTGAAGCGTTCGTCGAAACCGTCCAGGCGCTCCAGCACGCCCTTGCGGCAAAAGCAGTTGGCCGTGACGAATTCCGCGCTTTCGAGCAGGCGGGCGTCGCGCTGGTAGTCGGTGGGGACGGCGGGCAAGGGCATTTCGATCTTGCCGCACAGGGCGTCGACATGGTCGGTGAAGGCGGCCAGTCCGCTGGCCAGCCATGCCGGCGCGGGCACGGTGTCGTCATCGGTGAAGGCGACGATGTCCGCCTGTGCCACGCGCCAGCCGCGGTTGCGCGCCGCCGCCGGCCCGTGCGGCCCGGCATTGGGGACGTACGCCAGGCGCGGGCCGCGGTCCAGCGTGCGGGCACGCCAGCCGGCCACCAGATGCAGCGTGTTGTGATTGGGCTCGTCGTCGACAATGATGAGTTCGTAGCGCGTGCCGGGCAGGGTCTGGCGCGTCAGCGCGTCGAGGCAGCGGTCCAGCAGGTCGAGCCGGCCGCAGGTGGGGACCACGACCGACACCGCGATGGCGGCGGCGGTGTCGGTGGCGATTGTCGTCAGTGGCATGGTTGGTCTCCGTGCGCAACGATGAAGCGCGCCTTGCATCCTGGTCCATCCGCTGTTGCAGCAGCCACAGCCGCGCATAGGCTCGCGTGCGCCTTGACGACCGTGGACAGCCGGTGCGCGATGATGAGAGTGATTCGATTGCGCGACAAACGGTCGAGTTCCTGCGTGATCGCATGCCCTGAATCTGGATCAAGTGCCGACGTGGCTTCGTGCCCGGCACGGTGCCAAAGCCGGAGCCGCCACGTGCGCCGCTTCAGTTCGCGCGTCGGACCCGGATGCCGCGTCGCCGTGCGCGGCATCCCGCCTGATCAATCACGCCGACGGGGATTGGAGAATCCGGTATCGTCATCCATCTTTTCGTCCGCCGACAACTGGTTCGCGCCGCCCGGGCTGCGTGGCAGGCCGCCCGACGAATTGTTCGATTCATGCACGCCGCGATCGTCGCGCAGCAGGTCCGCATGGTTGTCCGGTCCGGTCTGATGCGTGCTGCCCGCGTCCGGATACGGTCCGGCGTTGCCGGGGCTGCGTGGCAAGCCGCCGGACAAATCATTCGATTGGTGCACGCCCATTTCGCGTTGGTAATTACCCGTCTGCGAGCCGATGCGATCGGTGCTGTCGTGGGCGCGCCCCGACCCGCCACCGCCCTGGCTGCCTTGTCCAGGACCGGATTGCTGGTGCATCGACCCGCCGCGCTGGACACTCTGGGCATCCGAACCGGGCCCGGCCTGGCCGCCACCCTGCGTTCCCTGTGGGTTGGCCGATTGCTGCCCCATCGAGCCGCCGTGCTGGCGTGGCATGGCCGAATGCGGCCCGCGTTGGCCTCCCCCTTGGGTCGACGATTGCTGCTCGCCCTGGCTCTTGCCGCTTTGCCGACTGCCCTGTAGGGAAACGCCCTGATTCCCTGGACGATCACCTACAGGCTGCTCCAGTTTGCCGTAAGCGCCGGAACGTTGTTCCATCGCTTCCTGATGGCTATCGGTAATCCCTTGTTGCGCGCCGCTGCCACCGGTCTGCTGCGTCTGCATCGATCCACCCTGCAGCTTGTCGCCCTGGCCGTCGCTGCGCTGGTAGCGGCCATCGTACACGCCGGGGCCGACACCGCTTTGCATGCTGCCCTCTGCGTGCGTGTCGCCCGTGATGCGCGGCGCCGCTTCCGCGCCTTTCGGGTAGGTGTGATCGAGCGACCCTTCGCCCTGTGTCTTGCCCTGTGCGCCCGGCGTTCCCTTTTCGTTGCCGCCGTTGTTGGCCTGCTTGTTTGCTTCGCTGCGCTGGTTCGCGTCCATGTCATTTCCTTTCGAAAAAAGACAAGCGCCGCTTGACGCCGCCTCAGATCGCCATCATGCACGCCTGCGCCGAAGGCCTGTATAGGAAGGCAGAACGGTGCCGTGTAGGACGATTTCGGTGCTGTGAAATTGACGAGTGGAAGTAGCTTTCGAAAGTGCATTTTCTGTCTCGTGAATTCCTACAAAGTCATCTGAAGGCGTCCTATAGTCTCAGCCACCATGCATGCCTAAGATGATTTTGACCTTCACTCATCAAGCTTCATTTTTCGAGCGGAGGGCCAGGCCTGCCGCAGGACGCGGCGGTTTAATCGAGAAGAGGAGAGCACTCATGGCTTCATCAAACCAAGGCAACAAACAAAGCGGCAACCCGGGCAACAGCCAGAGTAGCGGCACCCGTAATCGCGGCTTTGCATCCATGGACCCGGCACGTCAACGCGAAATTGCGAGCCAGGGCGGCAAGGCGGCGCACGCCAAAGGGACCGCGCACGAGTTCACTTCGGAAGAAGCGCGTCGTGCCGGCAGCATGAGCCACGGCAACCGCCAGTCGGCCAATGCCAGCGCCGGCGGCACATCGCGCAGCTCCGCCAAGAGCAGCAGCGGCGGCAACCGCCAAAGTTCCCGCGGTGGCAACAAGCAGTAAGCGGCAAGCATTTGCCAAACTCGTCCCCGCGCAGGCGGGGGCGGAACGGGGAGCGGCCAGCTCCCCGTTTTCTTTGCCGATTTTGCCAAAATGCGAAACGGATGGGTTAGAATCGCAGCGCACTTTTCAACCTGATTCAACGAGGAATAGCGTGAAACCAGCGGTCGTTATCCGTCAAGTCAAGAGCCACAGCATGTCGTGCGACAGGGTTGGCAATCTCTTGCTGGCCAAATTCTCGGCGAAAGACGCGGCCGATGCCTGCGTGCTGATCCCGGCCAATATCGTGTTCTGGCTGCTGCGCCATCTGCCGGTGAACCAGGATCCGACCCTGCAGCCGCCGCCGCCGCCACCGCAGATCACCCAGTGGGACTGGGACAATCCGGACACGCCGCGCGCGATGACGGTGCAGTGCCGCGAGTTCCCCGGCACCATCCGCATGACCTTCCAGGTTGACCGCAAGCCGGACCTGACCATGGTGATGGACCGCTCCAACGTCGAATTGATGCGCCAGATCTTCATGAACTACCGCAACGACCTGATCGACCTCGACGCCGAGTAAGACCGCCCGTGGCCGGGGGCGGCGATCGGCGTCGCCGGCATCATGGAGCGCGACCGGCACCATTCTGCAAGGATTCGCCATGCCCATCAAAATCAGCCAGATGTTCGACTCCGGCTCGATCGACGTTGTCAGCGCCGAACGCGCCGACCAGATCGACCTCAACCTGCGTAGCGACTCGCACGCCGACATCCGCCAGTGGTTTCACTTCCGCCTGCAAGGCGCGGCCAGCCAGGCCTGCACCATCCGCTTCCTGAATGCCGGCCAGGCGACCTATCCCAAGGGTTACGAGGGCTACCAGGTCTGTGCCAGCTATGACACCGAAAACTGGTTCCGCGTTCCCACCACCTTCGATGGCCAGGTGATGACGGTGCGTTTCACTCCGGAACTGGACAGCGTGTATTTCGCCTACTTCGAGCCGTACAGCTGGGAACGCCACCTGCGCCTGCTGGGCGAAGTGGCCGACAACCCGGTCGCGCGCGTGCACGACATCGGCACCACGGTCGATGGCCGCGACATGAACCTGGTCGTGATCGGCAATCCGGCGGCGGAAAAGAAGATCTGGGTTATCGCCCGCCAGCACCCGGGCGAGTCAATGGCCGAATGGTTCGTCGAAGGCATGATGGACGCGCTGCTCGATAACGCCAACCCGGTCTCGCGCAAGCTGCTGCAGCGCTGCGTGTTCTACATCGTTCCGAACATGAACCCGGACGGCTCGGTGCGCGGTAACCTGCGCACCAATGCGGCCGGCGCCAACCTCAATCGCGAGTGGATGACGCCGACGGCGGAGCGCAGCCCCGAAGTCCTGTGCGTGAAGAACAAGATCCACGACACCGGCGTCGACATGTTCTTCGACATCCACGGCGACGAGGCGCTGCCCTACAACTTCGTTGCCGGCAACGAAATGCTGGCCGACTTCTCGCCGGAGCGCCTGGCGCGCCAGAACGCCTTCGTCGAGCGCTACATGGCCGCCAGCCCGGATTTCCAGAACGTCTACGGCTATGCGGCAAGTAAATACAACGAGGAGCTGCTCACGCTGGCCTCGAAGTATATCGGGCACACCTTCAAGTGCCTGTCGCTGACGCTGGAAATGCCTTTCAAGGACAACGCCAACCTGCCGGACACCTACACCGGCTGGAACGGCGCCCGCAGCGCCGCACTGGGCGCGGCCATGCTGCAACCGATCCTGCAATCGCTGGATTGACGCCGTGGGCGTCGAAATCGAGCGCAAGTTCTTGCTCGCAGGCGACGCCTGGCGCGCGCTCGCCACGCCCAGCCTCCTGCGCCAGGGCTACCTGAATGCCGATCCGGCGCGCACCGTGCGCGTGCGGATCGAAGGGCAGTCCGCCTGGCTGACGATCAAGAGCAAGAGCGCCGGCGCGGCGCGCGGCGAATGGGAGTATCCCATTCCGCTGAAGGAGGCGGCCGAACTGCTCGACCACCTGTGCGAACGTCCCCTGATCGAAAAATACCGCCGCCGCATCGCCTTCCAGGGCCACACCTGGGAAGTCGACGAATTCCTTGGCGAGAACGCCGGCCTCGCGGTCGCCGAGATCGAACTGTCCGATGAAACCGAAGCCTTTGCCAAGCCGGATTGGGTGGGCGAGGAAGTGACGGGCGACGCGCGCTATTACAACTCCAGCCTGATCCGTTTGCCGTTTTCAAAGTGGAACCATCAAACATGACGAGACTGCCGCGCCGCGCCATCCTTGGCTTGCCTGTCGCCCTCGGATTGGCCCTGGGCCTGCCCGCATTTGCCGCCGGCCCCGCCTACTATCCGGCGCCGCAGCAGTGGGAGCGCAAGGCGCCCGCGGATCTGGGCATGGACCCCGCGAAACTGGCCGACGCGGTCGCCTTCGCGCAATCGCACGAAACCGAGCGGGCGCGTGATTTTTCGGACCAGCAGAAAACCTTCGGCACGCCGCTGGGCTCGCTTCCGACCAGGCGCGCGGCGACCAACGGCGTCGTCATCTACAAGGGCTATGTGGTCGCGGAATTCGGCGACACCAACTTCGTCGACCCGACCTATTCGGTGGCCAAGAGCATGCTCTCGACCGTGGCCGGCATCGCCTTGCGCGATGGCCGCATCGCCAGTCTCGACGAGCCGGTCGCCAAACTGGTGAATGACGGCGGCTACGCCTCGCCGCACAATGCGCCGATCACCTGGAAACACCACCTGCAGCAGGAAAGCGAGTGGGAAGGCACGCTGTGGGGCAAGAACGCCAACTTCATCGGCCACGAAGCCTTCGGCGCCGGCGAGCGCAAGCCGCGCGAATTCCAGCAGCCAGGCACCTTCTACGAATACAACGACGTCCGCATCAACCGTTTCGCATTGTCGCTGCTGCGCGTGTTCGGAAGGCAGGTGCCTGACGTCTTCGACGACGAAGTGATGAAGCCGATCGGCGCGTCGAACACCTGGAAATGGGTGCCGTATCACAACAGTTACGTCGACCTGAACGGCAAGCCGGCGGCCTCGGTCAGCGGCGGCACGCGCTGGGGTGGCGGCATGTGGATCAATTCCTGGGACATGGCGCGCTTCGGCTACCTGTGGCTACGCGGCGGCAGCTGGGCCGGCAAGCAGATCCTGCCCACGTCCTACGTGAAGGCGGCGCTGGCACCGAGCGAGCATGGCCCCGACTACGGCTACCTGTGGTGGCTGAACACCAAGGGCAAGAACCTGCCGGGCTTGCCCGCGAACGCCTACGCCGCGCTGGGCGCGGGCAGCAACGACATCGTCGTCTCGCCGGATCACGACCTCGTGATCGTGTGGCGCTGGCACGCCGGCAACCCGGCCGAATTCGCCAAACGCGTCATCGCCGCGATTCGCTGACCGCATTCTTTTCCGAGCGGGTTCGTGCCCCGCTCGTGTCACCCGCGCTCAAGCCGATTGGGCAATCCTTGACCTGCTTCATGCCGTAAGCTCGACCGTGCCTCCCCCTGAAAGGTCCAAAGAACTTTCAGGACCTATCTGCGGTCTATATGGGAGCAAGCGTGGCAAAGCGAAACCAAGTTTGGTTGGCACCCTTCCTATACTTTTTTGGGCACGTCTCTATTGGAGCGGTCACCTTTATCCTAGTTTGCACCGCATCGGTTTGCCTATCCTTGCTTATGCATACGGTTGAGGCGAACTTTGAACTTCCTCGCCTTACACGTCTTGTATTGAACGGGCTGGAGGAAGTGATTGTTGTTGTTGATGCCCTGCTTTTTGCGGTCTTTTTGCTTGCTGGAGCGATTCGAGTGATAAGGGAGATATTGCGATGAAGCCGGAGATGAAGCAGGACTCGGAATCCGAGATCCAGCCGACGCTATGGGGCGCGTTTATGCAAGGTGTCAGGGAGGGGCCGCGCGTGTATTTCGCACCGCTTGTACTCCTGTACAAGGCGTTGCGCTTTGTTTTTCGTTACATGGGGCGGAAGGTGGCGGAGCGGGTTCAGCAGCGCATGCCAGCGAAGGGCGCCGAAACACGCCATGAGGTTTCAAGCTAGTCGAATTGTTGCGCAGTGCCTGGAGCGCGGTCGCGACTAGTTCCTCGACAATATTGCGCGAGCAGCACTCTGGCGGAATGCCGTTCGCACATGCATCAATCAGTGGAAATGCTCGGTCCCCGACGCCGTATCCTCCGGCATCTCCGCATGCACCAGCTCGCCGGTCGGATCGGCAAACAGCGGCGCACCGCAATCGTCGCAATATTCGGCCACATAGCGCTCGTTGATGCGCTTGACGTGGCTGACGCCGGCCGAATTCAGGTGCGCGATGATCTCGTTGATCGGCGTCACCGGCGCCGGGCCGCCGCTGACCGCGGGACCTTCCATCGGCGTGCCTTCCTCGTCTTCCTGCCCGTACAGCGGCCACACGATGCCGTACACCACTTCCGGCGACTGGCGCAGGGTGAAGCCGACGCGGTATTCGTCGATCTGGCCGTCGGTGGCTTCCTCGCCGAAGCCGGCGATCACGGCGCGCAAATCGGACGCTTCCACGTCCAGCGTGTTGGTCAGGTAGTGCACGGCGGCGCGGATCGACACCGGCCGGATCAGCTTGTCCGCCTCGCGGCAAGCCACGTAGTACGCTTCCGGCAGCAACAGCTCGACGCCGCAGCCCGGCATCAGGCGCGCCACGTTCGGCGTTGCCTGCGCGCGCCACTGCTCCAGCGCGTTGGCGCGTTCGGCCATGAAGTTGATGTGGTGTTGCGGCTCCTGCCAGCGGAAGATCGGTGCGCCGACCGGGGCGATCACGGCCACCAGCAGGTAGCGCGTATCGGCCAGGAAGGGCGCCGTGTCCGGCGCACGCACGGCCGGCTTGACGCTGCTGCCCTTGTGGGCGGCGGCCGCCAGCCGATGCGTCATCGCATAGGTTTCCGCGTGGGTGCGCGGCAGCTGGTCGATGGCGTACAGGGTCGGCGCCATCGCCATGCGCGTGCCTTCGGCCAGCAGATGGGCCGAGAAGTGCGCCGACAGCGTGTGCAGCTGGTCCGACGGGATATTGCCGGACGCGATGGAGAAGCGGGTCCAGGCCAGGATCGGGGCCGCGACCAGCAGGGCCTGCCAGGTCACCTCGACGCCGTCCACTTCCTCGACCATGGTGGACGATTCGCTGACGGCTTCCACACCGTCCATCAGCACGTCGTAGCCGGCCAGGTCGTCCTTGAACAGGGCGTTGAGGGCGGCGTCGATGCTTTCCTGGTGATTGGTCTTGAGCAGCTTCTGCAGATGCGTATCCAGCTGCCGCTCCCAGGCCCGCTCCTCGACGCGGCTGGCGGCCTGTACGACCGCTTGGGCGACGCTGGAAAGCCTCTGGCTTTCCGCGGACAGTTTGTGGGATGAATCTTTGGACGGACGACGCATGGCGCTTGAAAGTCTCTTTTCGTAGGTTGGTATTCGACTGGTTCGGGTTCGATGATAAACCCATATCCCCGGTATTGTAGTTGATTCGGCTACATGCCACCGGCTGCGGAGCGCGGGAGCGCCCCGCAAAAATGAAAAACGCCGGACGAATCCGGCGCTTTTGCTGCCCGCGCGCGGCAGGCAGGGATGCGAAGGCTTAGGCCGCCAGCAGCTGGCGCAGCACGAACGGCAGGATGCCGCCATGCTTGTAGTAGTCGACTTCGATCGGCGTGTCGATGCGCAGCAGGACCTTGGCTTCGACGGTCTCGCCGCTGGCGCGGTGGATCACCAGCGTGGCCAGCTGTTGCGGCTTGATCTCGCCTTCCAGGCCGGTCAGGTCGAAGGACTCGTTGCCGGTGATGCCCAGCGACTCGACGCTGTCGTTGCCGATGAACTGCAGCGGCAGCACGCCCATGCCGACCAGGTTGGAGCGGTGGATGCGCTCGAAGGAGCGGGCGAACACGGCCTTCACGCCCAGCAGCTGGGTGCCCTTGGCGGCCCAGTCGCGCGACGAGCCGGTGCCGTATTCTTCGCCGGCGAAGATCATGGTCGGCACGCCGTCGGCGATGTATTTCATGCCGGCGTCGTAGATCGACATCTGCTCGCCGCTCGGCTGCAGCAGGGTGATGCCGCCTTCGACCGCCGAACCGTCGGCCTTGGCCGGGATCATCTTGTTCTTGATGCGCACGTTGGCGAAGGTGCCGCGCATCATGATCTCGTGGTTGCCGCGGCGCGAGCCGTAGGAGTTGAAGTCGGCCTTTTGCACGCCGTGTTCCTTCAGCCACTTGCCCGCCGGACCGTCTTCCTTGATCGAACCGGCCGGCGAGATGTGGTCGGTGGTGATCGAGTCGCCGAACACGGCCAGCGCGCGGGCGCCGCTGATGCCGGCCGAGGTGGCCTTCGGCGCCATTTCGAAATCGGCGAAGAACGGCGGCTCGGCGATGTAGGTCGAATCCGGCCAGTTGTAGACCTGGCCGGCGACGGCCGACACGTGCTCCCACAGCTTGCCGGGGTTGCCCTTGACGTCGGCGTAGTTGTTCTTGAACATTTCGGCGTTCATCGCCAGGCCCATCAGCTGCTCGACTTCCTGCGAGGTCGGCCAGATGTCGCCCAGGTAGACGTCGACGCCGTCGGCGCCCTTGCCGACCGGCTCGCTCATCAGGTCCCTGGTGATGTTGCCGGCGATGGCGTAGGCGACCACCAGCGGCGGCGAGGCCAGGAAGTTCGAGCGGATATTCGGGTGGATGCGCGCCTCGAAGTTACGGTTGCCCGACAGCACAGCCGCAGCGACGATGTCGTTCTGGGTGATGGCCGCGTTCAGTTCCGGGGTCAGGTCGCCGGCATTGCCGATGCAGGTGGTGCAGCCGTAGGCGGCCAGCTCGAAGCCCAGCTTGGACAGGTAGTCCAGCAGGCCGGCTTTTTGCAGGTACTCGGTGACCACGCGCGAGCCAGGGGCCAGCGAGGTCTTGATGTGCGGGGCCACGGTCAGGCCTTTCTCGACCGCCTTCTTGGCCAAGAGGCCGGCGGCCAGCAGCACGCTCGGGTTCGAGGTGTTGGTGCACGAGGTGATCGCGGCGATCAGCACGTCGCCGTTCTTGACGCGCACGCCGTCGGCGGTCTCGTAGACCTTGCACAGGTCGTCGGCGGCCTTGTTGAAGCCGTTTTCCTTGGTCGGCTTCGAGAACAGCTCGGTGAAGGTGGTCTTCACGTGGCCCAGCTCGATACGGTCCTGCGGGCGCTTGGGGCCGGCCAGCGACGGGGTGACGGTCGCCAGGTCCAGTTCCACCACGCGGGTGTAGTCGATCTGGCCTTCGCCCGGCACGCCGTACAGGCCCTGGGCCTTGAAGTAGTTCTGGAAGGCGGTGATTTCGTCGTCGGTACGGCCGGTGCCCTTGAAGTAGTCGATGGTGGCGTCGTCGACCGGGAAGAAGCCCATGGTCGCGCCGTATTCCGGCGCCATGTTGCCGATGGTGGCGCGGTCGGTCAGCGACAGCGAGGCGGTGCCCGAGCCGAAGAATTCGACGAACTTGCCGACGACTTTTTCCTTGCGCAGCAGTTCGGTGATGGTCAGCACCAGGTCGGTCGCGGTACAGCCTTCGCGCAGCTTGCCTTTCAGGTGAACGCCGATCACGTCCGGAGTCAGGAAGTAGACCGGCTGGCCCAGCATGCCGGCTTCCGCCTCGATGCCGCCCACGCCCCAGCCCACCACGCCGATGCCGTTGATCATGGTGGTGTGCGAGTCGGTGCCGACCAGGGTGTCCGGGTAGTACACGCCGTTGGCCTTGTGCACGCCGCGTGCCAGGTATTCCAGGTTGACCTGGTGCACGATGCCGAAGCCCGGCGGCACCACGCCGAAGGTGTCGAAGGCTTGCATGCCCCACTTCATGAACTGGTAGCGCTCGTTATTGCGCTGGAATTCCAGCTTCATGTTCAGGTCCAGTGCCTGCGGTTCGCGGAAGTGGTCGATGGTGACCGAGTGGTCGACCACCAGGTCGACCGGCACCAGCGGCTCGATCTTCTTCGGGTCGGCGCCGGTCTTGGCGGCGACGCTGCGCATCGCGGCCAGGTCGGCCAGCAGCGGCACGCCGGTGAAGTCCTGCAGCACGACGCGGGCGACGACGAAGGGGATCTCGTCGGTGCGCTCGGCGGTCGGGCCCCAGTTGGCCAGCTGCTTGACGTGTTCTTCGGTGACCTTCTTGCCGTCGCAGTTACGCAACACGGACTCGAGGACCAGACGGATCGACACCGGCAGGCGCGACATATTGACGCCGAGGGCTTCGCCCAGCGCCGGCAGCGAATAGTACTGGCCTTGCTGGCCGGCCGATAGCGGGAAATCCTTGAGCGTATTCAGAGTGTTGCGGGACATGACTTCTCCTTCAGTGGGATGTTTTTTCTTTGCTAAAACGGTGAGGGCCGACCGGCGGTCAGCCGTGTTTCGCCTCCGGCTGTACTGCCGCCATCGGCTTGGCTTGCTCGGCGTCCTTGCATTCGTTGGCCAGCTGGTGGTTGCGCTTCGAGTCCAGCAGGATGCCCTTGGCGGGAATGCCGATCCAGATGATGCCGTACACCGGGTTCTCGAAACGCTGGGCGCCGGTGGTGGTGGCCACGCGGTTCATGCGGTGCACGCGGTTCTTCCAGCGCAGCGCGATGTGTTCGCCGTCGTCGGCGTGGGTGTAGATCGTGATCTTGTTGCCCAGCTCGCAGCTGTACTGCTTGACGACGGTATCGGTGATGTCCGGTTCCGGGTCGTTCTTGTCGTCGACGGCGTCGGCGTCTTCGGCCTTTTTCTTGGCCGCGGCCTTGTGCTTCAGGACCTTGGTGGCTTTCGGGTGGACTTCGGGTGCGGCCTGCGCGGGCAGGGCGAACAGGCTGGCGGCCGCCAGGGCGGCGATGCAGGCGGCGAGGGAGTGTTGGGACAGGATGGCCATTAGACAGATTCCGGTTGATTGACGATTGCCGCCGCGGCCTCGGGCAGCGCAAGTCCTGCCAGCTTCGCGCGCTGCAATACCGTCCAATAATATCGGTAGCTGGCGCGGTCGTGCAAGCGGCCATGCTGGGCGATCGGCCCCCAGTGCGCGGCCATCGCGTCCTGCAGGATGTGCGTTGCCTCGTTCACCTCGGACATGCGCGGCGTGAAGGCCTTGATGATCGGCTTGATCTGGTCCGGGTGGATGCTCCACATGCGGGTGAAGCCGAATTCGCCGGCGGCGCGCTGGGCGTCGTTGGCGACCACCGCGCTGTCCTTGATCTCGGTGGTCACATTATGCGAGGCGACCTTGCCATGCGCATGAGCTGCCGCAACCATCTCCAGCTTTGCGCGCACCACCAGCGGGTGCGTGAACTGGCCGGGCGTGCGCATCGCCGCCGCCGGCACCGCGCCGTAGTGCGCGGAAACGAAGTCCATGATGCCGAAGGACAGGCACTCGACCTGGGGCAGGGCGGCGATCTCGTCAGCGTCGCGCAGGGCGCCGTGGGTTTCGATCAGCACGTGGACCGGCAGCGCCTCGCGCCGCGCGGCCTGCGCGTGCCGGTTGATGATCTCGAGCGCGGCGCGCACGTCGCCGATGCCGTTCGGCTTGGGCAGCACGACATAGGCCAGCTGCTGCGCGGCCTGGCCGACGATGATCGCCACATCC
This sequence comes from Pseudomonadota bacterium, assembly GCA_023389425.1. Taxonomy (GTDB): domain Bacteria; phylum Pseudomonadota; class Gammaproteobacteria; order Burkholderiales; family Burkholderiaceae_D; genus Telluria. Next base: position 4,884 of record JAEWEK010000203.1, on the reverse strand, counting down.
TGCTCGAAATGCGGATGCGACAGGTCGTGCAGGCGCGCGCCGATGCGCTTGAAGCGGTTGTCCTCGCTAGTGAGGAGGCCGGCGACCAGTTGCGCGTGCCCGGCCTCGCGGCCGGCTTCGGCGCCGTCTTCGCAATCGAAGGTGATGTCGAACAGGGGGCCAAGCTCTTGTTGCAGGGCCATCGACTTGCGCATCAGCTTCTCGGACCCTGCGTAATGGTCGCAGGCCGGCAGCAGCAGCGGCTGGCATTTACCCTGGAATAAAACCTCGGACGGATGCATATTGTGTTCGTGTGTAGCCAAGCCGCCGTGCCGCTGGTGAAAGCGGCACGGCGCATGCGGCGCAAGGACTGGCCTTGCGCCGCGTGGACGATTACTTCAGCAGGTGGGCGACGCCGGCGCGCTCTTCTTCCAGCTCGGCCAGGGTCTTGTTGATGCGCTCTTGCGAGAACTCGTCGATCGCCAGGCCCTGCACGATCTTGTACTCGCCGTTTTCGCAGGTGACCGGGAAGCCGAAGATGACGCCTTCCGGAATGCCGTAGGAACCGTCCGACGGCACGCCCATGGTGGTCCACTTGCCGGCGGTGCCGAGCACCCAGTCATGCACGTGGTCGATGGCGGCGTTGGCGGCCGAAGCTGCCGACGAGGCGCCGCGCGCATCGATGATGGCCGCGCCGCGCTTGCCGACGGTCGGCAGGAAGGTGTTGGCGTTCCATTCCTGGTCGTTGATCATGTCCTTGACCGATTTGCCGTCCACGGTGGCGAAGCGGTAGTCGGCGTACATGGTCGGCGAGTGGTTGCCCCACACGCACAGCTTCTCGATGTCGCCCACGGCGGTGCCGGTCTTGGCGGCCACTTGCGACAGCGCGCGGTTGTGGTCCAGGCGCAGCATGGCGGTGAAGTTCTTGGCCGGCAGGCTCGGGGCCGATTTCATCGCGATGTAGGCATTGGTGTTGGCCGGGTTGCCGACCACCAGCACCTTGACGTCGCGCGAGGCCACGGCGTCCAGCGCCTTGCCCTGCACGGTGAAGATCTGGGCGTTGGCTTCCAGCAGGTCCTTGCGCTCCATGCCCGGGCCGCGCGGACGGGCGCCGACCAGCAGGGCCACGTCGGCATCCTTGAAGGCGGTCATCGGGTCGCTGTGGGCGGTCATGCCGGCCAGCAGCGGGAAGGCGCAGTCTTCCAGTTCCATCATGACGCCCTTGAGCGCTTTCTGTGCCTTCTCATTGTCGATCTCGAGCAGCTGCAGGATGACCGGCTGGTCCTTGCCCAGCAGGTCGCCGTTGGCGATGCGGAACAGCAGCGAATAGCCGATCTGGCCGGCCGCGCCGGTTACCGCGACGCGCTTGGGGGTTTTAGCCATGATGAATCTCCAAAAGTGGGAATGAAAACGGGGCCGAGGGAGGTGTCTGTTCGGGAAACCGCAATGATACCAAAACAGTATCCTGGATCGGGCAGCGCGCGTGTGCAAATACGGCCACGCCGTGGACACGCCGGCGCCGGATCGTCCGCGAGTGTAGACCCGCGCTATTCCATCTGTCAATTCATATCATATGTCTTATATAAGACAGTGGACTTGCCGCGTTTTCACTGGACGGGCAAGGTCTTTTGTGGTGAAATCGCGGTCTATGAACCCAGCATCGTCCAATCCGGGCGGTGACGCCAGCCAAGGCGCCTCCCCAACCTTCAGCCCGCTGTACCAGCAGATCAAGGCCCTCATCACGCAGAGCCTGCAGTCTGGCGAATGGAAGCCGGGCGAACTGATGCCCAGCGAGGTCGAGCTGGCCGCGCGCTTCAAGGTCAGCCAGGGCACGGTGCGCAAGGCGATCGACGAGCTGGCCGCCGAGAACCTGGTGCTGCGCCGCCAGGGCAAGGGCACCTTCGTCGCCACCCACCACGAAGAGCGCGCCCACTTCCGCTTCCTGCGCCTGATGCCCGACGAGGGCGTCCCGCACCAGGCCGACAACCGCATCCTCGAAGTCAAGCGCATCCGCGCGCCGGCCGAAGTGGCGCGCCTGCTCGAGCTGAAATCGGGCGATGCGGTCGTCTACGTCAAGCGCCTGATGGCCTTCGACGGCGCGCCCACCATCCTCGAGGAGCTGTGGCTGCCGGGGCAGCTGTTCAAGGGCCTGACGGCCGAGCGGCTGGTGGAATACAAGGGGCCGATGTACGGCCTGTTCGAATCCGAGTTCGGCACGCGCATGATCCGCGCGACCGAGAAAATCAAGGCGGTCGCGGCCGACGCCGGCACCGCCCAGCTGCTGAGCGTGGCCGAGGGCACGCCGCTGCTGGTGGCCGAGCGCGTCTCGTTTACCTACGGCGACAAGGCGGTCGAGCTGCGCCGCGGCATGTACCTGACGGCGCACCACCATTACTTGAGCGAGTTGTCATAAGTGTTAGCTTTGACACCGTCCGAACGGGATGCTCAGCATGGGTTCCCGCCTCCGCGGGAACGACCTAGGGCAAGCTTGGCTGCCCGAGAGTAAAATAGTTTGGTTATTTGGAAAGCGGCGTCACGAAACCCGGTTTCGCCGCATGATTTCTACTTCGCCGACGAGGGGCTTGGTCCAGGGCCCGGAAATCGGCGAAAATGCAGGGTTCTTTACAATTTGTCAGTTAAGGGAGGTGTTGTATGTCCGAAGCCGTGAGAGAAGTCCCGAAAAAGGAGCGGCCGGAATTCCGAAACGTCACGTTTGCGGATATTACTTCTAACTATAAGATGCCGCCGTCCGCGATGGTTTCGATCCTGCACCGCGTCGCCGGCGCCGGACTGTTCCTGTTCCTGCCCTTCCTGCTCTACCTCCTGCAGGAAAGCCTGCGCTCCGAATACTCGTTCGCGCACTTCGCCGGCATCGTCGACAACGTCTTCGTCAAGATCATCATCCTCGGCCTGTCCTGGGCCTACCTGCACCACTTCTGCGCCGGCGTGCGCCACCTGTTCATGGACAACCACATGGCCCTGGACAAGGATGCCTCGCAGCGCACCGCGCGCTGGGTGCTGGTCGTGAGCCTGGCGCTGACCGTGCTGGTCGCCCTCAAATTGTTTGGAGTGTTTTAATGGCTAAGAATAATATCGGACCGAAGCGCCTGGTCGTCGGCGCGCACTACGGCGTCAAGGACTGGCTGGCGCAGCGCGTCACCGCCATCGTGATGGCGATCTACACCGTCATCCTGCTGGTGTCCTTCTTCAGCGCCCACAATTTCTCCTATGAAGGCTGGGCCGGCCTGTTCTCGCAACAGTGGTTCAAGCTGTTCTCGCTGGTGACCCTGTTCGGCCTGTTCTATCACGCCTGGGTCGGCATCCGCGACATCTGGATGGACTACATCAAGCCGGTCGGCATCCGCCTGGCCCTGCAAATCGCCACGCTGCTCTGGCTGATCGCCTGCGCCGCCTGGACGGTACAAATTCTGTGGAGCGTTTAATCGTGGCAGCAATCAAATCTGCAATTCCTACCCGCCACTTTGACGTGGTGATCGTCGGCGCCGGCGGCTCCGGCATGCGCGCATCGCTGCAGCTGGCCGAAGCCGGCCTGAACGTGGCGGTGCTGTCCAAGGTGTTCCCGACCCGCTCGCACACGGTCGCCGCGCAAGGCGGCATCGGCGCCTCGCTGGGCAATATGAGCGAGGATGACTGGTACTGGCATATGTTCGACACCGTCAAGGGCGGCGACTACCTGGGCGACCAGGACGCGATCGAATTCATGTGCCGCGAAGCGCCCAATGCCGTGTATGAGCTCGAGCACTTCGGCATGCCTTTCGACCGCAACGCAGACGGCACCATCTACCAGCGCCCCTTCGGTGGCCACACCGCCAACTTCGGGGAAAAGCCTGTTCAGCGCGCCTGTGCGGCGGCCGACCGTACCGGTCACGCCATGCTGCATACCCTCTATCAGCGCAACGTGGCAGCCCGTACGCAGTTTTTCGTCGAGTGGATGGCGCTCGACCTCCTGCGTAACGAAGCCGGCGACGTGCTGGGCGTTACCGCGCTCGAAATGGAAACGGGCGAGATCTACGTGCTGGAAGGCAAGAAGGTGGTTCTGGCCACCGGTGGAGCAGGGCGCATCTGGGCCGCTTCCACCAACGCCTTCATCAATACCGGCGACGGTCTGGGCATGGCTGCGCGTGCAGGCATCCCGCTGCAGGACATGGAATTCTGGCAGTTCCACCCCACTGGTGTGGCGGGTGCCGGCGTTCTGATTACCGAAGGCGTGCGTGGCGAAGGCGGCATCCTGCTGAACAAGGACGGCGAGCGCTTCATGGAGCGTTATGCGCCCACACTGAAGGATCTGGCTCCGCGCGACTTCGTGTCCCGTTCGATGGACCAGGAAATCAAGGAAGGTCGCGGTTGCGGCGACGGCAGCTATGTCGTGCTGAAGCTCGACCACCTGGGTGCAGAAACCATCCAGAAGCGGCTGCCCTCGATTCGTGAAATTGCGATCAAGTTCGCGAACGTCGACCCTATCAAGGATCCGATCCCGGTTGTGCCGACCATCCACTATCAGATGGGCGGTATCCCCACCAATATTTACGGGCAGGTCGTCACCCAGACCAGCACGGGCGAGTCCCGCATCGTCAACGGTTTGTATGCCATCGGCGAATGTGCCGCCACTTCGGTGCACGGCGCGAACCGCCTGGGCACCAACTCGCTGCTCGACCTCATCGTGTTTGGCCGCTCTGCCGGCAATCACATCGTCCAGGAACACCCGGAAGATCAGCACTACCACGAGCCGATTCCGCAGTCCGCCATCGATTTTTCGATGGACCGCATCAACCGTCTCGAAACCCGTACGTCGGGCGAGAAGGCGCAGGACGTCGGGCACAAGATCCGTGTCGCCATGCAGCACCACTGCGGCGTGTTCCGTACGCTCGACCTGCTCTCCAAGGG
>JAEWEK010000200.1 GCA_023389425.1 Pseudomonadota bacterium | reverse complement strand
CCGAAGACAGTCGCTCCAGGCGCGCCGTTTTGGCGTAAAATCGCCGGATTTATATCCAAACGGAACGTCCGATGACCATTAAAAGCGATAAATGGATCCGCCGCATGGCGCTCGAAACCGGCATGATCGAACCGTTCGAGCCCGGCCAGGTGCGCGAAGCCGATGGCCGCAAGATCATCTCCTACGGCACTTCGTCCTATGGCTACGACATCCGCTGCGCCGACGAGTTCAAGGTATTTACGAACATCAATAGCACCATCGTCGACCCCAAGAACTTCGACTCCAATTCCTTTGTGGACGTAAAAAGCGACGTCTGCATCATCCCGCCGAACTCGTTCGCGCTGGCCCGCACCATCGAATATTTCCGCATCCCGCGCAATGTATTGACAGTGTGCCTGGGCAAATCGACCTATGCGCGCTGCGGGATCATCGTCAACGTGACCCCGTTCGAGCCGGAGTGGGAAGGCTACGTGACGCTCGAGTTCTCGAACACCACGCCCCTGCCGGCGAAGATCTACGCGGGCGAAGGCTGTGCGCAGGTGCTGTTCTTCGAAAGCGATGAAGTCTGCGAGACTTCCTACAAGGACCGCGGCGGTAAATACCAGGGCCAGCACGGGGTGACGCTGCCTAAAACCTGATGTAATTGCAGAGTAAAAAAGGGTAAATGTTTACCCTGTTGCAAAGGGGCCATCTCGGCCCCTATTTTTTTGTAACAAGATGCGCGGTGCATGTTGCACGTGCTAAATTGATAAAACTCAAGTCAGCTTCTTTCCGAAGGAGGCGGCGAATGTCACTCAAGCCTGATTTCGAGGCCTTGTTCAGATCGTGTCCCTATCCATTCTTGCTGATGGACACGACGCTGACCGTTATCGACGCCAACGATGCGTGGCGCCGCGCCAGCGGCGTCGGAGCGCGCGACGTTGTCGGCCGGCATGTCCTGGCCGCCTTTCCCCCTGATCCCGATCATCCCGACTCCGACGAGGCGGCCGCGGTGCAGGCCTCGATCGAGCAGGTGATCCGCACCCGCCGCGTGCATGCGCTGCCGATGGTGTGTTACCTGACCGGGCGCCAGGCCGGCGAGCCCGGCGAGCTGGAGCCGCGCTACTGGAGCGTGATGCACACGCCCGTGTTCGACGAGCGCGGCGCCGTCGCCAGCGTGGCGCAGAACATGGTTGAAGTGACCGAAGTGCCGGAGGGCGGGCGCCGCCGCGCGGACGAGGAGTTCATGCGCTTCAACCGCTCGCTGATGGACGAGGCGGTGATCCGCGTGCTGACCGACGAAACCAGCCATCTGCGCGAGCTGTTCCAGCAGGCCCCCGGCTGCGCCGCCGTGCTGCGCGGGCGCGACTACGTGGTCGAGATGGTCAACGATGCGTATTCGGCCGTGGTGGGCCACCGGCCCCTGCTCGGCAAGCCGATGTTCGAGGCGCTGCCTGACCTGGCCGGGCAGGGCTTCGAAGAGCTGCTGGCGGAAGTGTACGAGAGCGGCCGGCCCTATGTCGGCCGCAGCGTGCGGATGTCGCTGGCCTGTGGCCGCGGCGGCATGCGCGGCGACGTCTACATGGATTTCGTGTACCAGCCGATCTTCGAGAAGAACGGCGCCGTCAGCGCCGTGTTCATGCAGGGGCACGAGGTGACGGAAGCCTTGCTGGCGCAGCAGGCGCAGCAGGCCGAGGAGGATCGCCTGCGCGACGGCCTGGATACGGCGCGCATGGCGGTGTGGGACTGGGAGCTGGACAGCGGGCGCATCGTGCTGTCGGCGAACGCGCCGCAGGTGCTGGGCGGCCACTGGAACGAGATCGAGGCGGCGATGGGCTGCGTGCCGGCCGAGGACGTGCCGCTGGTGCGCGCCGCGATCAGCGAGGCGCTGGCCGCGCGTTCGCGCTACAGCGTGATCCACCGCTTCGTACGGCCGGACAGCGGCGACGTCCTGTGGCTGCACAGCCGCGGGCGCGTGCTGTGCGACGAGAACGGCCGCTCGCGCGCGGTGCGCGGTGCGATGGTGGACATCACCGAGCGTATCCGCGCCGAGTCGGAGCTGGAGCGAGTGAACCGGGCGCTGGCCGAACGCGTGCGCGAACTGGCCGAGGCCGAGCGCCGCCAGGCCTTCCAGCTGGAGGTCAGCGACCACCTGCGCCGTATCGGCGATCCGAACAAGGTGTACCAGGAGGTCTGCCAGATGCTGTGCCGCTTCCTCGGCGTCACGCGGGTGCTGTGCGGCGATTTCGACCCGCGCCGCAAGCTGCTCAGCCTCTACGCCAACTACAGCGAATCGGGCTTGCCGCCGGTGGATGCGAGCTATGCGGCGCAAGGCTTCGGCCTCAATTATTTCGCGACGCTGGCGGCCGGCCAGACCTGGGTCAACGAGGATGTCGACAGCGATCCGCGCACCTGCGGCGACGAGAGCTCGGTGGCGTTCCGCGCGCTGGGCGTGCGGGCCGCGCTGGCGGTGCCGCTGAACCTGCGCGGGGCGACGCTGCCTTGCCTGTTCGTGCACCACAACGCCCCTCGCCGCTGGAGCGCGGAGGAGGTCAACCTGGTCGAGGAGATTTCTGGCCGCATGTGGAACGCCGTCGAGCGCGTGCGCGCGGAGCAGGCGCTGCGCCAGGCCGACCTGCGCAAGGACGAGTTCCTGGCGATGCTGGCGCACGAGCTGCGCAATCCGCTGGCGCCGATCAGCGCGGCCGCCGAGCTGCTGCGCGTGGGCAGCCTCGATTACGACAGCATCCGCCGTACCAGCCAGGTGATCGCGCGCCAGGTCGGGCACATGACGGGCCTGGTGAACGACCTGCTGGACGTGTCGCGGGTGACGCGCGGGCTGGTGGTCCTGGAACGCAAGGTGCTCGACATCCGGCGCGTGGTGGCCGATGCGGCCGAGCAGGTGGGGCCGCTGATCGAGGCGCGCGGCCACGTGCTGCGGGTGACGGAAGTGGACGAGTCGGTGTCGGTCGAGGGCGACCACAAGCGGCTGGTGCAGGTGCTGGCCAACCTGCTCGCCAACGCCGCCAAGTACACGCCGGCCGGCGGCGCGATCGGGCTAGGGCTGGAGGTGGACGGCGGGCAGGTGCTGCTGCGCGTGAGCGACAACGGCATCGGCATCGCCGGCGACGTGCTGCCGCATGTGTTCGACCTGTTCGCGCAGGCCGAACGCACGCCGGACCGGTCGCAGGGCGGACTGGGGCTGGGCCTGGCGCTGGTCAAGAGCCTGGTGGAGCTGCATGGCGGGGCTGTCGATGCGCACAGCGACGGGCCGGGCCTGGGCTGCGATTTCACGGTGCGCCTGCCGCGCCTGGATGTGGCGGCCGAGCCGCCCTCACGTGCCGAGCACCGGCCGGACGTACTGCCGCTGTCGCGCACCTTGCGCCTGATGGTGGTGGACGACAATGTCGATGCGGCCAGCATGCTCAAGCTGCTGCTGGAGGGGAGCGGGCATGACGTAGTGGTAGAACACGATGCGCTGGCGGCGCTGCAGCACGCCGAGAGCGAGCGCTTCGATGCCTTCCTGCTCGATATCGGCCTGCCGCGCATGGAGGGGCGCGAACTGGCGCGGCGGCTGCGGCGCAGCGATGCGAACTGCGATGCGGTGCTGGTGGCGGTGACCGGCTATGGCCAGCAGTGCGACCGCAACAGCGCGCTGGAGTCAGGCTTTGATCATTACTTCGTCAAGCCGGTGGATGCGGAGAAGCTGCTGGAAGTGCTGGAGGCGGCGAACGCGCATGACGTGTGGGTGTAAGTAGCTGCCGTCGCATCCTGTAAAGCTGTCGTCGTTCCCGCGCAGACGGGAACCCCATTTTGCATGCGTTACCGCTGCTCCCGCAAAATGGGGCCCCCGCCTTCGCGAGGGCGACGTATTACGCTTACTGCTTCACGCAGTCGACGAAGTAACCCAGCTTGCCGTCGACCACCCGCTTGACCAGGCCATGCACGTCGGTCTCGAAGCCCGGGAAGCGCTCGTTGAAGTCGCGCGCGAAGCGCAGGTAGTCGACGATGGTCTTGTTGAAGCACTCGCCCGGGATCAGCAGCGGGATGCCCGGCGGGTAGGGCGTCAGCAGGATCGCCGTGATGCGGCCTTCCAGCTCGTCGATCGCGACGCGCTCGATCTCGCGGTGCGCCATCTTGGCAAACGCGTCCGACGGCTTCATCGCCGGCACCATGTCCGACAAATACATCTCGGTGGTCAGGCGCGCCACGTCGTACTGCTTGTAGAAGTCGTGGATCTGCTGGCACAGGTCGCGCAGGCCCCAGGTCTCGTAGCGCGGGAAGGCGGCCGCGAACTCCGGCATCACGCGCCACATCGGCACGTTCTTGTCGTAGTCGTCCTTGAACTGCTGCAGCGCCGTCACCAGGGTGTTCCAGCGGCCCTTGGTGATACCGATCGTGAACATGATGAAGAAGGAGTAAAGGCCGCACTTCTCCACGATCACGCCGTGTTCTGCCAGGTACTTGGTCACGATCGAGGCCGGGATGCCGCTGTCGGCGAAGTTACCGTCGAGCGACAGGCCCGGCGTGACGACGGTGGCCTTGATCGGGTCGAGCATGTTGAAGCCCGGCGCCAGCTTGCCGAAGCCGTGCCAGTCGTCCTCGGCGCGGATCATCCAGTCGTCCTGGGTGCCGATGCCTTCCTCGACCAGATTGTCGGGGCCCCAGACCTTGAACCACCAGTCCTGGCCGTATTCCTCGTCCACCTTCTTCATCGCGCGGCGGAAGTCGAGCGCTTCGAAGATCGACTCTTCCACCAGCGCGGTGCCGCCAGGCGCTTCCATCATCGCGGCCGCGACGTCGCAGGAGGCGATGATCGAGTACTGCGGCGAGGTCGAGGTGTGCATCAGGTAGGCCTCGTTGAAGGCGTCCTGGTCGAGCTTGACCGATTCCGATTCGCGCACCAGCACCTGCGATGCCTGCGACAGGCCGGCCAGCAGCTTGTGGGTCGACTGGGTCGAGTAGATCATCGACTGCTTCGGACGCGGGCGGTCCTTGCCGATCGCGTGCATGTTCTTGTAGAAGTCGTGGAAGGTGGCGTGCGGCAGCCAGGCTTCGTCGAAATGCAGGGTGTCGATTTCGCCGTCCAGCATTTCGCGCAGGGTCTCGACGTTGTACACCACGCCGTCGTAGGTCGACTGGGTGATGGTGAGGATGCGCGGCTTCTTGTTCTTCGCTTCGCGGGCGAAGGGGTTGGCTTCGATTTTGCGGGCGATCGACTCGGGCGTGAACTCTCCCAGGGGGATCGGGCCGATGATGCCGAGGTTGTTCCGGGTCGGCATCAGGAACACGGGGATCGCGCCGCACATGATGATCGAGTGCAGGATCGACTTGTGGCAGTTGCGGTCGACCACGACGATGTCGCCCGGCGCCACCGTGGTGTGCCAGACCATCTTGTTCGAGGTCGAGGTGCCGTTGGTGACGAAGTAGCAGTGGTCCGCGTTGTAGATGCGGGCGGCGTTGCGCTCCGAGCGCGCCACCGGGCCGGTGTGGTCGAGCAGCTGGCCGAGTTCCTCGACCGCGTTGCAGACGTCGGCGCGCAGCATGTTCACGCCGAAGAACTGGTGGAACATCTGGCCGATCGGCGACTTCAGGAAGGCCACGCCGCCCGAGTGGCCGGGGCAGTGCCAGGAATAGGAGCCGTCGTTGGCGTAGTTGACCAGCGCACGGAAGAAGGGCGGCGCCAGGCCGTCCAGGTAGGACTTCGCTTCGCGGATGATGTGGCGCGCCACGAATTCCGGGGTGTCCTCGAACATGTGGATGAAGCCGTGCAGCTCCTTCAGGATGTCGTTCGGGATGTGGCGGCTGGTGCGGGTCTCGCCGTAGATGTAGATCGGGATGTCCGAGTTCTTGTAGCGGATCTCCTGCACGAAGGCGCGCAGCGCGGTCAGCGCGAAATTGGTCTCCTCGAC
>JAEWEK010000169.1 GCA_023389425.1 Pseudomonadota bacterium | reverse complement strand
CGACAGATACAAGGCCGCATCATGTGCCGCCCGCTGCGCCACCGTGTAGTGCCAAAAATACCTGCCGAGAAAGAGCGGCACCGTCAGGAAGACCAGGGAGACCAAAAGACAGAGTGCCAATTCGATGGCAACACTACCTTTGCAATTCCGACCTTGTTTCAGGGTGCGTAGCGTCATTCGAATAGCCCTACCTCTCCACCTAATGCCTGGTTGCGAGCCATCCCGACAAATTCGGCACTCAAGGACGTTGCCGTGGCCGGGACCGTCATGAAAAACCGCCCCACTCCCAACACGTTCGCGGCCGCTGTCGAACCCGCTGCCACCGGGCATTGCAGTAACGCGACGTTCAGTATCCGGCGGTCGCGCAGCGATTTGTACGTGGCTGGCGGCGCCTGGAAGTTTGTCCCGCTGGTCGCCTGATATGGCCCGTTCGTGGGATAGGATGCCTTGGCCGTCGGGCTGCCTGGGCTATAGAGCGTGGGCCAGGCAGAGGTCGCGTAGCTTGCATAACCAGTGGACGGTTCCGGCTGTCCTGCCACATACGACGAGTACTGTGCGGCCTTTGCATACGACCACAGTGGGCCATAGGCCGGGCCGGTGGTACCGGCTGGACTGGGCGCCGGGTCGGCAACGGTCTGCAATTTCCCTCCGGACGTGGTTGATTGCGCCGTCTGCCCGGCCGGCACGTTCGTCATCCAAGCCGCATCGCTGCCGTACGTGTACGCCTTGATGTTGGCGTCCGGCGGCGCCGACTTCGGATCACACGGTGCGGTATAAGAGGCGAAGCGTGAGTTCAGCTGCTGGTACAGCGACGCGAGCGGAAACGGTCGTTCGACCGTTATACTGCCGCCGGCCAGATTGGGCAGCGCAATCGTGCCGGTGCAGACATATGGCTGAAGCACGCCGAGCTTGCTCGATACAGCCGTCCCGACCGTACCCGCAGGAGCGATCGGATTGAGTAAAAAATTCTCTGCGGTGGTGCCGTTTGGATTCAGCTGCATCAGGTCATATGCAACCCCGCGGCGGAACCCATACTCGACCAATTCCCCGGAACGCGATGCCGCTGGGGTGTTCGACAGCGCACACACTGCAAGCGGCGTAATCGCCATGGAGAATCGGCCCGCAATTGAATGACTGTGGATCTCCACCTCGGCGGACGCGGCGGAGAGAATGGCCAGGAACGGGTTTTGAACGACACCATGCTTTGAATCCAGACGAGCTGTGTCCGTTTTCACAAAGAATATCTGGCCCGCGGCGTTGCGTGCTGTACTCCCATCAATCCAACCAGAGCTGCCGCCATCAGGGCCTGATCCGAATTGAATTGCCGAGTTTGACCACTCGATGGGCAGGTTGTGATACGAGTAAACGAAATTGGCGGCCGTACTGTTCGCTGCAGCAAGAGCGCGATCAAGGCCTGCCTGGCTTCCATCCAGCTGGCGCGCGGCCGCAAGAGCGGCGGCATCGCTGACCTGCTGCAGCTCGATTTTGCGGTTATAGACCTGGCTCAGTCCAAGCGAAAAGCCGCATATCGCGATCATGACCAACAACAGCACCGGAAACATTGCTGCAATTGCGCCGCGCTGCCCGCTGCGCCCGATGACCGGACAACTGCGTTGCGAACACGAGTGAACTGGTCTTTGCATACGCCCGCTCCCCTTGCGTTAAAACAGCAAAGTTGCATGGGAATTCTAGTTCCTCATGCCCGGGGGAACTTGATCGGCCGCAAATCCGTTCGAACCTGCCGATAGCGTGATGCGCCTTTGTGACTGCCGTGTGCCCTAAAAGTGCACTTTTTGCGATCACCAAAGACAAATGCCTTAGGTCGTCTGAACCTAAGGCATTGTTTTCAAAGCTATGTTTTGGTGCCGCCTATCCGAATCGAACGGATCACCTGATGATTACAAATCAACTGCTCTACCAAATGAGCTAAGGCGGCGTGCGCGTGGATTATACGCTATTTAACTCTACTTCACGCGCGTCAGCGTGGGCCTGCCGCCCTTCTTCGGCGGCTCGTCGCCACCGTCCGGCTCACTGGTTTCCGGCTCTTCGCTCGGCACCGCGGCCAAGGTCGGCGGCGCCATTTCTACCGGCGGCCGCGGCACCGGCGCCGGCTCGGCGGCGGCAGCTTCCTCCACCTCGAACGCCATGCCCTGGCCGTTCTCGTTGGCGTAGATGGCCAGCACGTTGTGCACCGGGATGTAGATCTCGCGCGAGACGCCGTTGAAGCGCGCCTTGAAATGGACCGCGTCGTTGTCCATCTTCAGCCCCGACGTCGCGCCGTAGCTGATGTTCAGGACGATTTCGCCCTTGCGCACGTATTCCATCGGCACCGTGGTGGCGGCGTCGACCTTGACGGCGATGTGGGGCGTGTAGCCGCTGTCCGTGCACCATTCGTAGATGGCACGCAACAGGTAAGGCTTGGTGGAAATTTCAGACATGTGTGTTCGCAGGGAAGGGGGCGGTGTTCACGCAGTGTACGCCCATTCGCACCTAGAGCGCGGTACGTACGCTGCGTGCCAGGCGCGGTGCCGGGCGGCACCGCACACCATCAGCGGCGCATCACTTTCTCGGACGGGGTCAGCGCTTCGATGTAGGCCGGGCGCGAGAAGATGCGCTCGGCGTACTTCATCAGCGGCGCGGCCGTCTTCGACAGTTCGATGCCGTAGTGGTCCAGGCGCCAGAGCAGCGGGGCGATCGCCACGTCCAGCATCGAGAACTCGTCACCCAGCATGTATTTGTTCTTCAGGAACAGCGGCGCCAGGGTGGTCAGGCGGTCGCGGATTTCCGCGCGGGCCTTGTCCTGGGCCTTGTCGTTGACCTTGTTGCGCTCGCCTTCGAGGGTGTGCACGTGCACGAACAGCTCTTTCTCGAAGTTGAACAGCATCAGGCGGGCACGGGCGCGCATCAGCGGGTCGGCCGGCATCAGCTGCGGGTGCGGGAAGCGCTCGTCGATGTACTCGTTGATGATGTTCGATTCGTACAAGATCAGCTCGCGCTCGACCAGGATCGGTACCTGGCCGTAGGGATTCATCGTCGAGATGTCTTCCGGCTTGTTGAACAGGTCGACGTCGCGCACTTCGAAGTCCATGCCCTTTTCGAACAGGACGAGGCGGCAGCGCTGCGAGAACGGGCACGTGGTGCCGGAGTAGAGAACCATCATGATGGTTTTTCCTTATAAGAAACAAAGGGGTGAAACGCGTGTGCGCTTCACCCCAAGAATGCACATTGCCCAGATTATATCTAACCGGGCATGGCAAAAGATAGCCTTGCTTACTTAACTTCTTTCCAATACGACTCGTTCAGGCGCCATGCCAGCAGCGCGAAACAGGTCAGGAACAGCACCACGATCACGCCCAGCTGCTTGCGCGTGTTCTGGGCCGGCTCGGCCATCCAGCTCATATAGGCGACCAGGTCGGCCACGGCGGAGTCGTACTCGGCCGGGCTCATCTGGCCCGGCGACACCTGCTGGAAGCCGGTGAACTTGTGCTCGGTCTTGCCGTGCTCATGCTCGTCCGCGACGTCCTCGAACCTGGCGACCTGCACGCCCTGCAGCTGCCACAGCACGTGCGGCATGGCCACGTTCGGCAGGACCATATTGTTCCAGCCGGTCGGACGGGTATCGTCCTTGTAGAAAGTGCGCAGGTAAGTGTACAGGTAGTCGGCGCCGGTGCCGGCACCCGAGGATTTGGCGCGGGTGATCACCGACAGGTCCGGCGGTACCGCGCCGAACCAGGACTTGGCGTCGTCCGTCTTCATCGCCACCGTCATCATGCCGCCGACCTTGTCCTGCGTGAACAAGAGGTTGTTCTTGATCTGGTCTTCGGACAGGCCGAGATCGCGCAGGCGGTTGTAGCGCATCGCGCTGGCCGAGTGGCAGTTCAGGCAGTAGTTGACGAACAGCTTGGCGCCGTTTTGCAGCGAGGCCAGGCTTTCCCGTTCCGGCGCCTTGTCCAGCGGATAGCCGCCTTCGTTGGCGAATGCGAGGGCCGGCAGCAAGGCCAGCATCGCAATCAGTTTCTTGTGCAATTTCATCTTGTTGTCCTTTTGCTTGGTTCCGGCGATCAGTGGGGCGTGAAGGTCACGCGAGTGGGCACGGGCTTGAACGTGCCCATCGTGCTCCACCACGGCATCAGGAGGAAGAAGCTAAAGTACAGCAGGGTGCACAGCTGGGCGATCATCGTGAAGGCCGGCGTCGGCATCTGGGTACCGAGGTAGCCCAGCGCCAGGAAGGCGATCCCGAACACGGCGTACACATACTTGTGCCAGTCCGGACGGTAGCGGATCGACTTCACCGGCGAATGGTCCAGCCACGGCAGGCCGGCCAGGATCACCACGCTCGAGCCGAACAGCACCACGCCCCAGAACTTGGCGTCGAGCACTTGCGGCAGCATGCCGATTTCGGCCAGCACGGCGACGACCGCGATCGCCATCTTGGTCCTGGACGACAGGCGCGAGCGCAGCCAGATCAGCACCACATAGGCCGCCAGGCCGATCATCACCACCCACATGAAGTCCGAGGTGGTGGCGCGCAGCACCGAGTAGAACGGGGTGAAGTACCACACCGGCGCGATGTGCGGCGGGGTCTTCATCGAGTCGGCCGGCAGGAAGTTGTTGTATTCCAGGAAGTAGCCGCCCATCTCGGGCGCGAAGAACACGACCGAGGAGAAGATCAGCAGGAATACCGACACGCCCATCAGGTCCTTGGTGGTGTAGTACGGATGCGAGGGGATGGCGTCCAGCGGATGGCCGTCCGGGCCGATGGTCTCCTTGACCTCGACGCCGTCAGGATTGCTCGAGCCGACTTCGTGCAGCGCGATCAGGTGCGCCGCCACCAGGCCCAGCAGGACCAGCGGGATCGCGATCACGTGGAAGGCGAAGAAGCGGTTCAGGGTCGCGTCCGACACCACGTAGTCGCCGCGGATCCACAGCGACAGGTCAGGGCCGATGAAGGGGATGGCCGAGAACAGGTTGACGATCACCTGGGCGCCCCAGTACGACATCTGGCCCCACGGCAGCAGGTAGCCGAAGAAGGCTTCGGCCATCAGGCACAGGAACACGGCGAAGCCGAACAGCCAGATCAGCTCGCGCGGCTTGCGGTACGAGCCGTACAGCAGGCCGCGGGTCATGTGCAGGTAGACGATGATGAAGAAGGCCGAGGCGCCGGTCGAGTGCATGTAACGCACCAGCCAGCCCCACGGGACTTCGCGCATGATGTATTCGACCGAACCGAAGGCGAGGCCCGCGTCCGGCTTGTAGTGCATGGTCAGGAAGATGCCGGTGACGATCTGCAGCACCAGCACCAGCATCGCCAGCGAGCCGAAGATGTACCAGAGGTTGAAGTTCTTGGGGGCGTAGTACTTGCCCCACTGGTCGTTCCACAGCTTGGTCAGCGGGAAGCGGTCGTCGACCCAGGCCAGCGCCTTCTCGGCTGCCGGTGCCTCGGCGGGCAGCTTGGTCTCCTTGAATGCGGTACCCATCTTATGCCTCGCCTTTCTCGTCTTTGCCGATCAGGATCTTGTTATCCGACAGATACATGTACGGAGGGATGTCCAGGTTCAGCGGGGCGGGCTTGTTCTTGAAGACGCGGCCGGCCAGGTCGAAGGTCGAGCCGTGGCAGGGGCACAGGAAACCGCCGTTCCAGTCGTCCGGCAGGTTGGGCTGCGGACCCTCGGTGAAGCGTTGCGACGGCGAGCAGCCCAGGTGGGTGCAGATGCCGACCGCGACCAGCACTTCCTTGTGCTCGGTACGGGAACGGGTCTCGTTCTTGCAGTACTCAGGCATGGGCATCTGGTACGGCTTGTCGGAGTGGGGGTCGGCGACTTTGTCGTCGTTCTTGGGCAGGCTGGCGAGTTGCTCCGGCGTACGGCGCATCACCCAGACGGGTTTGCCACGCCATTCGACCACTTTCAGCTCACCTGGTTTCACATCCGAGATGTCCACTTCCACCGGCGCACCGGCGGCCTTGGCCCGTTCGGACGGCTGGAAGGTACTTACCAGGACACCCGCTGTTGAGACACCAACGACACCGCCCGCAGCACACGTCGCCGCGAGCAGGCCCCGCCGGCCTGAATCGACCTGCTTCTTATTACTCATACCAACTCCACTCCGTTAAATACGAAACTTGAGAATCAATAAAGAGCTTCCAGCAACCTAAAATTATATGTGAATGGGCAACTTAACTAAAGAAAAAAGAATGTCGCAGTGCAGGGAAACGAAAAACCGTCATTCTCAGCCGATGGCCGGATCGCAAGAAGCCATCCGCAGGGCATGGCTTGCGGTATTATTTGTACTGCAGAATTGACAACCTTGCCAACTGGAGGAGACCTTATGGGCATGCTACAAGAGTTCAAGACTTTCGCCGTCAAGGGCAATATGATCGACCTGGCGGTCGGTGTCATCATCGGCGCCGCCTTCAGCAAGATCGTCGATTCGCTGGTGCAGGACATCATCATGCCGCCGATCGGCCTGCTGGTGGGTGGCCTCGACTTCTCCAACTACTATCTCCCGCTCAACCACCAGGCCTACGGCTTGCCGCTGGCCGAGGCGAAGAAGGCGGGTGCCGTGCTCGCTTACGGTAACTTCCTGACGGTGCTGTTGAATTTCGTGATCCTCGCCTTCATCATCTTCCAGATGGTGCGGGTGGTGAACCGCCTGCGTTCCGAGCCGAAGGAGCAGGCAGCGCCGACGCCGCCGAGCGAGGAAATCATGCTGCTGCGCGATATCCGCGACTCCTTGAAGAAATAAGCTCCGGCCCACGCGGCCGTCCCCCCATGAAACGCTACTGGCTGATTTTCGCGCAGACCGTCACCGTTGTCCTAGGCATCTATGCCGTGGTGGCGGCGCTGCGGCCGGAATGGCTGGGACGGCCAGTGACCCAGATCAAGGTGGGCAGCGGCCCGGCTTCGGCCGGCGTGTTGCAGGCCAGCCCCGCGCCGGTGCTGGACAGCTATCGCCAGGCCGCCGGGCGCGCGATGCCGGCGGTGGTCAACATCCTCACCAGCAAGGCGCTGCGCGAAACCCATCCGGTCCTCAAGGATCCTTTCTTCAAGCGCTTTTTCGGCGACAAGCTGCCGCGCGAGCAGCTGAACAGCCTGGGCTCGGGCGTGATCGTCAGCGCCGACGGCTATATCCTGACCAATTACCACGTGGTCGAGGCGGCCGACGAAATCGATGTCGTGCTGGCCGACGGCCGCAAGAGCGCCGCCAAGGTGGTCGGCACCGATCCCGAAACCGACCTGGCCGTCATCCGCATCCGGCTCGACCAGCTGCCGGTGATGGTGATGGGGCGGCTGGAGGACGCCCGCGTGGGCGACGTGGTGCTGGCCATCGGCAACCCGTTCGGGGTAGGGCAGACGGTGACCATGGGCATCATCTCTGCGCTGGGGCGCAACAACCTGCACATCAACCAGTACGAAAACTTCATCCAGACCGACGCCGCCATCAATTTCGGCAACTCCGGCGGGGCCTTGGTCGATACCCGCGGCAACCTGCTCGGCATTAACTCGGCGATCTACTCGCAGACCGGCGGCTCGGTCGGCATCGGTTTCGCGATCCCGGTGTCCACGGCCAGGATGGTCTTGGAGCAGATCATCCAGCACGGGCAGGTGGTGCGCGGCTGGATCGGCATCGAGTCGCAGGACATCACGCCCGAGCTGGCGGACAGTTTCGGCCTGGCGCGCCAGAGCGGGGCGATCATCGCCGGCGTGGTGCGCGGCGGCCCGGCCGAAAAGGCCGGCATGCGCCCGGGCGACATCCTGCTCGACGTCGACGGCAGGAAGGTCGGCAGCACCAGCGAGATGCTCAACCTGATCGCCCAGCTCAAACCCGGCGGCAAGTCGCGGATGACGGTGATGCGCAAGAACCGCGAGGCGACGGTGGACGTGAGCGTGGGGCGCCGCCCGCGCCCGGCCGACGAATAATCTCATCAACGGAAGGACATCCATGCACCTGCGCGACCTCACCCAGTTCCTCAGAGAGCTCAACGAGAACAACAACCGGCCCTGGTTCCTGTGGAACAAGCCGCGCTACGACATCCTGCGCGCGGAGTTCGAGCAGGTGGTCACCGAGCTCATCCGCGAGCTGGGCAAGTTCGACAAGGAAGTGGCGGGCTGCGATCCGAAAAAGGCGATGTTCCGTATCTACCGCGACACCCGTTTCGCGGCCGACAAGACGCCCTACAAGACCTACTTCTCGGCCGGCATCGCGCCCAACAACAAGCGCCGCCCCAGCCACGGCGCGGGACCGACCTATTACTTCCACATCGAGCGCGACGGCAAGCTGTTGTTCGGCGCCGGCGAATACATTCCGCCGTCGGCGCGGCTGAAGGCGATCCGCGAGCACGTGGTCAACGATGCGCCGGGTTTCTCCAAGATGTTGAAGAATAAGCATCTGCGCGCGACCTACGGCAGCCTGCGCGAGGACGAAGGAAAATTGCAGCGGCCGCCGAAGGGTTTCGATCCGGACCATCCGCTCATCGAGTACCTCAAGCTCAAGAGTTACTTCGTGTGGGTCGAGGTGCCGCTGCAGCTGAACGCGCCGGACAAACTGGTGCCGCAGCTGGCGCAGGGATTCAAGGACGCCTTCGCGCTGGTGACCTGGCTGCGCGGGGTGCCGAACGTGGTTGAAGCGGAATAGGGAGAGACACATGGCTTTGCAGCACGCGGCATCGGGGGAACGGATCAGGCTCAGGCGCGATGCCGACGACATCGCCAATTTCACCTCGGTGGCGTTGATCAAGACGGAGCACATGGAATTGATCCGCCTGGTGATCCCCAGGGACAAGCCGCTGCCCGAGCACCGGGTGGAAGGGGAGATGAGCCTGCTGTGCCTGGAGGGCGAGATCGCCTTCGATGCGCACGGGCGCACCACCATTTTGCAGCCGAGCGAGATGGTCTACCTGGCCGGTGGCGAGCCGCATTCGGTGCGGGCGAACAAGGACGCGGTGGCGCTACTGACCATCCTGCTGCATC